>JBKBIX010000009.1:0-27068 GCA_046293845.1 Bipolaricaulia bacterium | reverse complement strand
ATTGGCCGATCTTCTGCGACGATCTTGGCGGAGGGGTCTTTGTGGATATGGGTCTTGCTGGAGAGACGCTCACTCTAGACAACGTGAAGCTCGGCTTTGGCGTTGAGATCAGGCTCTCGCTGACGACGGGGTATTTTGCGAGCTGGGCGCTGCGCTTGGGAATCGCCCAAGGGCTGGGTGAGCCAAGCCCACGGATCTATCTGACGGTGGGGATGTGAACTGGGGCCGGCTATGTCTTGTCCGTCGCCTTCAGCCCCGATGGGAGGCTCCTGGCCTCTGGGTCCGGTGACAAGACCATCAAGCTCTGGGATGTGAGCGATCTTACGGGGAGGTGAGGGGATGGTAGGGGCAACCCCCTGTGCGGAACGTTTAGGTGCAGCATCTTTTTTAAGAAAGGCACAGGGGCCGGGGCAGGCACAGGGACCTGCCCCTACAGAATGATGCAATGACCTGGTACGATCCTGACAAGCACCGTCGCCGCTCGATCCGCCTGCGGGGGTTCGATTACGCCCGCCCCGGTGCCTATTTTGTCACGATCTGCACCCAAGATCGCCAATGTATCCTTGGCGAGGTTCGCGATGGCCAGATGATCCTCAATGAGATCGGGCAGATGGTTCAACAAACGTGGAACGAATTGCCACACCATTACCCCGGCGTGCAGGTTGATGCGTTCGTGGTCATGCCTAACCATGTGCATGGGATCGTGTTGTTAAATGTAGGGGCAACCCCCCGTGGTTGCCCTGATCGTTCAGGGCAGACACAGGGGCTGGGGCAGGCACAGGGGCTGGGGCAGGCACAGGGGCCTGCCCCTACCATGTCGTTGTCGGATGTGGTGCATCGGTTTAAATCCCTGACGACGACCCGCTACAGACGAAGGGTCGCTCAAAATGTCTGGCCCCCGTTCCGCCACCGTCTATGGCAACGCAATTATTACGAGCACGTCATCAGAAGCGAAGACGAATGGAACGAGATTCGCAGGTATATCTCTGAAAACCCCGTGAAATGGGAATTGGATGAGAACCATCCCAGTCGCTTGCGGGCTCCTGACCATGACAGGACCATCAAGCTGTGGGATGCGGATTGCAGCGCCTCTTGACTCTTGCTAAGATCATAGAACAGAGGAGGAGTGCGATCGTGCAGAGCAAATTCTATCGCGGCCTGGCACTCGGTGTAGCCCTGGTCTTTGTGGCCGCTGGGCTGTGGGGGTTCTTCGCCGTGCGCGGGCAACAGCCCGGTGCCCCAGCGCTCTTCAGCCCGCTCTTCGAAGCGTACCAACGCATCAAATCGAACTTCTATCGGCCCGAAAACGCCCCCGATGCCCGCTTGCTCAAGGGGGCTATTGAGGGCATGGTCGAGACCCTGGGCGATCCCTACAGTCGCTATCTCTCTGCAGACGATTACCGTCAGTTCAACGAGGGGTTTGAAAAAGAAGTCGTCGAGGAGTTTGGCGGGCTGGGGATGCAGATCGAGGTGCGAGACGGAAAGCTGCTAGTCGTTGCTCCGTTGCCCGATACCCCGGCGAGCCGCGCCGGCATCGAAGCTGGGGATTGGATTGTTGAGATCGATGGGCAATCTACAGAGGGCATCACGCAAGAGCAAGCGGTGAGGAAGCTGCGCGGCCCCAAGGGCACTCTTGTCACTTTGAAAATCCGCCGCGAAGACGGCACCGCAAAGACTTTTGAGATCGTGCGCGAGATCATCACTGTAAAGATCGTCAGTCACAGCGTGCTCGCCAACGGTCAAGTGGGCTATATCCAAGTCTATACGTTCAATACCCTGACGCGCGTGGACGTCGAAAAAGCCTTGAAAGACTTGGTCGCGCGGGGCGTCAAGGGCTTGATCTTAGATTTGCGCAACAACCCCGGCGGATTGCTCACCCAAGCCGTAGATCTAGCGAGCTTGTTCATTGACGCAGGGCCGGTGCTGAAAGTCCAGAGCCGCAATGGTTCAGAAGTCTATAACTCCAAAGGGAATCGTTACCCCAATCTGCCGTTGGCTGTGCTGATCAATAGAGGCACAGCGAGCGCCTCTGAAATCGTCGCCGGGGCGATCCAAGATCATCAGATGGGGGTGCTCTTTGGAAAGAGAACGTTCGGCAAGGGCGTCATCCAGACGTCGTTTACGCTGAGCGACGGCTCGGCGATCTTGTTGACAACAGCAGAGTATTTCACGCCTAAGGGCCGTCGGGTGCACGAGACCGGCATCACTCCTGATGTCATAACCGAGCGCGAATCCGAGACGCTCCAGCGGGCTGTGCACTGGGTGCTCAGCCAAGCGGGCAAGACCTGCCCGTGTCTTCCTCCTCCCAGCAATGATCGCAGTGCGCGGGCTCGTCCATCGCCTTTCCTCGTGTGGTTCACGCCCTAGAGTGCTCCTAGACAAGATCGATATCTCCCTTGAGCGAGGCGAGATCGTCTTATTGACAGGGCGGAACGGCTCCGGCAAGACGACGCTGGCTCGCTATATGGCCGGCCTGCTCATCCCTACAGAGGGAACAGTGACCGTTGACGGGATTCGGACAGACCAAGACCCCCGCGAGGTGCGGCGCCGTGTCGGGTTGCTCTTCCAAGAGAGCCATGAGCAGATCATCGCGCAGACGCCCCTCGAAGATGTCGCGTTCGGATTGGAGAATCTTGCGCTCGCTCCCGAAGATATTCAAAGACGCGCTGTGCGTGCATTGGAACGCGTTGGTTTGCACGGCAAGGCGCTTTGTACTATCGAGTCGCTCACGCCAGCGGAGCGGCAGCGTGTGGCTTTGGCGGGGATCCTCGCGATGGATCCGGAGTACTACATACTCGACGAGCCGGATCGCACTGCCGATCGCGATGGCTTGGCGCTCTTGCTCTCGCTCGTGCGCGAGCTGCGCTCGGAGCACAAGGGAGTGCTCATCATCTCCCATAAAGAATTTTGGCAAGAGCACGTAGACCGAGTTGTGCAATTGAAGTCCAGTTTGTCAGTTACCAGTTCGTCAGTTTCCAGTTTGAACTGTCTCACTGAGAACTGGAAACTGGAAACTGCAGACTGGAAGCTGCACGCCCAAGGCTTACGCTTTCACTATGACTCTGTCCCTGCGCTCAGGGATTTTTCTGCGGACGTGACTGCAGGGGAGTTTATCGTGATTACTGGGCCGGAAGGTTCAGGGAAGACGACGCTCGTCGAGGTGCTGGCGGGGCTAGTGCAGCCGACTTCCGGATGCGTTCTGTGGAACGACACCCCCATACACGCGCTCCGAGCCAGCGAGCGAGTCCGCTCCGTAGGGCTGGTCTTCCAAGAGCCACACCAACAGCTTCTTGGTGAGAGCGTCTACGAGGAGCTTCTTCTGGGGTTGAGAGCGCAGGGGATCGGCACAGCCCAAGCGGAGCAGCGCGCGCGCTGGGCCTGCGAAGCTGTCGGCCTGGACTGGGATCTCGTGCGGGAGCAATCATCTCATCATTTGAGTGTGGGTGAGCAAGCGCGCTTGGCTATTGCTGCTATGGTCGCGCTCAGCCCTAACGTGCTCATTCTCGACGAGACGCTCTCGGCGCTCGACCCAGCTGGGCAAGCCGAACTGCTCACGCTGCTTCAAGACCTGCACGCTCAAGGAACAACTGTAATCGTAGTGACTACTGAAGCTGTCCCTAGCGGTGCATCGCGCTTGTGGGTGCTAGAAGGTGGGCGGCTCGTCTATGACGGCCCTCCCAAAAGATCATTATGAAGACGCTGCGGGACTGGGTCCGCCTAGGAGGCGCAGTGGCGCTCATCGTGCTGGGCGCCATCATCGTGCTCTTCTATCGGCACGAGGAGTTTGGCCTCCTGCTAGGGGTCGCGGGCATTGGTGTGGGGCTTGGCTTTCTGTGGCGCATAGTGAAGAGCTAAAAGAGAAAGGGGCTCGATCACGCTGGATCGAGCCCCGCCGACGTGCTCTCTAATTTAGTTAGTTATGCGACGCGAACCCGAAGACCGTTCCAAAGCTCACCACGCCCTGGATACAAGTCGTCTTTCCGCCCCCTTGCACCAGGAGCACGAAGGTGCCCAACGAGGTGTAGGGCAAGTTCGCTGTGCTGAACGACCCGATGAACCCGAAGGCGAAGCTGCCAAACGAGGTGAATCGCTGGAACGAGAGCGCCGGGCCGAGCGATTGGATCTGCAAGGCGTTGAAGAACCAGCCGGCGTCCTTGATCTGCATCACCCCTGGCAAGCTCACGATCGGGGCGCCACTGCCGATGGCGACCGTGAACGGGAATTGGTTCGGCAAGCCCGAACAGGCCGCAGGCATTACAATTGGGAAGGGCCAGGGGAACGGGAAGGGGAACGGGAACGGCCCAGGGAAGGGCGAGAAGAACCACCCGAAGAAGAACAGCAAAAGATCGAACGGCGTGAAGATCGGCGGCACTGTGACGATGATGATGACCACGATCTGGCCCGTGAAGATATCAATGAGCACGAAGATCGGGTCCTCGCCGATGGCCGTCAGATAATTCCCCGCGGGGATGGTGTGCCCCGAGACCGTCGCGTTCTGATTGAGCCGGAGCACCCCAGTGAAGACGTAAGTGTTCTGGATCTGTTGGATGCTGATCTGCTGGGGTGCAGTGCTCAATGGGGCAGCGTTTTGGCCTTGAGGGATCTGCGTGGCCTGCGCTTGAGCTAGCGCTTGAGCCAGCCCTGCGGCTTGGAGCTTGGCCATGATCTGCCCCGACATCTGGGCGAACTGCGGCGAGCTCGGCGTGATCACCTGTTGGACGTTAAACCCCGCTGGCGGCTGACTCACCGGCACGCAGTTGGGCGGCGTTCCTACATAGCCGGGCGGACAGCTTGGCGGCTGCTGCTGCCCAGAGACGATCTGCAGGTTCGCGACAGCCGTAGCGACCTTTGCTGTCGGAACAATCGCTTGGATCGCTTGCTGGATCTGCTGCCCGACAGCTTGTGGGTTGGTGCCCAGAAGCGGGAAGTCACCGCTGCCGCCCTCAAGCTGCGGGATGCGCTCCGTCGACGCGATGATCTGCACGTACTCCGGACCAAGTGGCGGCGAACAGACTAATCTATATATGGCTACACCCGGCAGGGTGTGCCAGTTGGTATCGTTGACTTGATTGTTCGGCTCGAAGCGATTGGGCAAGAGTCGCGTGACGTTGTTGCCTTGGATGTCGAGAATATACGCAAAATACGGGGCTTCGCTCGCGCGATACTGGATCTCGATGGTCTGTCCGACGGCACAGACGGGACGACTCACTTGGATGAACGCTTGGAACTCCGACGGCTGGATGACAATCCCTAACGGCGACGGTTGTCCTTGGCTGAAGCTTGGGCTCACACCGACCAAGCCCATCAGGACAACCCCCAACACGACAAGACTGAGACGCTTCATGAAGATCCTCCTTTTGGAAGGGCTGCTCCCTTCCAGTAGTGCTTGAAATAGCTACCCTGCACAGCATCACCCCCACAGCAGGGCGCTTGATACACCAGTATATAGTAACGAGATCGCCCTTAAGTTTCATCGAGGCTGGGGTTGCCATTCTCCCCAAGATATATTAAGCTCAATTTATGAACTGTGCCATCATCGGGGCTGGGGGCTGGGGAACAGCCCTGGCCCGGCTCTTGGCGCGTAAGGGCTATACTGTTCGACTATGGGCACGACGCCCTCAATTTGCCCAAGAGCTCGACGCTCTTCGGGAGAACAAACAGTATCTCCCGGGTGTCTCTTTGCCCAAAGAGCATCTGGTGATCACAAGCGATCTTGCTCGTGCCGTCGCAGACGCCGATGTGGTCTTGTTGGCCGTACCGTCGTTTGCTATGCGTGAGACGGCCCGCGCACTCCGAGAGATCTCTGCCGACCCTCACGCCTGGATCAATCTCGCCAAAGGGCTAGAGCGCGACTCTTTGCTCACTATGTCAGGGGTTTTACAGCAAGAGCTGGGCACAGAGCATATTTTCACGCTCTCCGGCCCAAGCCACGCCGAAGAAGTCGGGCGCGATTTTCCCACAAGCGTCGTCTTAGCGGGGAGGGATCTCGCTCTTGGCGAAAGACTCCAGCGCGCTCTGATGACTGAGCGATTTCGCGTCTATCTCAGCGACGATCTACTGGGTGTTGAATACGGCGGCACGGTGAAGAACGTGATCGCTTTGGCTGCGGGGATTCTCGACGGCTTAGGCTACGGAGGAGACAATGCGAAAGCAGCGCTCATCGCGCGCGGGCTGGCAGAGATGGTGCGATTAGGAGTGCACTTGGGCGCGCGACGCGAGACGTTTTTTGGGCTTTCGGGGGTAGGCGATCTTGTGGCGACGTGCACGAGCGAACACTCCCGGAACCGCCGCGTGGGGTATCGCTTGGGCAAGGGGGAATCGCTCCACCAGATTTTAAAGAGCATGTCCATGGTCGCGGAGGGCGTCTACGCGACGCAAGCCGTGCGCGCGCTCGCAAGGGAACACAACGTCGAAGTCCCGATCACCGAAGCCGTCTATGCCGTGCTCTACGAGGGCGCTCGCCCTCTTGATCAGCTCAATGCCCTTATGACCCGTGACCCCAAGAGAGAGATTCTCTAAAAATTAAGAGAGGAGTCTGAAGCTATGGTCTTGAAGCGAACCCCACTCTACGAAGCCCACAGGCGCTTAGGCGCAAAGCTCGTCGAGTTTGGCGGCTGGGAGATGCCCATTCAGTACACGGGCATCATCGAAGAACATCAGACAGTGCGCAGTTCTGTAGGGATCTTCGATGTCAGCCACATGGGCGAGCTCGAGATTGCGGGCCCCCACGCGCTCGATCTCGTGCAAACACTCATCACCAACGACATCAGCACCCTGAAAGATTATCAAGTGCTTTACTCTCCCATGTGCTATGAATCTGGGGGCACCGTGGACGATCTGCTAGTGTACAAGCTCCCAGATTGTTTCTTGCTTGTCGTCAACGCGGCTAACGCTGAGAAAGACTTCGCATGGGTGCAGCAGAACGCACAAAAATTCAAGGTCACGGTGAAGAACGTCAGCGCCGAATACGGCCAGATCGCTCTTCAGGGGCCGAAGGTCGAATCGCTCTTGCAGCCGTTCACGAAGTGTTCTCTCAAGGAGTTAAAATACTACTGGGCGACGCACACTGAAGTGCTCGGCTTTAGAGTTCTGCTCTCACGCACAGGGTATACGGGGGAAGACGGCTTTGAGATCTACGCCGAGCCGAGCGTGATCGTGCGCTTGTGGGAGGAGCTCATAAGAGCCGGGGCCAAGCCCATCGGGCTTGGGGCGCGTGACACGCTCAGATTTGAAGCGGGCATGCCCCTCTACGGGCACGAGTTGGACGAACAGACAACCCCCATCGAAGCGGGCCTAGGCTGGACGGTCAAAGAGAAAGACTGCGACTATAACGGCAAAGCGGTCCTGCTCGCGCAGAAGCGCCAGGGCACGAAGAAAAAGCTTATCGGGCTGAAGATGCTCGAGCCGGGCGTGCCGCGTCAGGGCTATAAAATCTTCGCTGACGGCAGAGAGGTCGGAGCTGTCACCAGCGGGATGTTCGCCCCGTCAGTCAGTGCGTTCCTAGCGATGGGGTTTGTCGCGTCAGATACTTCTCCAACGGCAATGATAGAGATCGAGATTCGCGGGCAGAGAAAGAAAGCCCAAATAACTAAGATCCCGTTCTATCGGGGCAGCGTGAAGAAATAGCGCCATGAACGTGCTCGATCTGGGAACGCGAGAGTATCAAGAGATATGGCGTTTGCAGAAGGAGCTGGTCGCGCAGCGCCAAGCCGGACGGATCCCAGATACGCTCATCTTAGTTGAGCATCTGCCGGTCTTTACTGTGGGACGAGGAGGGAGGCCCTTCTCTAGCCCCCTTACCCCGCTCCCCTCTCCCTCGAAGGGGAGAGAGGCTGGGGGTGAGGTCTTTATCGTTGAGCGTGGTGGGGATATCACGTTTCACGGGCCGGGGCAGCTTGTAGGCTACCCTATTATAGACCTCAAAAATCGCGGGCGAGATGTCCATCGCTTCTTGCGCGACCTGGAAGAAGTGCTCATCCGCACTCTGAAAGATTTTTCGCTTGACGCCCAGCGTCGGCCGGGGCTGACGGGCGTCTGGGTAGGCTCTCACAAGATTGCTTCTATCGGGATCGCTGTGCAACGGTGGGTGAGCTATCACGGCTTCGCCCTCAACGTCTCCGTAGATTTGAGATATTTTCGCATGATCCGCCCCTGCGGCCTCGACGGCGACGTCATGACCTCGATGAGCGCACTTCTCAACAGAGAGGTCTCTGTGGCAGCGGTGAAGCCCTATCTCCTGCAACGCTGGCGCGAGGTCTTCTGTAGCAAAGATCACGCTCTGGACGTAACGCCAGCTACTGTGCACTATTGACTCTTGCCCCCACTTTCGGCTAGACTCAAAGACGGTGAACGACTGTGAGGAAGTTTTTGATAGCCCTCGGCTTGATTGCGCTCACTGCCCACGTTCACGCGCAAACGTGGGAGTTGCAGATCGAGCAGATTGTAGACCCAAATACGATCTTCACGAAGAGCAGCGGACAGTCTCCGGACTCTTCCGCCGTTAAAATTCTTCTGCGCGGGCTGCCCGCCCCAGAAAGACCCGTAGACGTCGTCTTCTTGCTTGATCGTTCGGCAAGCGTCAATCTCGCGACGGTGAAGAAGATCGGCAAAGAATTTCTACACCATCTGAACGGCGACGATCAGATCGCTGTTGTCGGCTTTGCCGAGACCGCCGAGATGCTGCTGCCGCTCTCACCGGATCGCGCACAAGCGTATCAGATCATTGACGGGGCGCAGCCCGGGAAAAAGACAGCATTGGGCGAAGCCCTCGCCCTCGCCATTGACGAATTGACCGCGCATGGTCGCCCCAACGCCGTGCGCGCGATCATCGTGCCCACCGATGGCAATAGCCTCGTAGGGCGCTCGCCCGTATCCGAAGCCCAGCGCGCCAAAGAGAATAATATTCCCATCTATGCCCTAGGCCTCAGCGGCGCTATGAATAGGGTCGCGCTCAGCCAGATCGCGCAAAAATCTGGGGGCGCGTTCTTTGGGAGCTACAACGCCCAAGTCTACGAAGGGATTCTGAAGAAGCTCGGCCGCCAAGCCGTAGCACGCTTCGTGCGACTCACTATCACACTGCCCGAACAGATTCTCTTTGAGAGCGCGTTTGAGCCAGCGCAGGTGCGGCGCGGCGCTAAGGGCGCAACCGTTCTTGAGTGGAATTTCCCGGTCGTCGTCGCCGGCGAGACCCGCACTGTCTCATTTCAGATCGGGGCGCGCGCCGGCGGGACCATCGAGCTTGGGCAAGCTTCCGTCATCGAATATCGCGATCCGAAGAATAAACTTCAGAAACAGAATATCCCCACCGTGACGCTAACTGTGAATAAGCTCAACAAGCCTCCCGTCGCGGCGTTTCGCTTCTCCCCCGAAACGCCAAAGATGGGCGATCAAGTCTGTTTTGACGCTTCCGAATCTTCCGATCCCGACGGGGTGATCGTGCGCTACGCGTGGGACTTCGACGGCGACGGGACGTTCGACGAGACGACGACAGAACCCAAAGTCTGTCGCGTCTTTGAGGGTGCGGGGAACTTCAACGTGACGCTGCGCGTGACTGACGAAGACGGCGCGACGACAGACTTCACAAAGACTGTGACGATCGGTGGCGTTGGCGCGACGCCATCGGCGATCCCTATGGCGCGCTTTACGTTCTCGCCTGCTGTGCCCAACGCCGGAGACCCCGTAACGTTCGACGCTTCGGCGTCGCAGTCGGGCAATGGCGAGATCACTCAGTACGAGTGGGACTGGAACGGCGACGGGGTCTTTGACGAGACGGTGACGACGCCGACGGTGCAGCACGCGTTCAGCGATTCTGGGCCGCGAGCCGTGAAGCTACGCGTGACCAACAGCCAAGGGCGCACCGCTGAGTTCTCAGCAGTCGTGACGGTCATCGGGCGCGTCCCGTTAGGATTTGATATAAATACTTTAGCGACGACGTCGCTGACAGGGGAGATCAATTTCCCCAAGGGGTTACACTACTACACGCGCGACGGGCGCGTCACTGATGAGGAGCTGAAAGACGCGGCGACGCGCTTCGGCATTGGGGTTTATGTTCCGGGGACGCGCTATCTGCTCACCCAGCAAGACTTGGAGATGCTCAACCATCTTAATTATAGCTATAAGAATTTCTCGCGCTATCGCGATGCCGCTCAAGCTGAGGGGTATCGTCCGTTAGGGGCTTTTGTTGCCGGGCTTGGGCAAGTCTATCTGAGCGAGAAGATTCTGAATGCTCCGTTGGCACTGGCGACACCACCGATCTTGCTCTACGACAGCGCTCAGAAATTAGTTGGGGTTCGCTATGTCGCGTTCAAGCCCGACGAAGGACGCTTATTCGGGTTCAGCGTCGAGAGCTGGCCTAAAGTTAGCGCAGCGTTCGTGCTGACTGTTTGGCTTGTGCCCAACCCCAATGGGCCGTTTGCTGCAAGCAATCCCAATGTGAAGTAAATTATTTATGAACTCTCTCATCCCCTGTAAGCCTCACGGCGATGCTTGCAGGAATAGAGTAGCACATCCCGCCCAAAGATGTCGTAGCGAATCCGATAATCCCCCAAGGCAATGCGCCACTGTCCCTCCCCTTTCTTCACTCCTCTGAGCTTCTTGATGTTATGCTGTCCGCTGCGGTTGTAAGGGTCTTGCCTCAAGGCTTCTACCATTGCTTCCACCAGGGAGACCACTTGCGGGTTGCGCTTGGCCAGTGCTTTGTAGTCTTGGTCGAAGTAGGGGGAGCTAACAATACGGTAGGCAGAATACACGGGCTATCCCATCCCATCCCATCCCATCCCATTCCCTCACTTCCGCCGCTGAGTCGCTTCTCGCACTTCGGAGAGGACCTCCTCCACGGGACGAGTCTTGCCCGCCTTGTACTGCCGGTAGCCTCGCCTTATTTGGACCTTTAAGGCCTCATCACGCAAATCCAGGTAGTCTTCCAGCTCATCGGCGTCCAAGATGCCCAGCACCGGGATGCCGTCCCGTTCTACAATGATATATTCCTTGCCTAGCTTTACCCTGCGAATCAGTTCACCAAAGTGGATCTTAGCTTGGGTAGCAGGTATTCGGCTCACTTTGAGGCTTTTCTCAGCCATCTCTAATCCCTCCTAAATGGTTAACGTTGGTCAATAAGAGTATAGCGGGTAACAGCACAGTAGGCAAAGTATGAAGAAAGATGATCTAACGGTGCAGCGGCGGCTTGGGGATCTTTAAAAACCCCACACGGATCAGATAGAACAGCCCCAGCCCAACCAAGGGGAACTCTATCGTCTTGAGCGTGAGCGCAAACGCTATAGCACTCTCCTGCGGCACAGCAATGGGCGTGTGTGTCACGAGTGAGATAAGTGAAAACAAGCTGAAGATCCCCCAGCTCCCCACTTCAAAGACCCCCGTCCCCCCAGGAGTCACCCAAAAGAGCGCTCCCAAAAAGATAAAGAGCGTGTAGATCATCGCCAGATGCGACACCGGGAAGAACGCCCGCAACGCAAAGATGAAGAAGACTTGCGGAC
The DNA here is from genome assembly GCA_046293845.1 of Bipolaricaulia bacterium. Taxonomy (GTDB): domain Bacteria; phylum Bipolaricaulota; class Bipolaricaulia; order RBG-16-55-9; family DRXL01; genus JANXCC01. Next base: position 15,576 of record JBKBIX010000009.1, on the reverse strand, counting down.
GCAGGAAGACAAAGAATGACGCCAAGAGATTCAGCACAAACGCGAGCAGTGTCACCCGCCCATGCTCCCGAAACGCGATGAAGACATCTTCTTCGACTTCACGCACTTTAGCCTCGGCGATCTCTAAAGCGTGCTTCCACGGCAGATGACGCTTCAGCCACCCCAACAGGCGCGCCCCCCACAACCGATGCCCTGCAAGATTAATCATCAAGAGCGCCAAGAAGACCCCAAACAGCACCATCCCCGTCACGATGGCTCCTGTGTCGTCTAGGGGCAACAGTCTCGTCGCCAGCGCGTAATAAACCCCTAAATAGATAAACGCGAGCAGACACAGCCCCTCTAAGAGCTTGGCCACCAAGATCGTCGCGACGATGCGCGTCGCCGGCGAAGACCCCTGCTGCTCCCGCGCAATCAGATAGACGCTCGCCGGCTCGCCTCCTAGATACATCGAGGGCGTCAGATACGTGATAGCGAATCCGCACACCCGCGCGCGCCACGTGGCCCACCAGCTCACGCGCACTCCATACGCCCTCAAGATAACCCACCAGCTGAGTGACCAACAGAGTAACGTTGCCACGACAATCCCCGCCAACGAGAAGAACCCCCACCATCCCAGCATCGCGATCTGGTTCACGACGATGCCGACCCCAGCCCAAAATCGTGCCCCGAGCGATGTCGCAGAATTCCAGCCCAAATAGACCAGAACCCCACAGAGAATCCCGATCCCAAGAATCACCGAAAAGCCCACAAATAGATGCCGCCGCAGCATACTAGACGTACCCCAAGCCCTTCAGGCGCTCACGAATTTCTTTCTCCCAACGGGCGTCGGGAGATCTCTCTCTGACCCCCTCACCCCTGCCCTGCTTCACCCTCACCTCTCTCTCCCCTCTCCCCTCTGAGGGAGAGGGGACTAAGGGGTGAGGGGGTAAGTGTGAGAAGGCAAAGATATCATGCGGGACGCGCCCATCTATATCTGCCGGGACTGGCACACCGAGCGCCGTCACAATAATCGGGAAGAGATCTATTATTCGGAGCTTTTTCTTTCGTCCGGGTCGGATAGAATCCCCCTGGGCAAGGAAGACCCCTTCCATCCGATGCCAGCCCGATCCGGCATACGTCAGCGAGATCGTCCTGTTTGAGAGAAATTCCGTGGTGCCCACCGCCATATAGCCGTCCTTGGGAACGAGGAGAATCTCCGGCGCGCGTGCTATTTCTTCACCCCAGTAGATCTCTTCTTTGCGATAGATTCTCTCAAAAATCGGGCTGCCCGTGTAGGGATTGGTAAATTCTTTGAGCCCGGCTATGAGCTCCGCCATGAGCGTTGGGGCTTCTTCAGGGGCAACGCAGCCTTGGGGTTCGCGCCCCTTGAGATTGAGATAGATCTGCCCAACGTTGCCGTGGGAGTACGCGCGCGTTCTGGGCCAATCTATATTGTGTGTTGACAAAAAGACTCGCCCTAAGAGATCGTGTAAGTTCCCGTGGCGCAGGCGCGCCCCAAGATCGAGCAACCTCAATCGTTCTGCCAAGACATAGAGATTTTCCGGGGTCAGTCCCGCGCGCCACGCGAGCTTCTTCAGCAGCGTCGTCACGTTCTTCTTCAAGACCAGATAGCCGTGCTCGTAGAGCCAGCAGTTCAGATAGATATTATAAAAAAGCGGGCCAAAGCCGTGATCGGAGATGACACAGAGTGTCACGCTGTCGTCGAGCGCTTCGCGAATCCGACCGACGGCTCTGTCAGCAAGCTGATAGATCTCTAAAATCGGGTTGCCCGCACAGTCCCCACCGTGATAGCGCGGACGCTTGATATGATCTAACAGATGCCACATTTGATGGGAGACGGAGTCCGTCTCCATGATGTGAATCATAAAGAAGTCCCAGGGTTTTTTGCGCAGCAGATACAGCGCGATCTCCACGCGACGCGCGAGAGAATCTTTCAGATTGTCGAGCCATTGGCGCGCGGCGTAGCGCCCGCGCCAGTGCTCCGGCATGACGGGATAGGGCCCGATCTCGCGCTCGATCTCGTCTTGGAGTTCTGGAGGGAAGGCATAGTTTGCCCCGTCGGGCGTCAACAGATCCGTGAGCAGAAAGCCGTTGACGGGACGAGCGGGGTAACTGACGGGGACGCCCATCACGCCGACGCGCTTGCCATGGCGACTGAGATACTCCCACAGGACTTCTCTGTGAATAGACTGTGAGCTGATCGGTGCAAGCTGATAGCTCCCGTCTTTGCGGGCAAGCCAGTCGAATATCCCATGACGTCCCGGCTGGACTCCCGTCTGGAAGCTCGTCCAGGCTGCCCCGGTAATCGGCGGCTGAGTGCTCTCCAAGCGCGCCACAGCGCCACCATCTATGAGTTTTTTTAAGTTGGGCAGGTGCCCTGCTGCCGCCCACGGCTCGATCACATCGAGCGTCGCCCCATCAAGAGCGATAACGACGACTTTTGGAGTGTTCACACTACCCCTTTCTTGACATCCCCTCACCCCTGCTCCTCTCTCCCTCCAAGGGGAGAGGGGCCTGGGGTGAGGGAGTCAGGTCTTCTAGATCTTCCGTCTCGCGCTTGAGCACTAACGCGCGCACCGCGTTGCGTACATAAAAACTTATAGTTTTCCAGACTCCCAAGCGATTATAGCGACGCGCCGACGCGTATGCTACGAGATGCGCATCATAGCGAACTCGGCCCAGGCGACGCAATCGCCTCACGATCTCGTGGTCTTCTAAAGCCTTGAGTGAAGTATTGAACCCGCCCACGGCGAAAAACGCCTCGCGGCGCATCGCGAAATTCGACCCGATCACGTTGTGCCACCCAAAAAGACGCCCCCCGTGGGTGATCGCGTCATTGAGTATGGGGTGGAAGAACCCCCAGAAGGCCCCAAAGCCCCGCAGTCTCACGGGGCCGTAGAGCACTACCAACTTCGGGTCTTCAGAGAACGCGCGCGCGATCCGCGCCGCCCAATCAGAGTGGTAGATCGCATCGGCATCGGCGCTGGCGATGATCTCCCCTGATGTTGCTAGGCATGCCGTCTGGCGCGCCCAGCCGACCCCCTTGCGCCCTTCAAAGACGATCTTGACCGGCCAAGGGGAGCGCTGCGCAAAGCCCCGCACGATCTCCTCAGTCTTGTCCGTGCATAGATTGAGACAGACCACGATCTCGAGCTCCCCCGCAAACTCTTGTCGCGCTAAGGAGTCTAAACAGTGCACAATATATTGCTCTTCGTTATGTGCGGGGATGGCCACGGAGAGCTTCATAGGGGCACCGGAGCTCGCACGAGCTGCTCATAGAGTTCTTTCAGGTGTTGCCCCACGACGGGCAGACTGCTTGCCTGCGCTAGGTCTTGTGCGGCTTGGGAGAGCCGCTGCCACTCGTGAGGGTTCTGCGCGAGCTCTGAGATAATCTCTGCGAATTCTTCAAGAGACGTGCCCATGCGCGCATTGACGTTATCTATGAGCCACCCACGGTATTCGGGGATATCGCGCACGACCAACGGTCGCCCTAAAGACGCAGCTTCTAAGAGGACCATCGGCTGGTTCTCGCGCAGCGACGGGAAGAAGAACAGATCGCCTGCGGAGAACGCTGCTGGGGTGTCTTCCACAAAGCCGGGCATCTTCACGTTTGGGGTCTTGTGCTCGAGGGCTTTGTGCATCTCTGGGTAGAACGTCAAGAGCTTGGGCCAGATGTGGCCGAACCAGACGAACTCTATCTGTGGGAGCCGTCGCGCAACTTCAAGAAAGTCGAGCACGCCCTTGCGGGGGATGACGTTGCCCGCGCAAAAGACCGTAAAATTTCTCAGTCCCAGGCGCGCTCGCCACATCCGACGGCTCTCTTCACAGAAGCGAAAACGCCCTCTGTCTACAGCGTTGCTCACGACGTAGATGGGCTTAGTGATCCCTTGAGATCGAAGGGATTCGCGGGCGTACTGGGAGCACGTGAAGATCGCGTCGCTCGACTCATAAAAATAATAGAGATATTTTTCGTAGAGCGGCGCGATGGAATTGAAGAGCGTGAAGCTATCTTCGAAGTCATGGGCGCCCATGCTGTGAGCATGGACGACCACGGGGATCTTGAGGCGCTTGGCGCGCTTCAGATAAAAGAGCGACTTCGGCCCGAAGAAGTGCAGATGAAGTAGATCATACTCGGAGTCGGGGTCATCGGTGACTGACACCCCGACGGTTTGCAGCGCCTTGTGCTGCTGTTCGTAGGCCGTCTTGAAGCCGGACTTCGCCACAAGATCCGCGGCTTCCAAGTAGAGACAGACTCTCATACTTTCCCCCCTTCACTCCTCAACGCACATGGTGCTCGAGAAGCTCTGTGTAGAGCTGATGCAGTCGATGTCCCACACGCTCAAGTGAGTTCGCTTCTGCCAGACGATACGCCGCTTGAGCAAGCCGCTCGCGCAGCGAGGCGTCTTGGGCTAAAAGTGTGATCTTTGCGCAGAAATCGTCGAGGGTCTTGCCCTTGAGGCAATTCTCCCCATCGCTCCATCCCGCAGCGGTGTACTCCGGTAGGTCGCGCACCAGAATGGGGCGCCGGAGGGCTGCTGCCTCAAAGAGTACCAATCCGTGCGTCTCCCCGTAGGACGGATAGAAGAGCAGATCGCCCGCGGAGAACGCGCCGGGAGTCTCTTCAATAAATCCGGGAAGCTTCGCATTAGGAGGGCGCTCGTCGAGCGCCTGGTGCATCTCGCTGTCAAACGCGAGCAAGCGGCTCCACGTATGGCCGAACCAGATGAAGTCAAAGTGGGGCAATCGTCGGGCGACTTCGAGAAAATCTAAAACACCCTTGCGAGGGATCACATTGCCCGCGGAGAAGACCGTGAAACGCCTCAGCTTGAAGCGCCGCCGATACTCCTCCCGCGCCTGCGCGTCGAATCTGAATCGCTCCAAGTCGACGCCATTGCTGACAACGTAGATGGGCTTGGTAATCCCTTGGGCCTGGAGCAATCGCTTGGCGTGCTGTGAGGGCGTGAAGATCGCATCGCTTTTCTCATAGAAATAGTTCAGATATTTTTCGTAGAGCGGCGCAAACGTATTGGAGAGCGTGAAGCTGTCTTTGAAATCATACGCACCGATGCTGTGGGCATGAGCGATGACTATCTTGCCCTGCTGTTTCGCTTTTTTTAGATAATAGAGCGAGCGCGGGCCAAACCAATGCAAATGGAGGATGTCGAACGAATCTGTAGGATCAGTGGTCACGGGCACACCGATTCTCTCGAGCGCCCGCACGTGCTGGGCAAACGCCGTGCGGAACCCCGAACGCGCTACGACGTTCTCCGCCTCAAGATAGAGACAGACCTTCATCTCTGCTGCAGCTAAGCTTATTCCCATTCTATCGTTGCCGGGGGCTTGGATGTAATATCGTAGACGACCCGCGTGACCCCTTCGACCTCGTTGGTGATCCGGCTCGAGAGTCTTTCTAAGACGTCATAGGGGAGATGGAACCAGTCAGCGGTCATGCCGTCGCGGCTGTCTACGGCGCGCACCGCGACGACGTGCCCATAGGCGCGCCCATCCCCCAAGACCGCGACGCTTCTCACGGGCAGCAGCACAGCGAAATACTGCCAGACCGCGCGGGCCAGCCCCGCTCTCCCAATTTCTTCGCGCACAATCGCGTCCACCCTCTGTAATACTTTCACGCGCTCAGGGGTCACTTCCCCTAAGATTCTCACGGCCAACCCCGGCCCCGGAAACGGCTGCTCCCAGATGATCTCTTCGGGAATCCCCAAACGCAGCCCAATCTGGCGTATCTCGTCTTTGAAAAAATTACGCAACGGCTCGACAATCTTAAACTGCAATCGTTCGGGAAGCCCGCCGACGTTGTGATGGCTCTTAATCTTATCGGCACCGCGTGCGCCGGCACTCTCAATAACGTCTGAGTAGATCGTCCCTTGAACTAAGACATCAATCCCCCCGACTTCGCAGGCAAGTTTCTGAGCTTCTTCTTCGAAAACTTTAATAAACTCTGCGCCGATGCGCTGGCGCTTCTCTTCCGGGTCGGTAACTCCCTGAAGTTGTGCGAAGAAGCGCGCGCTCGCGTCTACAATACGCACGCGCAAGCCCAGCTTCTCAAAGACAGTTTTCGTTCGCTCAGCCTCGCCAAGGCGCAGCAGTCCCGTGTCAATGAAGATGGGAATCAGTCTGTCCCCGATGGCGCGATGGACGAGCACCGCTGCGGTGCTGCTATCTACCCCACCGGAGACCCCGATGAGCACGTGCTGAGCACCCGTCAACTCTTCTTTAAGGTTCTCGATGATCTGTTGCACGTGATCTCCAGGGTGCCAGCGTTCTTGAATACGACAGACTTTGAACAGAAAGTTTTTGAGGATCTCTGTGCCCTTGGGAGTATGAGCGACTTCGGGATGGAACTGAATCCCATACAGAAGCCCGTTCTTGCTCTTCATCGCCGCGTGGACAACATTTGGGGTCTTCGCCAAGCACACAAAGTCTGTGGGCAGTGTTCGGATCTCGTCGCCGTGGCTCATCCAGACGTCTTCGCGTTCAGAGAGCCCCTCAAAGAGAGTATCTGTCTGGACGATCTGGAGGGTGCTGGGGCCGTACTCGCGTTTGGCACCCCGCAGCACCTGCCCGCCCAGATCGTGGGCCATCAGCTGCATCCCGTAACAGATACCCAAGATCGGGATCTTCAATTCATAGATGCGCTTATCTATATGAGGCGCATCGGGGGCGTAGACGCTGGCTGGCCCTCCTGAGAGGATCAGCCCCTTTGGGGCGCGGCGTTGGATCTCTTCGAGGGAGATCTGCGGGGGAACGATCTCGGCGTAGACTCCCAGCTCGCGCACGGATCTCGCGATAAGCTTGGTGTACTGCGATCCGAAATCAATAATGAGCACAGTATCCATAAAGAGCGTAGAATAAGTTTAGCAGAGAAGCCCTTAGAGGGCAAGCACGCGCTGCAACTCTGCCATGACCGGTCGCAACTCGCTATGAAGAGCAAGATCAGCGATGGGATCGAAGGGGGTCTTGTCACGATTGATAATAACGATCTGGGCGCCACGGAGCTTGGCTTGAGGCACAAGCCCCGCGATGGGATAGACTTCTAAAGAAGTGCCCAACACGAGCAGAAGGTCGCAGCGTTCGATCTCATCGAGAGCGCGGTCAAAATCAGGGGTGAGCAGCTCACCGAAGAGCACCACGTCGGGCTTAAGAAGATCATTGCACTCATCGCACAACGGAACGCGATGGCGCTCGACTTTCTCAAAGATCTCGTGGATCGTATAAGTTTTTTTGCACCCTAGGCACAGCCCGCGCGTATAGGTGCCGTGGACTTCTAAAACGCGTTTTGATCCGGCTTTTTTGTGCAGATTGTCAATATTCTGGGTGATGACGCACTGCAGATGGCCGCGTGCTTCGAGTTGGGCAAGCACTCTATGGGTGATATTGGGCTGGGCGTCGGCGAGTTTCGCAAAGCGCTGACGCCAGAACTCATAGAAGCGTGCGGGGTTGCTGCGGAAGCCCCCGATAGAAGCGACTTCCATCGGATTATACTGCGCCCAGAGCCCCGTGCTGGGGCTGCGAAAGTCAGGGATGCCCGAATCGGTGCTCACCCCTGCGCCGGTGAGAGCCACGGCGTAGCGAGCTTCGCGAAGCATCTGGGCGAGGCGCTTAATATGCTCTCTCACGATTCAATTGTACATTGATGAGAGCGCCCAGACAAACTGCAGAGCTATCGGGTATAATGTCAAACGTTGCGCTTGAAGGTGAAACCGTATGGTGGCGAAGACCCCGATCAAACAAAGCACGGCGAAACTCAATGAACTGCCCCAGGAGGGGCACTTTGGGGAGTTTGGGGGGCAGTTTGTCCCAGAGATTTTAGTCCCGGCGCTCAAGGAGCTAGAACGCGCCTACCGAGAGATCTCTGTGCGGTTCGATTTCCAGAGCGAGCTGAAGGCGCTGCGCACTGAGTATGGCGGTCGCCCGACCCCGCTCTATTTTGCCAAGCGCCTCACGGAGCACGCCGGCGGCGCGCGCATCTTCCTCAAGAGAGAAGATTTGGTGCACGGCGGCGCTCACAAGTTCAATAACACCATCGGGCAAGCACTGCTGGCCAAAACGATGGGCAAGAGGCGCGTGATCGCCGAGACCGGCGCAGGGCAGCACGGCGTTGCCACAGCGATGGCCTGCGCCGTGCTTGGTTTACACGCTGAGATCTACATGGGCGCACGCGACATGGAGCGCCAAGCCCTCAACGTCCAGCGCATGAAACTCTTAGGCGCTATTGTGCACCCGGTTACCAGCGGCTCGCAGACGCTCAAAGACGCGATCAATGAAGCCCTGCGCGACTGGGTGACCAACGTGCCCACGACATATTATCTCATTGGGTCGGTGGTCGGGCCGCACCCGTACCCTATGATCGTGCGCGACTTTCAGCGCGTCATCGGGGATGAGATCAAGGGCCAGCTCCTGCGGAAAGAGCAGCGCCTGCCCGATCTGTTAGTCGCGTGCGTGGGCGGCGGCAGCAACGCCATGGGCACCTTCTTCCCGTTCGTCAACGACGAGAAGGTTCAGTTCGTGGGGGTCGAAGCTGTGGGAGCGGCTTCGCTCAGCCGTGGCTCTGTCGGGGTGCTGCACGGGGCGAAGACGTATCTGTTGCAAGACGAGCACGGCTATATCACTGAGACGCATAGCGTTGCTGCAGGGCTGGACTATGCTGCTGTCGGCCCAGAGCACGCGCTATATAAGAAACTCGGCCGCGCTGAATACGTCGCCGTGAGCGATCAAGAGGCGCTCGAGGGTTTTCGGCTCTTAGCGCGCTTGGAGGGGATTCTGCCTGCTCTTGAAGCCGCGCACGCAGTCTACGCGGGGGTGCAGCGGGCCAAGCGCATGAAGCGCGATCAAATAATAGTGATCACGCTCTCTGGGCGCGGTGACAAGGACTTGGAGACAGTGGTGCGCTATGATACTCAGCCAACGACTGAAGAAGCGCTTTGACGAGGTGCGCGCGCGAGGCGAAGCCGCGCTCATTGGGTATGTGATGGCCGGGGAGCCGCAGCTCGCCCGCACTCTTGAGTACATACATGCTCTTGAGGCCGGTGGGCTGGACGTGTTAGAGCTAGGCGTGCCCTTCACCGATCCCATTGCTGACGGCCCGATCTTGCAAGCTGCTCACGCCCGCGCCATACGTCAGGGCGTGACCGTGCACACGGCGCTCCAGATCGTGCGCGAGCTGCGCAAAAGCTCCGAGCTGCCCATCCTGTTAATGACATACTATAATCCGATCTTTCGGCTCGGCGAAGAATCGTTTGCGCGGCGGTGCAGCGAGGCCGGTGTGGACGGCGTGATCATCCCCGATCTGCCCATCGAAGAGGCGACGTCATGGGTGAACCAAGCGCGCAAGTACGGGTTGGCTCGGATCTTCTTTGCCACGCCGGAGACCGACAACGAGCGCGTCAAGAAGATCTGCGAATTGGCTTCAGGGTTTCTGTATCTGGTGTCACGCTACGGCACGACGGGGATGAACGAGACGCTCGCGCCGACAGTGCTGCCGTTGCTCGAGCGGGTGAGGCCGCTCTTGCCAGAAGATCTGAGGCTTGCTGTGGGTTTTGGGCTTTCGACGCGGGCACAGATCGCAACAGTTGTTCGAGCGGGCGCGGACGGCGTGATCGTAGGCAGCGCGCTGGCAGCCCGCATCGCTGAAGGGGCTTCTCCCGAGGCCATAACAGAGTATGTCCGAGATCTCAAAGCGGGCACACGGCTCTAATATCTATCTTATGGGTTTTATGGGGGCGGGCAAGAGCACGGTAGGCCGGCTCTTGGGGTGTGTGTTGGAGCGGGAGTTTCTCGACCTAGACGAAGAGATCATAGCGCGCGCAGGCTGCCCAATCGCGAAGATCTTCGAAGCCGAAGGGGAATTTGGGTTTCGCGAGCGCGAGAGTCAAGCCTTACACGAAGTGGCACGGCGACAAAATTTGGTCGTTGCTTTAGGCGGCGGCGCCGTTCTCAGAGACGAGAATTGGGAGCTTCTCCAGCAGACGGGCGTTAGTATCTATCTCAAAGTCCGCCCCCACATTCTTGCTGAACGCTTAGAGAGTGAACCAGAGCGCCCATTATTATTAGGGCTGACGCCAGTGCAGCGCCTGCAGAGAATCTCTGAGCTCTTAGAGAGCCGGGGGGCACGCTATGAGCAGGCAGATCTTATCATTGAGAACGAGCGGACCCCGGCTGAGGCTGTCGCGATGATTTGTAAGGAGGCCCTCACCCCTAGCCCCTCTCCCGTAGGTGAACTACGGGAGAGGGGTGCTATAGGCGGGGTGAGGGCCCCGCTCGTGCTCTCTACGGCACTCGGCGAGCGCAGCTATTTCATCTGGATCAAGCCAGAGCTGCTCTATCATATTGGCGAACTGTATAGGGGCTATCGCCTCGGCTCGCAAGCAGCGATTATTACAGACACGACGGTCGCTCAGCTCTACGGGGAACTCATCACAGACTCGTTGCGCAAAAACGGCGTTGAGCCTCTCTTGCTGAGCGTGCCCCCCGGTGAAGAGCAGAAGAGCTTGCAGACAGCAGAGATGCTCTATACGCGCCTGCTTGAAGCAAACTTCGATCGTCACGCGACGATCATCGCCCTGGGGGGTGGGGTGATCGGAGATTTAGCAGGCTTTATCGCTTCGACGTTCTTGCGTGGCATCTTGTATGTGCAGGTCCCAACGACGCTCCTCGCTCAAGTTGACAGCAGCGTCGGGGGCAAGACCGGGGTTAACCATCCGTTAGGGAAGAATTTAATTGGGACATTCTATCAACCCCACAGTGTCTTCATTGACCCGACGGTGCTGAAGACTCTGCCGGAGCGCGAGCGCTGGTCCGGTCTAGCAGAGGTGATCAAATACGGGCTGATTCGTGATCCGGCGCTCGTTGCGCGCTTGGAGACTGACCTAGAGAGCTTTGTGCAGCACCCCGAAAATCTCTCTGAAATCATCGCGCGGTGCTGCGCGATCAAAGCTGAGATCGTCTCTGCGGACGAGCGCGAGGGCGGGCTGAGAAAATTTTTGAACTTCGGGCACACGGTGGGGCACGCTCTGGAAGCCGCGAGCGAGTATCAGCTCCGTCATGGGGAGGCCATCGTGTGGGGGATGCTCGTCGCCGCGCGACTTTCTTATCATAAGACAGAACTGAACTTGTCTGAGCTAGAGCGCATCGAGAAGCTCTTAGCACGCTTCCCTAAGCCATCGTTAGCTCAGCTAGACTTCGAAAGGATATTAGAGCTGATGCATCGTGATAAGAAGTCGCGCCAGGGGCGCATCCAGTTTGTGCTCCTGCGCGCCATCGGCGAGCCGGTGCTCTGCGACAGCGTCACCGAAGCTGAGCTCCGCGAAATTTTCTGTCAGCTATGAAGCGTATTTTGGTCATTCACGGACCCAATCTCAATCTCTTAGGCGAGCGCGAGCCGGAGATCTACGGCTCGATGACGCTTGCAGAACTCAATCGCAAACTTTATGAATTCGCTACGGAGCACAACCTTGAGCTCAAGATCTTTCAGTCCAATCACGAGGGCGCGATCATAGACACATTACACCGTGAACGCCACTGGGCCGACGGCATCGTGATCAACCCCGGCGCGCTCACGCACTATAGCTACGCAATCCGTGATGCTATAGCTGCTGTGGGCAAGCCTACTGTTGAAGTCCATCTCTCAGATATTCATCACCGCGAGCCGTTCCGCAAGATCTCTGTCATTAGAGACGTCTGCGTCGCGCAGATCTGCGGGCTGGGCTGGAGAAGCTATATCGAGGGCTTGAAAGCCTTGGGAGTAGGTCCTATAATATCGAACGTTTTCAAGGAGGGTCATCATATGAGCGAACCGATCGTCGAATCCAAGAAAGACGGCCCCAATCTCGTCCAAGGCCCACTCAAGCTCGTAGACGCTTCTGGGCAGGAGACGCTCATTGATCGTCCGTGGGTGGCGCTCTGCCGCTGCGGACAGTCCAACAATAAGCCCCTGTGCGACGGGACGCACAGCAAAGTCGGGTTCAAAGCGGACGAAGCGAAGCTGTATCGGCCTTAGGGTCCTATGCTACCCGAAGTTCGCTAATTCCTCAGCGGCTTGCGCCCACTGCTCGGAGAGCGTCTCGAGCTCTTGACGCTTCTGCCGATAGAGCGTCGTCAGGTCTCGTAATCGTTGGTGATCCCCAGCGTAGCTAGCGGCTTCCATGTCGCGCTCGATCTGGGCGATCTCGTGCTCAAGATGTGTGATGGCGTTCATCAGTTCGGCCTCGCGGGCGGCGAGCTTGGCGCGCTGGCGCTCGCGCAGGCGCTGCTCCTTGCCGGGAGAGAGACGCTTGCTCTTCGCTATCCCTTCGCCTTCATCCCTATTCACTTTCCCTTGTGAGGAAGATGGGAGCATAGGGCGAGAGTCCCGCTGCGCCCGATAGCGTTCATAATCCCCTGGATAGATCTTTAGTTCGCCGTCGCGGATCTCCCAGATCTGTGTGGCAACGGCTTGGATGAGATAGCGATCATGGGAGACGAGCACAACCGTGCCCTTGTACTCTCTTAAAGCTTCTTGGAGGACTTCTCGCGAGTCTATATCTAAATGATTGGTCGGCTCATCTAAGAGTAGGAGATTGCCTCCCAGCTGCGCGAGCATCGCTAGAGCAAGCCGACTCCGCTCTCCGCCCGAGAGCTCCGAGATCTTCTTAAAAACGTCGTCCCCAGAGAAGAGAAATTGCCCTAAGAAGTCGCGCGCTGCGCTGATCGTCTGATCTTTATTTTTCAATAGAACGTCGAGCACGGATTTGTCTGCGTCCTCAGACTCTGTTTGACTTTGGCGGAAGTACGCGAGCTCAACGCCATGCCCCAACTCGAGCGTGCCCTCTAAGGGACGCAGCTCGCCTATGAGAGTTCTGAGAAAAGTGCTCTTGCCGGAGCCGTTGGGCCCGATGAGCGCGGCGCGCTCACCCCGCTGCAACGAGAGACTTTTGCAGCGAAAGAGCGGCGCGCCAGGGTAGCCAATGACAAGATCGCGGGCGCGCAGCACCCGCTCGCCGCTGGGCTTTTTTACCTCCATCCATAGATGAATCTTCTTCGGGACGATGGGCTTGGGGATGAGTTCTAGCTTCTCGAGCATCTTTTGACGTGCTTGGGCTTGGCTGGCGCGAAAGTCCCCGCCCGCTATATTTCTGCGAATAAACTCCTCGGACTTTCGAATAAACTCTTGCTGCTCCTCGTAGAGCTTCCATTGGCGCTCCAGCCGCTCCTGCCGCAATGCACTATAGTGGGAATAGTTCCCAGAATACTCGTACAGTCGCCCGAACTCCAGCTCCCAGATCTTGTGCACGAGCTTGTCGAGGAAGTAGCGGTCGTGCGACACGATAATAAACGCGCCCTTCCAGTGCGACAGATACTCTTCGAGCCACTCTAACGCTTCGATGTCTAAGTGATTAGTCGGCTCGTCTAACAAGAGCACATCTGGCTCTTCCAGGAGCAAGCGAGCTAATGCAGCGCGCGCTCGCTGGCCGCCGCTCAGGTGCGCCACGGGTTTCTGCTCGTCATCCGGGGTGAACCCCACGCCCGCGAGAACTTGATGAATCCGGCTTTGGTACTCATAGCCCTCACCGCGCCGAAATTCCTCCAGCAGTTCATCGTAGTGTCGCAGGAGATCTTCGCTGGGGGTCCCGCGGGAGAGGGCTTGCTCGATGCGATGCAGCTCGCGCTCCTGCTCCCGCAGTCTCTCGAAGACTGTGAGCATCTCCTCAAGGAGCGTCGCGCTGCTTTCTAGCTGCGGCTCCTGCGCGAGATACCCGATGCGCGCAGAGCGTGCACGCACGACGCGCCCGGCCGTCGGCTCCTGCAAGCCCGCGAGAATCCGCAACAATGTAGACTTCCCGCTGCCGTTAAGCCCGACTAAGCCAATACGATCCCCCCTGTGCACGCGCACCGAGACTCTTTCAAAGACCACCTCAGACCCGTAGCGGTGCATTAGCTCTTCAGCAGCGATCAGCGACATAGTATCTCATCATAAACGGTCGGCGCGCGCTTGACAAGGGCGCAGCCTCTTGATTGAATCATGACATCTATGGACCTTGAACAGTGGCGCCAGCAGATAGATCGGATAGATGAGCGTCTGGTAGAGTTATTGAACGAGCGAGCGCGGCTTGCTCTGCAGATCGGGCGGGAGAAGCGTGCGCGCGGGCTGCCTATACAGAATCCGGAGCGCGAAGCCCAGATCCTCCAGAGACTCTGTGCGCTCAATCGCGGCCCCCTCAGCGAGCACGCGATCCGTCGGGTCTTTGCTCAGATATTAGAAGAGTCACGACGCCTCCAGGAAACGACCCCATGAGCGTGCGTGTGGCATTTCAGGGCGAGCTGGGCGCATACAGCGAAGCTGCTATTGCTCAGCAGTTCTCAGGGTACGAGCCGATCCCCTGTCGCACCTTCCGTGACGTCGTAGCAAGAGTGCTCATGGGGGGAGCCGACTACGGGTGTCTGCCCTTGGAAAACTCGACGACGGGGAGGATCGCTGAATCGCAAGGGCTGCTGCGCGAGTTCGCGCACGAGATCTCTGTCTGTGCGGAGGTGCGGCTCCGCGTGCGACACTGTCTGCTCGGCGTGCCGGGAAGCTCGCTTGAGAAGATTCGCGTGATCTACTCGCACCCGCAAGCTCTCGCGCAGTGCCGGGAATTTTTAGAGGGCTTACACGTCTCCCTTGAGGGTTTTTATGACACCGCTGGGGCAGCTCGGTTTGTCGCGGAGCACGGTGATCTAACGTGCGCGGCCATCGCGAGCCACGAAGCTGCACACCGATATCAGTTAACGATCTTGCGCGAGGGAATTGAGTCTGATCCTACCAACACGACGCGGTTTGTTGTGTTCCACAAAGCCTCCCCTTGACAACTGACAAAAGTCATGCTATGATACGGGCACATCTCGACCGAAGGAGGCGATAGCTATGCTAGATATCGCAGAAAAATGGGCCGTGTTTTCGTTCGTCGTCGCCTCCTTCTTCTTTGGGGCCTTCCGGCCCTAAATACTACACTCACTCATCACTCAGACTGCTCCGGCGAAACCCGTCCCAAAAGACCTGCGCTTTTTATGCTACGGAGGTGTGCTATGGTTGTCATTATGAAAGTTGGGGCCAGTGAGAGACAGATCCAACAAGCCAGCCAGGAGTTGGAGCGTCTTGGGTTCAAGGTCCATCGTGTAGATGGCGTCATGCGCACGATCCTAGGCGCTATCGGTGATAAGCGCGGCATAGACCCTCACAGATTAGCGGTGCTCGATGGCGTCGAAGGGGTTGTCGAGATTACGAAGCCGTACAAATTAGCCAGTCGAGAATTCAATCCCGACGGCACGGTGATCTCTGTCGGGGATGTGCAGATTGGAGGCCCAGAGCTGGCGATCATCGCTGGGCCGTGCTCCGTTGAGAGCGAAGAGCAGATCTATCAATGCGCGCGGCTTGTGGCGCAGCAAGGGGTTCGTCTTATGCGCGGCGGGGCGTTCAAGCCCCGCACCAGCCCGTACTCGTTTCAGGGGTTAGGCGAGATGGGGCTGAAGCTGCTACGTGCCGCTGCCGATCAGTATGGGCTGTATATCGTTACGGAAGTACTAGACACAGCTTATGTAGATATG
>JBKBIX010000099.1:0-4695 GCA_046293845.1 Bipolaricaulia bacterium | reverse complement strand
GACGCAGGCGCAGCTCAAGAGAATTCTCTTCCCCGTGGGCGATCTCGTAAAGAGCGAGGTCTGGCAGATCGCCAGAGAACATAATTTAGTCGCAGCGCGCAAGCCTGAAAGCATGGATCTATGCTTCATCCCTCGGGGTGACTATCGCGCATATTTAAGAGCGAAGCTCGACGGCGCTCTGCTGCAACCAGGCGATATTGTCGATACTTCTGGGCGCGTCGTGGGTCGTCACGAGGGGCTGGCGTTTTATACTATCGGGCAGCGCCAAGGGCTGGGAATCGCGCTGGGGCAGCGCGTCTACGTCGTGGGCTTCGATTACGAAAAAAACAGGTTAATCGTGGGCGATGAGAGCGCGCTGCTCTCAGATGGCTTGATCGCGACGGACGTGAATTTCGTCTATCCCAGGCTTCGCCTGGACCGTACGCCTTCGCCCGCTAAGGCGGGCGATATGGAAGCCCACGCGCAGCATGCCCAAGGGCGGGGTGAGGGCCTGCCCCTCACCGTCAAGATTCGCTATCGCAGCCCGCGCGTGCCCGCAACATTAGAGCTTTTGGATGATGGGCGCGTGCGCGTGCGCTTTGCGCAGCCCCAGCGGGCAGTTACTCCCGGACAGATCGCGGTCTTCTATGAGGGCGAACGCGTGCTCGGCGGCGGTGTCATCGAACGTGCGCTACGGCAGGCAGATGTCGCCGGGTCTATTGTTGAAGATTCTGTTTTGGTCGAGCACGGCTGAGCCGCGAAAATTGTCCGAGAAATACCCGCACTTACGTAGCTGAGCAGCTACTCCCCAGAGCCCATTGTGAGTTATCACATTCGCGATGAGCTTTGTGTCAGACGCTCCAACGAGTAAAACCCCGGAACCTCGGTTTTGGATGACCTCGCTGTCAGAGAGCGTGATAGTGCCGACACTCTCGACCCCAGAGCGCCCGCTGGCTTTGATGAGCGCTCTCTGCATAGAAGCTGTGCCCCAGATCTCTAGGCCGTTCTCGCGGCTGCGCTCCACCCCGCTGTCGCGCAACTCTACAGACGCATCGGGAGAGACATAAACTCCCCAGCCGTTCTCGATGATCTCTGAATTCTGTACGGAGATATATGCGGAGTCGAGCGCGTAGACGCCGACCCAGGGATTGCGCGCGATGCGAAGAGAGTCAACAGTGACGCGGGCTGCGCCGCGCGCCTGCAGCCCTGACGGGCAGAGCAATTGGGGGTAGAAGAGCGCGCACTCCTTGCCGTGCTGGGGATTGTCTGACGCTTTCGGCGCATCTGAGAGCGTCAGATTTTTGAGTGTTACGGCGATGGGCTGCTCGCTCTGCACCAAGACGACAGGGAATCCGAGCTTCGCTCCACGGAGTACTGTCTGGTCCATCCCCGCGCCCGCGAGCGCGAGATTTTTCGTGATGACGAGATTCTCCGTGCATACTCCAGGGGCGACAGTGATCGTATCGCCATCACGGGCGACGTCAATAGCAGCTTGGAGCGAGTTGGTCTTGCAATCTATCGGCTGCTCCCTTTGAAGAATAGGTGCCCATATCAACACGCTCAGCAGCCCGAAGACCCCAATCGCTCTCATAGGGCTATTATACTCGATTTGCCTTGGCGCGAAAGATTCTTTATGATAGCGCCGGGGATGAGAGGAATGATTGCGATCAGACGCTGCCCACCCGCTGAAGGGCTGATAGCTACGGGAACGTACTATCTGCACCAAGGCCAGCGCAAGTTGGGCGAAGAGGCCTTTCAATTCTTTGAGCTGCCTGATAGGCAGGGGTATCACCTCCAGAGCTTCCTGGTGCTCCAGTGGCCCATGCCCCATACCCAGCGGGTCACCCTGGAGTTGGATCCCACCTGGCGCTATCGCACGGCTCGGATCGAACTGGAAGCCGAGCGACATCTGACGCTCGCGCGCTATCACGTTGACGATGAACTCCTCAGAGTTTACATCGAAGCTGCGGGACGCCGTCCGGTGGAGCTGTCCCCATCTTGGAACGGGGCTTTTTGGGACTATCCCACGGCCATCTTTGCCACGGCGCTTTGCAAGAGGCTGAGGCTCGCCCCTGGCGACAGCACCGAGATAGAGGTCGTGCGCATCGCGCTTCCCTCTCTAGAGCCAGAGCACTTTCACTGCACTTGTGCGCGGCTCTTCGACCACCGCCAGACGTTTGAGATCGGAGATTTTGCTGTTCGGGAGTTTGTCTTGGGGGCTGCTCCGGAATTCATGCACATCTGGGTTGACGAAGCAGGGGTGCCCGTGTGCCTTGAGCGTCACGAGGGGAGTGAGCTGGTGCGCTTTGACCTCGTGCGGTATCGGCTCTTCCGATACTAAAAGATCCCAATCACTGTTCCTAATAACACTACGCTGATGAGCGCGACGCCGTCGCGCCACGTCACCCTTGGCTGGTAGAGCCGGGTGCGCGGCAGGTCGGGATCGTAACACCGAGCGGCCATCGCTTCGGCGAGGGCCTCTGCGCGCAGAAGCGTGTTTCTCAAGAGGGGTACTAAAATCCCCACGATCTTGCGCGCGCGCTCCGTGAGAGAGCCCTCAAATGGGTCGATGCCGCGGGCGCGCATCGCCTTGATGATCATATCGGCTTCGTCGAGAATTAACGGGACGAAGCGCAGCGAGACGCTGAACATCAGGGCGAGCCCGCGCACGGGCACCCTGAGTTTCGCAAGGGGCAGCAAGATGCCCTCCAAGCCGTCAGCAAGCTGCAGAGCAGATGTCGTTACGCCCAGCACCGCGCTGATCAGCCCAAAGTAGATGAGCCGTGCGGAGAGCATCGCGCCGACCCTAAGACCCTCGTCAGATATTTTCAATGGCCCCCACTGCCAAATGGGGTTCCCCGGCGCGCCAAAGAGCTGTAAGAGCGCACTCAGTACAATTAACACCGTTAACGCTTGCACCGCGCGTACCACCGGCCAGAAGCCGATGCGCCCGGCCCACACTGCCAGCGAGAGAAACCCCGCAAAGAACAGATAGTCTTGCAGAGATTGCAAGAAGAATACGGCGATAGCCAGTGCGAGGGCCGCGAAGATCTTGATGCGCGGGTCGAGCTTGTGCAAAAAAGACTCTTTGGGCTGGTAGCGGCCGACGAGCTTGCGCAGGGTCATAGCGTTCTTCTATCTTACGAAGCTTGCTCTGACGACGCAAAGCGATTACAATACAAAGCTATGCGCGCTCTGGCGCTCTTTCTGATCACGCTCTATCAGAAGCTGATCTCGCCCTTGCTTCCTCGCACCTGTCGGTTTTACCCGTCGTGCTCGGAGTATGCCAAGCAGGCGATTCAAAAATACGGGCTTCTGCGTGGGGTCTGGTTAGCAGCCAAGAGGATCAGTCGGTGTCATCCCAGAAATCCCGGCGGGCTCGATCCCGTGCCGTAGCTGCGCTATAATCACACGTGATGGAAACCCTAACGCACACCCAGGAGTTTCAGCTTGCTGCGCCCTTTGCGCCACGCGGCGATCAGCCCAAGGCTATTCGTGAGCTGACTGAAGGGCTGCGCGCAGGCTTGCAGCACCAGACGCTGCTCGGCGTGACCGGCTCCGGCAAGACGTTCACGATCGCGCACGTCATCCAAAGCGTCCAAAAGCCGACTGTAGTCATCGCTCATAATAAGACATTAGCCGCTCAGCTCTGTAATGAGTTTCGCGAGTTCTTCCCGCATAACGCCGTGCACTACTTCGTCAGCTACTATGATTATTATCAACCTGAGGCGTATATCCCCCAGACAGACACATATATCGAGAAAGACGCTTCGATCAACGACGAGATAGACCGACTGCGACACGCAGCGACCAGCGCGCTGCTCGAGCGCCGAGACGTGATCATTGTCGCGAGCGTCTCGTGTATCTATGGGCTGGGCACGCCCGAGGAATACGCAGCCATGACGCTCCCGTTACGCACGGGCGCGACCCTCTCGCGCGACGAGATTTTGCACAGGCTTGTCGAGCTTCAGTACGAGCGCAACGAGATCGGCTTCGGACGCGGCACCTTCAGAGCTAAAGGCGATACGATTGAAGTCATCCCAGCGTACAGCGAGAACGCCATAAGAATTGAGCTCTTCGGCGACGAGATCGAACGAATCTCCGAGCTCGATGCCCTCACGGGCAAGCGTTTGCGCGACTTAAGCTTTGCTGTAATCTATCCCGCGACGCATTGGGTGACGGGAAGAGAGAAGCTTGAACGCGCCATCGAGTCCATTCAAGCCGAGCTGGAAGAGCGCCTCGCCGAACTGCATCGCGCTGGGAAACTTTTGGAAGCTCAGCGCCTGGAGCAGCGCACAAAATATGATTTAGAAATGCTGCGTGAGCTGGGCTACTGTCCAGGGATCGAGAACTATTCGAGACATTTGGACGGGCGCAAGCCCGGCGAGCCCCCCTGCACGCTCCTAGACTACTTCCCCAAAGATTTCTTGATGGTTATTGACGAATCGCATCAGACGATCCCTCAAATTAGGGGAATGTACAACGGGGATCGCTCGCGCAAAGAGATTCTGATAGAATACGGCTTTCGGCTGCCGTCGGCGCTCGACAATCGCCCGTTAAAATTTGAAGAGTTCGAGCGCAAGATGAACCAAGTCATTTACGTCTCGGCGACGCCGGGGCCCTATGAGCGCAAGAAGAGCCAAAAGATCGTCGAGCAGATTATTCGCCCGACGGGCTTGGTCGACCCTGAAGTGATCGTCCGGCCGGTGCAGGGGC
>JBKBIX010000098.1:0-4711 GCA_046293845.1 Bipolaricaulia bacterium | reverse complement strand
GAGAGCGTCCGCCTTACACGCGGAAGGCCAGAGGTTCGAATCCTCTAGCGCCCACCACACCTAAAACTGTCCCCTCGCTTGCATTGGGCAATAACGCGGTCTATGATAGGGTATGAGCACCGTCAAGAACGCTGTTCTCGGTTTGGAAGGTTTTCCCGTGACCATCGAGTTACCCGTTGCCTGGGGCGAGATGGACGCATTCCAGCACGTCAATAACGTTGCGTACTTTCGGTACTTCGAGAGCGCGCGCATTGCGTATCTTGAGAGGATCGGGCATATTGAGACGATGAACGCCACGGGGATTGGCCCGATCTTAGCATCAGCGCGCTGCGATTTCAAGCGCCCGTTGACATACCCAGATAAGATCTTCGTCGGGATACGAGTCTCGGAGATGGGCATAGATCGCTTCACCATGCAGTTTCGCATCTTCAGTCAGAAGCTCCAGAAGATAGCGGCCGAGGGCGACGGTGTCATTGTCTCTTATAACTATCGCGAGCGGCGCAGAGCGCCGATCCCCGCCGAAGTCCGGCGAAGAATCGAAGAACTTGAAGGGCGGACGTTCCCTCTTCCGTAACAGATCATGTGCGGGCGATTCACGCTCACGCTGAGCACGGCACAGATCGAGGCGCGCTTTGGCGTGCCCCTGCCTGCACAGTATAAGCCCCGCTACAACATCGCGCCGACACAAGAGATTCTCGCTCTGATCGCAGACGATCAAGGCCGACGCATAGAACCCCTGCGCTGGGGTTTGATCCCTCACTGGGCTAAGGACCCACAGATCGCGCAAAAGCTCATTAATGCTCGTGCGGAGACGCTCTTTGAGAAGCCGAGCTTCCGCGATGCTGTGCGCCGACGGCGCTGCCTCATTCTCGCCGACGGCTTCTACGAGTGGCGCCAGACGCCTTCGGGCAAGAAGACCCCCGTCTATGTAAGACTCAAATCACGAGAGCCGTTTGGATTTGCGGGCTTGTGGGAGTCTTGGAACTCCCCGGATGGTCAGACTCTCAAGACGTGCACGATCATCACCACGGAGCCCAATGAACTCATAAAGCCCATTCATAACCGAATGCCGGTGATCGTGTCCAGAGAGTATGAAGAGCTTTGGCTTGATCCATCTCCTAAAGCGCGTGCCGAGTTGGAGCGCGTCTTGCGCCCGTATCACGCTGAGGAATTAGAACTCTATGACGTCTCGGCGACGGTGAACTCGCCCAGCAACGATGGGCCGGAGTGTATCGCACCTGTGAGTTCGCTGGGGAGGGGAGAGGTGGTATAATAGCTGCATGAAAGGAGTCCATCATGAGTACCCTTAAAGAGCGTGCGAAGCAGCTTATTGATCAATTGCCCGACAAGGTCGTGGCCCAACTGCTCGAAGACCTTGAAGATATTCTTGATTTAGAGCGAGCTATTGCTGAAGAGGGCGATCAGCCGGGGATACCACTGGAGCAATTTCTGGAAGAACTCAAACGCGAGGGCAAGCTGTGAGCTATCAGCTCATCATCAAACCTGGGGTGCAGCGCCAGCTCCGCCAACTCGATTCCCCAGCACTCCGTAGAATCATGCGAAAGCTCCAACAACTCCAGCAAAACCCAAGACCATCGGGCGTACAGAAGCTTCATAGTGGTTTAGAAGGCTATCGCGTTCGCGTGGGCGATTGGCGTATCCTCTATACTATAGATGATCAAGCTCACGAGGTGCAGGTCTATCGCATCAAGCATCGCTCTCGAGCGTATAGAAGATAACGTAGACACCATGAAGCTGAGAATCGCTCTTGTCACTGGGGCCAGCCGCGGCATCGGCGCGGCGACGGCCATAAAACTCGCGCAGCAGATCGAAGCGTTGGGGCACAAGGCCATCGCTGTCTACATCACAGGCGAGACGATCGCGATCACCGGTGGGATCTATATGCGCTAGAAGAGCAGAGTGAGCGCGATCAGCCCAATTATCACTATTCCAACAGCGATCCCGATCCCGATCAGCCACTGGCGCGCTACCCGCCGCGCCTGCTCGATCTGCTCTGGCGTTACCTGTATTCTCTGGGGATATTGTATGGCCAATCTCTCCGCGTGGCGCCTCATGCGCAGAGCTTCAGAGAACTTGCCTCGCTTGCGCAGCACCACGCTGAGATTGTGATGCGCGTTGACGTGAGTTGGGTCGAGATCAATGGCGCGACGATACGCATACTCAGCGTGGTCGAGCTTCCCCGCGTCAAAATAGATATTCCCTAAGCGAAAATAGATCTTCGCCTTCTCGACCCCGTATTGCAGGGCCTCGACTAAGACGTCAATGCCCTTGTCGTACTCTTTGGCCTTGCGCAGCTCCTCGCCCATTCTTAAAGCGTCTGCGACGCGGGCGCGGCGTTCGGGTTCGGTCAAGCTAGGGAAGTCCATCGAGGCGCTCCTTCAGCTTCTTGATGTCTTGCCACGTTAAGTATTTGGGGCTGCCCGGCTCGCGCGACGGGTTTCTCAAAAGATAGCTCGGATGAAACATGCAGAATATCTCGATCCCATCGCGCCACGGGAAGAACCTGCCGCGCAATGTCGTGATCCCCTCAGTCGTCTTGAGAAAGTATTGGGCCGGGACATTTCCTAAAGCGACGATGATCTTGGGCTTGATGTGCCTGATTTTCGCTTCCAGATAAGGCCAACACGTCTCGATCTCGTCTTTTTGGGGCGTGCGATTGCCTGGGGGACGGCACAAAACCATATTGGTAATATAGACGTGCTCCCGCGCGATTCCCACAGATTCTAAGATCTCTGTGAGCTTCTGCCCCGCGGGGCCGACAAACGGCCGCCCCGTCGAGTCTTCGACTTCCCCTGGGCCTTCGCCGATGAAGATCACGGGAGACTTGGTGCTGCCCTCCCCAAAGACCACGTGCGTTCGGCTCTGATGGAGCCGACACTTCGTACACGTCTGCGCCTGGCGCTGCGCCTCCTCAAACGTCAAGACCGCTGGGGCTTTAGCAGGCTCATCGAAGAGCGAGCGCATCTGTGCCATCGCCGATCACCCAATTTAAGATAATGAGACCAAGAGAATCTGTCAACTTGCATAGCCTCTCTCTCTTTGAGATTATAAGAGTATGACTGCCCATACACGAGAGACTCTCGAGGCGCTCTTCGCTCCAAGATCTGTGGCCGTCATCGGCGCGTCGACAAAGCCTGAGAGTTTGGGGCAAGCCGTCTTCAAAAACATTCTCTTTCATGGCTACACCGGCGTGGTCTATCCCGTCAACCCCAAAGCCCACAGCATCTTGGGGGTCAAAGCCTATCCGTCCGTGCTCGATATCCCCGATGAGATCGATCTCGCTGTGATCATCGTGCCGGCGGCCGCCGTTGCGAGCGTCTTAGACGAATGCGGGCGCAAGGGCGTGCGCGCTGCAGTGATCATCAGTGCGGGATTTAAAGAGATCGGCGAGGAGGGCGCCAAGCGCGAAGCCGAACTGCAACAGATCGCGCGGCGCTACGGGATCGCCATGCTGGGGCCAAACTGTCTGGGGATTATCAACACCGACCCCAACGTCTCGCTCAACGCGACGTTCGCCCCTGGGATGCCACGTCGTGGCAATATCGCGTTCATCTCGCAAAGCGGCGCTCTGGGGGTCGCAGCGCTTGAGTACGCGCAACGCCAGAAGATCGGGCTGTCCAAATTCATCTCTATTGGCAACAAAGCCGATCTCCACGAGAACCATCTCTTAGAGTATCTCAAAGACGACCCGCTCAGCGACGTCGTCTTGCTCTACCTCGAAGATTTGGAAGACCCCCAAGGATTTCACAGATTAGCGACGGAGATCACGAGCGAGCGCCCCAAGAAGATACCCATATTAGCGATCAAATCCGGGCGCACCCTCGAAGGGGCTAAAGCGGCAACATCGCACACGGGAGCGCTCGCCGGCTCCGACGAAGTCTATGACTCTGTCTTCATGCAGTCGGGCGTGCTCAGAGTCGAAACGATCGAAGAGCTCTTTGACTATGCTGTGGCATTCGCGCAGCAGCCCCTGCCCAAGGGCAATAGAATCGCGATCGTCACCAACGCCGGCGGCGCGGGCATCCTCGCAACAGATGCCGCGGTGCGCTATGGGCTCCAGCTCACCTCGTTCTCCGCAGAGACGGCGCGCAAGCTTCGGGAGCTTCTGCCGCCTACGGTCAACGTCGCCAACCCCGTGGACATGACCGGCGAGCCCAACGAGCACCGCTATGATACTATAGTGCGCACAGTGCTCACCGATCCCAACGTAGACGGCGTCATCGTGATTGCAGCGCCCCACATCCTGATGAGTCTTGAGAATATTGCGCGGAACATCGTGCGCGCGGTGCAAGAGACCCAAAGCGATAAGCCCGTGCTGGCGTGCCTGATGGCGGTCACCGACGCTCGGCCGGCTATAGAGATTCTGGAGACGATCACTATCCCCAACTACAGCTTTCCCGAGCGCGCAGCGCGCGCCCTCGCGGCGATGGCGCGCTATCACGAATGGGTGCACCGTCCACGCACCGAGTACAGAATTTTTAAAGACGTTCAGATCGAGCGCGCACGGGAGATCATCGCTCATGCGAAGCACGACGGGCGTTCGCTACTGCTTGAGCCTGAAGCGCACGATCTCCTCAAAGCTTATGGTTTCCCCGTGCTTCAGTATCGCTTAGCCAAGAGCGAAGAAGAAGCTCTGCAGGCCGCGCACGAGATCGGCTACCCCGTGGTGCTCAAGATCGTCTCCCCCGAT
>JBKBIX010000097.1:0-4867 GCA_046293845.1 Bipolaricaulia bacterium | reverse complement strand
GAGCTCGACGTCTTTCACTTTGGCCTTCTTCATGCGGTCGACCGCGTTGCCCCCGCCGCCTCCCACACCGATCACTTTGATTCGTGCCAAGCCGTTTCGGCCCATAAAACCCCCTAACCCCGGAAGAAGCGGTTGAGCCAGCGCAGCAGCCTCCCAAAGAACCCAGCAAAGCCTTTGCTCGACGAGCTCTTCAGCCCCCAATACCGCGGGCCGGTATCTCCTCGATCCCTGTACTCCTTCGATTCCACAGCGTATTTGACAAGCCCAATCACTGTAGAATAGACGGGGCTCTCCACGATGTCGCGCAGGCCGTGGATCCCTTGGGGATTTCTCCCCCGCCGTACCGAGATATCGTAGCGTTGGGAAACAAACTCCGGCAAGCCCTTCAACAGCGATGTGCCACCGGTCAAGACAATCCCCGCAGGGATGAGATCACGATAGCCGACATCTTCGATCTCCCCCATCGCCAGATCAAACAGCTCCTCCAAGCGAGGCTCGATGATCTTGGCGAGCTTTCTCTTGGAGATCGCCTTCTTCTCCTCACTGATCGTGGTAATCTCGATGCGCTCTTCTTCAGCGGCTTCATCTCCCAAGCGGGGCAAGCCCTCTTGGATCTTGATGCGTTCCGCTTCTTCATAGCTGACTCGTAAGCCCACGGTGATGTCGTTGGTGATGTGCTCCCCCGCGATGGGCAGAATCTTGCTGAACCAGATATCGCCGTCGCGGAAGATCGCAATATCGGTCGTCCCACCACCGATGTCCATCAAGGCCACGCCCAGCTCCTTCTCAGCTTCGTTGAGAACCGCATAGCTGCTTGCCAGAGGCTGCAGCACGATCTGTTCGACTTCGATCCCTAAATTCTCCACGCACCGTCGAATATTATGCACTGCAGTGATCGAGCCGGTCACGATGTGCACGTCGACTTCAAGACGTGTCCCCGTCATCCCCACGGGATCAGTGATCCCCTCTTGGCCGTCTACGATATATTGGCGCGGAATGACGTGAATGAGCTGGCTATCGGGTGTGATCTGTACTGCTTGGGCAGTGTCGATCACCCTGTGGACGTCATCGAGCGTTATGATTCTATCGGGGCGCGAGATCGAGACCGTCCCCGAATTGTTGATCGAGGAGATGTGTTTCCCAGCGATCCCCGCGTAGACGCGCTCGATCTTGACATCGGCCATGTTCTCGGCCTCTTCGATAGCGCGCCGGATCGAAGCCGTCGTTTCCCCGATGTCTACGACCACGCCCTTCTCCAGTCCGTGTGAGGGGGCCTTCCCCATGCCGATGATCTCGATATTGCCGTCCTCGACGTTACAGACCAAGGCGACGACTTTGGTCGTGCCAATGTCCAAACCGACGATGATCTCCCCCATTCCCTCATCACCATCCTTCACCGACGAGCTTTTTCGCTGACGACAACCACCCGCTCGAAACGCAGGTCGAGCACGCTGCGCGTGAGCTTCATCTTCGCCGGCCACAGGCCGGCGAAGGCGTACGGTCCAGGCGAAGCCTGGAGGGCCAGACGGCGCAGACGTCCTAAGTCTCTCCGGACGTCATAGACGTTCATCAAGACATCCGGGCCATTCCGAAAAGAAAGAATCATAGTGCTCCCTTCCACATGCACAGTATTTATGCGATTC
Organism: Bipolaricaulia bacterium; assembly: GCA_046293845.1. Lineage (GTDB taxonomy): Bacteria > Bipolaricaulota > Bipolaricaulia > RBG-16-55-9 > DRXL01 > JANXCC01. The sequence goes on along the minus strand of JBKBIX010000097.1, from coordinate 3,224 downwards.
AAAAGATCCCCGGGCGCGCTCATCAGAGCGCTCAGGGGTATTAAGTAAAAGGGGTCAGCCAGACGGCGGCCACGCTCGGTTTCTACAGTTTCTGGCTCAATCAGCAAGGGCCCCCAAGGCGGCGCTGCGGCCTCGCTGTAGAAAAACCCTTCGGTGTCCATCCAGAAGAGCTTTTTCCCCAGTTGGGCGACCATGCAGGGCTCACGTTCTGTGAGTATAATGCGCACCCGCCCCCACAGCGCTCTTCTGATGGAGACGTCACGGACGTCAGGGAGACGCAAGAGGGCTTGCCGCGCGGCCTCTATATCAGCCGTCAGCCAATGCATCCCGATCTGGATCGGAAATCTCTGCAGAACCGCCTCGGCTTGGATCCTCTCACCACCCTCGACGGTGATCTCTCGTACTGTCAGGTGCTTGTACCCTATTATTGTTAGGAGCACAAGCCCTAGTGCTGCTCCTACACCTAAGCGTCGCACATCGTTCAGGCGACGACGGCGAGCTCCAGCTTCAACTCCACCCCCCAATATTTAAGCACAACCGACCGGGCGATGTCAATTAGCTGGAGCACATCTTGGCTGGTCGCCCCCCCCTCATTGACGATAAAGTTCGCATGCTTTGTGGAAATTCTCGCTCCTCCGACCCGGTATCCCTTCAATCCCGCTCGGTCGATGAGCTGCCCCGCGGTGGCCCCCACCCCCGCCGGGTTGCGGAAGACGCAGCCTGGGCTAGGAACCCCCAGGGGCTGGCGCTCCTTGCGCCGTCTCAACAGGGCTTCCCCATCCCATGATTTCCCTGTTCCTAAAGCAAATTCTCCCTCAATCACAATGAGTCGTTCCCCCTGGAACCGGCTCGACCGATAGCCGAACCGGCATTCCTCAGGAGTAAGAGTAATGAATTTCCCGTCAAAAGTCAATGCCCCCACCCGGGTGACGACATCAGCAATCTGTCCTTCGGGGATTCCTGCGTTCATCACGAGGGCTCCGCCGACGCTCCCGGGGATTCCCACCAAGAAATCGAGATCGTGCAGCCCGACAGACCGAACTTTTGAGATAAGGGCAGCTAAGCTCGCTCCCGCTTGCGCACGGACTCTGTTCTCTGTAAGCTCGATGCGCCCTAACGACGGCCCCATCTTGATGACGACCCCGCGATACCCCGCGTCGGGGAAGAGCACATTCGTCCCATTGCCCAAGACGATCCACGGCAGACCCCGGTCTTGGGCGAATGCGAGGGTTTCGCTGATGTCTTCGAGCTCAGCGGGGATGACGAAATATTTCGCCGGCCCGCCGATGCGCAAGGACGTGTGCCGTGCGAGGGGCTCGTGCACTGAGACAGTGCCGCGTAGACGGCTCTGCAGTTCTTGAAGTTCGCAGCGTTCACCGTTAAGGAGTCTCATAGGGATCACCCTGATCTTTGTGGTTCCAAATCCGAGCAAGGTGGTGTAATTCGTGGCCCAGGTCTCCCGCACCAAACCCGATGACAAAGTCCCCTGGGCGCAAGAACGCTCGCAGTCTGTGGACGAAATCCTCCCCACGGGGCAGATACGTGACGGCGTCATGCCGACGGCGCAGGGCTGCAAGAAGAGAAGAGATATCCACACCGGCGATGGGACGCTCAAATGCCGGATAGATATCTGTCAGTACGACCATATCTGCCAAATCAAATGATGTGCTGAACTCTTGGCCTAAATAGTACGTGCGGGTGAAGCGATGGGGCTGGAAGAGCGCGACGATCCGGGAGGGATGCCAGCTCTGGCGGATCGCTTGGAGATTGCGCTTGATCTGTTCTGGGAGATGGGCGTAGTCGTCCACGACAGTGATCCCATTGTGGATGAGGATTTGGAAGCGTCTTTCTGGTAATTGAAAATCTCTCAGATGGGCGGTCATATCAGCGAATGATAATCCGAGGTGGCGGCCCACCACGAGCGCTGCCAACGCGTTATAGACGTTATGAATTCCGGGGGCATAGAGGAGTTCGACGTGTCCGACGCGCCGCCCCTGCCATGAGATCTCAAAGCTCGTGCGAGCTTGATGGAAGCGGATATCGTGGGCGACCAGATCCGCCGGACGCTCGATGCTATACGTCAGGGCTTCGGGAAGCTGCTCGATGACGGCTCGTCGTGCCCCAGGGTCATCGGCGCACGCAATACACAGATCGCTCTGGCTCGCAAACTGCGTGAAGCTCGCCAGCAGTGCCTCTTCACTCCCGTAGAAATTGAGATGATCCCGACCGATGCTTGTGATCACGGCGATCTGGGGGTGGAGCTGCAAGAAGTGCCCATCGCTCTCGCACACCTCGGCGACAAGATATTTGCCCATGCCGATGCGCGCGTGAGTCCCGAGCGTGGGGGAAGCCGCGCCGATGACGAACGTCGGATCGAACCAAGCTCGCTCGAGCAGAGTCGCGATCATCGCTGTTGTTGTGGTCTTCCCGTGTGTGCCGGTGACACCGATGGTGTATCGTGTGGCTGTTAGGTCGTTTAGGAGATCGAGGCGGTGGAGGATGGGCAGACCTAAGCGTTTTGCTTCGAGCAGTTCTATATTATCTGAGGGGATAGCCGAAGAGATGATCACGTGAGTAGCGCCCTGGAGATGCGACGCGGAATGCCCTATGGACACGGGGATGTCCAGGGAGCGGAGTTCCCTGGTGCGTCGGTTCTCTTCGATATTGCACCCGGTGATACGGAACCCTAGCTCAGAATAGACTTTGGCCAACCCACTCATGCCGTCGCCGCCGATCCCGATAAAGTGCAGGTGTGTTGCGTGTTGACGTTGCATCGAGAAGCACCTCGCGCAGAATGTGATGGAGCGCATCTGCACGCTGAGGGCTTGGCCGGTGGGGCTTCAGGTGCAGAGCGGTGTGGATCTCCTGGACGAGTCGTCCAGGGGTAAGCTCAGACTCTGGCACAAGAACGAAGTTGCTCTGGGCAAGCTGTTTGGCGTTGGCCGTCTGGTGATCACCTGCGGAGCGCGGCCAGGGAACGACAATCGCAGGCTTGCCCAAAGCAGCGAGCTCTGCTAGAGTTGCCGCGCCCGCGCGGCAGATCACCACGTCAGCCGTTGCCAGAGCCACGCCCATCTCGTGAATATAAGGGACGAACACTATATGTGGATCGCTCGAAGTTCTTAGTTCTCCCTCGCCGGTAACGATCAAGAATTGAACGTCCGGGCAGGAGCGCTGTGCGGCTACGGCAGCCTCGGTGAGGACTTTGGATCCGCGGCTGCCGC
>JBKBIX010000096.1:0-4908 GCA_046293845.1 Bipolaricaulia bacterium | reverse complement strand
GCTGAGCTCGTCAGAGATTCGATTTCTTTGTAAAACTCCGCTAGGGCGATGGCAGCTGTGGCACATCGGCTCTGTTCCCATCTTGCCCAAACATAAACTCCAGCGCTATGAGAGGGACCCTCGAGGGTTCAACACCGCGTGGTCGGTACAGGCTCCCCTGAATCAGATCGCTGGGCTGGGGCCATTTCGTCTTGAAAAACTTGAAGAAGAGAAACTGAGCTTCGTGCGCAACGCCTATTATTGGAAGACAGACATCCGTGGGACGGCGTTGCCCTATCTGAATTGGTTCACTGTGCTCACGGTATCGCCGGAGCTGGCCTTGCAGAGATTTCGCAATCGAGAGCTACACTTTTTCTATCCCCGCCCGGCCGATCTAGCCATCTTACAGTCGGACAAGATCTCTGGGCGTCTCGCGCTCAACGACGATATTTCTAGCGGGCAAGCGGCCTTCGGCGGGCAGTTCTTCGTGCTCAATTGGGATGCTCCCAACCCAGCGCTGCGGGCGGCCTTTCGCGCGGTTGAATTTCGTCGTGCTCTCAGCTACGCCATGCCACGGGCGCAATTCGTAAAAGATCTCTTCTTGGGATTGGGGGTGGAGCTCTATGGCCCCATCAGTCCAGCGTCGTCGTATTTTGTGGGCCGTTCTGGTCAAGACCCCAAGATTTTAGAGAGATTGCGCGCCCTCCAGACGCCCTATGACCTCCACAAGGCCACGCAGCTGCTTGACAGCCTAGGGCTCAGAGACACAAACGGCGACAGTGTGCGAGAGATCCCGCAAGATTTTCTCGGTCAGGGCAATCCCGCCGGGCGGCTGGAGTTCGAGCTCTTGGTTTCCCCTGCGAGTCTGGTGCCTCCTGAAGCTCTGGCGCGGCTGCTCCTCCCAGCGCTCACCAAGATTGGGGTGAAGATTCGGCTGGCGTTGGGGGATTTTACAGACCGGCTTGTGAAAGGTCAATACGAAACTGCTATCGTCGGTTGGGATGGGGCAGGGCGCTTTACGGAGGGCTTGGGTGACTCCCTGCCCGACAGTGTAGCAGTTCAACGCGCGATCTGGCTTTGCTCAGGAAGTATGCACTTCTTTCATCCCACGTGTGTTCAGCAGCCGACAGAGTTCGAAAGGCGTCTCGATGAGCTGTTGCAAAAGGCTGAGCGCGCTCCTACGTTACAAGAGAGTAGGGCCCTTCAAGATGAAGCCCAACTGCTCATCGCTGAAACACTCCCCGTTATCCCCCTTGTGCAGATGCACGGGCTTTTTGCGTATCGCTCGGACGTGTTGCGCAATCACGAGCGTCGCCCGACCCTGAAGTTCGACGTGCTCTTCTGTGCCCAAGGCCGATGCTAGCTCGAACGTGACGGAAAATCCTTGACAGGCCCTCCCGCGCTCCTTATAATCGCCATGAGTGATGCCTATGCACGACATGTATAATCTCTTCTCGCGGGAAGCACAACAAGCCATCGGGATCGCTTACAAGGAAGCCGAGGCCTGGGGCCATGACTACGTGGGCACCGAACACTTATTGCTCGCATTCACCAAGATGCGCACATCTGAAGTCTGTAAGTTCTTGGAAGCCAATAACGTCACGTATCAACGCGTAGCCCGCGAGATCGAGCACAGCGTGGGCCGGGGACAATCGCGCTTCGTCCCCGCTGAGCTCCAGCCCACCCCACAACTCAAACGCATCATCACCCTCTCCTATGAGGAGACCCGACGCTATGGACACACCCTGATCGCCGCCGAAGATCTGTTGCTCGCCCTCTTAGAAGAGGGCAATAACATCGCCGCGCAGATCTTACAGCGCGCGGGGATCGACATCGCCAAGGTCCGACGGTATCTGTCGCCGTTGCACGCGAATCTCGTGGGCTCGCGCGCCAAGCGCGACGACCGCAGCAAATGGAAGAACTTCGAGTACGGGAGAAACTTGGTCGAGGAAGCCCGTGCGGGCCGGCTCGACCCGGTCATCGGCCGCGACCGCGAGATCAATAGCATCATTCAAACGCTCTCCCGCAGAAAGAAGAACAACCCCGTGATCGTCGGCGAACCCGGCGTGGGCAAGACTGCTATTGTCGAGGGCTTAGCGCAAAGGATCGCGTCAGGGGATGTGCCCGCGCCGCTGTTGGGCAAAGAGATTATAGAATTAGACATGGCGGCCATCGTCGCCGGCACCAAATATCGTGGGGAGTTCGAGCAGCGCTTGAAAGCCGTGGTCAACGCTGTGATCGAGTCGGGGAATGTCATTCTGTTTATTGATGAGCTGCACACGGTCGTGGGTGCTGGCGGGGCCGAGGGCGCGATTGATGCTTCGGCGATCTTAAAGCCCCCGCTGGCGTCGGGACTCATTCAGTGCATCGGGACGGCGACCCTCGACGAGTACAGAAAGTATATCGAAAAGGACGCAGCGTTGGAGCGGCGCTTCAAGAAGATCTTAGTCGAAGAGCCCCATATCGAGGCGACCGTGAAGATCCTCAAGGGGCTGCGCCCACGCTACGAAGCCCACCATCGCGTCAAGATCACCGATGGGGCGCTCTACGCAGCCGCCAAACTCTCCGATCGCTATATCACCGATCACTTCTTGCCCGATAAAGCCATAGACTTAATAGACGAAACAGCCGCAAAGAAGCGCTTAGAGACGAGTTCGTTCTCCCCGGAGATCCATGAGCTTGAGGAGAGATTGCGCGAGATCGCGGAGCAGAAGAATGCTGCCATTAGCGAGCAGAACTACGAGCGCGCCGCCGAGCTGCGCGATGCTGAGCGCCAGCTCCAAGAGAGATTACGCGCGCTGAAGATGGAGTTTCACGAGTATGAAGCTGTCGTCACTGAGGACGACATCGCCCAGATGGTCTCGAGCTGGACGGGCGTGCCTGTGGGCCACATGAAGATGGAGGAGTCTAAACGCGTCCTGACGATGGAAGAAGAGATCCATAAGCGCTACATTGACCAAGACGAAGCGGTGAAATCTGTCGCTCGGGCGATCCGTCGGGCGTATGCGGGGGTGAAGGACCCCAAGCGTCCTATCGGGAGCTTCTTGTTCTTGGGGCCCACGGGCGTGGGCAAGACCGAATTAGCCAAAGCGCTTGCTGAGTTTCTCTTCGGCGACGAAGAGGCGATCATCAGAATAGACATGTCTGAGTATATGGAGCGCTTCTCGGTCTCGCGGCTGATCGGGGCGCCCCCGGGGTATGTGGGCTACGAAGAAGCCGGAGAACTGACCGAGGCCGTCCGCAGAAGACCCTACTCCGTCGTGCTCTTCGACGAGATCGAGAAAGCCCATCGGGACGTGTTCAATATCCTCTTACAGGTGATGGACGACGGGGCGTTGACAGATTCTCAGGGCCGTCGGGTGGACTTCAGAAATACTGTGTTAATCATGACGAGCAACATTGGGTCGAAGACGATCACGGATCGCACAGCGCTCGGCTTTGGCACGGGTGATGAAGTCGACTCCAAAGAGTCGTATACAGAGATGCGCAGCCGAGTGATGAGCGAGGTGAAAGAATTCTTCCGCCCGGAGTTTCTCAACCGTCTCGACGATATAATCGTGTTCCATCAGCACACGAGGGAGAACATCTATAAGATCGCGGAGCTGAAGCTGCGCGATCTTTCCGAGAGATTACGCGAGCGGGAGATTCACATCGTCGTCACCGAAGATGCGAAAGAGTTATTAATTAAAGAAGGGTACGATCCCAAGTATGGCGCGCGGCCGCTCGTGAGAACGTTAGAGAGACTGATCGAGAACCCCATCTCTGACAAGATCTTAGAGGGCGAGTTTGTCAAGGGCGATCAGATTATTATAGATGCCAAGGACGGGCAGATCTGCTTCTCCAAGAAGGAAGAGAAGACCCCAGAATTCGTGAAATAATATGTACCGCTGCCGAGACTGCGGCTATGCTTCGCTCAAATGGCTGGGACGCTGCCCGCAGTGCGGCCAGTGGGATACATTCACAGAATTCTCTGAGAAGCGAGCAAGCCTTCACACAGCAAGCTCAGCCCCACAAGCACTCACAGCAATCCCCCTCGAAGAAACCCAGCGCCGCCCCACACAGATCGCTGAATTGGATCGGGTCATCGGGGGCGGACTGATCGCCGGCTCGGTCGTCTTAGTCGGCGGCGAGCCGGGCATTGGGAAATCAACGCTCTTGCTGCAGGTCGCGGCGCAGCTCGCACGGCACGGCCCCGTGCTCTATATCTCTGGGGAAGAGTCCCCTGGACAGATCAAGCTGCGCGCCGAACGCCTCGCCCTCGCAGATACAGAAAATCTCTTTATACTCCACGAGCAGAATCTGGCAGCGATCCGCGAGCACGTGCTGAGGGCCTCTGCTGTGATTATCGATTCGATTCAAACGGTCTTCCCCGAAGGGGAGAGCACTGGCCTGGGGACGACCTACCAAGTCGGCCAGGCGACGTTTGAGCTGAGTCAGTTAGCGAGAGCCCAGAAGATCCCAATCTTTCTGATCGGGCACATCACGAAGTCCGGGGAGTTTGCCGGCCCAAAAGCGATTGAGCATCTCGTAGATATCGCTCTGTATGTCGAGGGTGGGCGCGAGAGCGACGTGCGGATCGTGCGGGCTGTGAAGAATCGCTTCGGCTCGACCGAAGAGATCGGGGTCTTCCAGATGACCGAATCGGGCTTAAGAGAGATCGCTAACCCCTCGAAGTTCTTTACAGAACGAATAGGGCCGGTGCCCCCAGGCTCGGTGATCGTCCCCACGCTAGAGGGGACCCGCCCCATCTTAGTCGAGATTCAAGCGCTCGTGGCGTTCACGCGCTCGCCCTATCCTCAGCGACGCGCGACAGGGCTCGATCTCAATCGCGTTGCGCTGCTGCTAGCCGTGATCGAGAAGCACTTGGGAGCGCAGATCAGCGGGGAGGATATCTATGTGAACGTCGCGGGCGGGCTGACATTGCGCGAG
>JBKBIX010000095.1:0-4993 GCA_046293845.1 Bipolaricaulia bacterium | reverse complement strand
CTGGCCTTGGTTCTCGATTATTATCTTGCTGACGTTCGCGTACTACGGGGTCTATATCTACGTGACGGGCCTCAAAGACGGGGCAGAGCTGACGTCGTTCAAGCGCGCCGCCGGCTGGGCCTCGGCGATTCTGTTTATAGTTATTGGGTTTCTCTTCTCCAACGGTTTTAGTCTCATGACGAATCTGCGCGCGTGGTCTCAGATCTGGCAGAGCACGAGCGTCGCGGGCGCGCCGTTGGGCACCGCGCTCAATCTGTCTGACCCGACGCTTCTGCCCCGCTGGCTCATGATGTTTGGGCTAGCGCTCACGACCGTCGCGGCGTATACAGTCTTTGACGCTGGGGTCTTCGCCCGCCGCGAGAGCGCAGAGTACAGAAGATGGGCTGGAAGCTTCGCGCTGCAGCTTTATACTATCGGACTGATATGGTTCGCAGCGATGGGCTCATGGTACGTCTTTGGCGCATGGCCTACAGATGTGCGCGATCAGATGTTCTCTAGCCCGCTCATAATTCTGACGGTGCTGACGGCGCTTGGGCCGGGGCTGCCCTGGCTCTTAATTCTTTGGCAGCGCCGAGATGAGGCCCTCACCCCGCCCTATGGGCACCCCTCTCCCGTAGGTGACTACGGGAGAGGGGCTGGGGGTGAGGGCCAACCGAGAAGAGCGCAGACGCTCGCGATTGTGACAGGGCTAGCTCAGTTTGGCGTCTTGGCCATCAACGCGATCAGTCGCCAGCTTGTGCAAAACATTGAGCTGAGCAAGTTCTTGGACGTCACAGCTGAACCGGTCAATCTTCAGCTCAGTCCCTTGATTGTCTTTCTGATTCTCTTTGTCGCTGGGCTGGGCGTAGTCGCGTGGATGCTCGAGAAAGTGCTGCGAGCCGAGCGCCAACCCACGACAAGGTAAAGAGGCGTCGCTGAAGCATGTCCGTTAGGTTCCGTAATGAAGCATCGCGTAGATCATCAGCCCTGTCACGGAGACGTAGAGCCAGATGGGAAACGTCACGCGAGCGATCTTCTTGTGCTGAGCGAAGTCGCCGCGCAGCGCGCGACGCACTGTGATGATGACAAGGGCGGGCATAAGCGCTGCCAATGGTGTGTGCGTCCATAATATAAATAAGTAGAGTGGGCGGGCTGGGCCAGTGTAGGGCGTCGGGCCAGTTGCCGCATAGCGCATAAGATACAGCACTAAAAAGAGCGCGGACAGCGCAAACGCTGTCACCATGCACTTTCTGTGCTGCTCGCGCTGACCGCGCTTGATAAAATACAGCCCTGCCAAGATCAAGAGCGCGCTCAGAAAGTTGAGCACGGCGTTGGCTGTGGGGATCAGGGTAATCACGTTCATAGCTGGACACTAACGACGAGCAGCAAGAAGAGCATCGCCAGATAGAGCATCGAATAGAGAAAGATCTTCTTTCCCCGCCCAGGGCTTGGGGACCGCCAGTCTCTCCACGTAAGATAAGCGAACCCGATGCCAAGCAAGAGCGCTCCTGCGGCGTAAAAAGCACCCGTCGCTCTCAACGGATAGAAGAGCACAAGGCTTGTGAGCAGGAGCGCCAGCGCATAGAGGAAGCTGCGCCGGCGCGTGACGCGCTCTCCGTGTACGACAGGGAGAATCGGGAGATTCGCGGCTTTGTATTCTGCGACTCGTCCAAGAGCCAAAGCCCAAAAGTGCGGGGGCTGCCAGAGCAAGAGAATCCCAAAGAGCACGAGCGCTGGGGCTGCGATCTGCCCTGTAGCAGCAGCCCAACCGATGAGCGGGGGCATCGCCCCAGCGATTCCCCCGATCTCTGTGCACCAGGGCGAGACCCGCTTCAGCCAGCGCGTGTATACGAGTGAATAAAAGAGAACCGCAAAGAGCGCCAAGCTCGCTGCGAGGAGGTTCGCTCCCAGAGCGAGCACTGCACACGAAGCAAGCGCGAGCGCGATCCCCAAAAGCGCAGCAGCTATGGGCTGCACACGACCCGCGGGCAGAGGGCGCGTGCGCGTGCGCGCCATGAGCGCGTCTACTTCACGGTCAATGAGACAGTTGAAGACCCCCGCAGCCGACGATGCCAGCCCCGTCCCCACAAGGGTAATGGCGAAAAGCCCCAGCGAGAACGAGTCTTTCGCAGCGACCCAAAATGCCGCTGCGGTCGTCACCAAGACTAAGAGCGTGATGCGTGGCTTGGTGAGCGCTATATAATCTGAGAGCGCCTGGCGCACAGCGGTGCGCCTTGCGACGGTCGTCATGATGCGTGTGCTTCTCCTCTTTCGGGCCCTCACCCCGCCTACGGCACCCCTCTCCCGTAGTCACCTACGGGAGAGGGGAAGGGAGTGAGGGCCGGCCAGCTTTGTACTGTCAGCACGATCTGCACTCCCAAAAGCGCCAGGGCGCCCGCAAGATGGAGCATTGCTAGAATGGGATTGAGCACAGACCAGACCGTGAGCACCCCAAGGACAATCTGAATCAGCACAAGCACTACTGAGCTGACTCCCAAGACCGTGTAGCCAGACTTCATAGCCCGCGCTGCTGTGAGAGAGACTGCGCCCAGAACGATCAACGCTAAGAGCCTATGGGACCATTGGTGGGCGATGGGGCTGATCGCCAAGTTGGGAAAGAACGCCAAGAACGGCCAGAGGGGCAAGGCCATCCCCGCTTGGCTGTGGCGCACATACGCGCCGAGCACAGCTTGAAGATAGATCAAAATAACTGAAGCAAGCGCCCAACGATGCGTGCTCAAAGAAGCGCGTGGGAGAAGAGTCGTGTGCGCTTTCGCTGCAAGCACAACAAGCAGCGCGAAGAGCAAGATCCCTAGCCCAAAGTGCGCCGTAGAGACAGCTCTTGGCAGATCGAGCAAGACCGTTACGCCTCCCAAGATCCCAACGACAACGACGAGCGCCAGCGACGCTGTGGCGAGCCAGACGACTGTTGGCTTATGGCGCTCCCGCCGCCACGCGACGAGCGTCATCGCTACGATGCTGAGGCCCACAAGCACGGCAAAAAGCCGATGCGTCCATTCGATGACCAGCGCTGGGTCGTTCAGCGGGGGAAAGAGCTGCCCACGACAGAGAGGCCAGTGGGGGCCGCAGCCCATCCCTGAATCTGTCCCGCTCACGATATTCCCAAAGAGCAGATGCCCAAATGTGATCACAACCGCGATGACGCTCAGACGGCGAAAGAGCGCCGAAGTCTGCATACTAATTCCCATCGCGCGACGGGGGCGTGCTGTCTGACGCCCTCCACGCGCGGTAGACAAAATATCCGATGACCCCAAGAGCGATGAACGGGATGGGCAGCAGAATATACATGCCCCACGCGGTGGGGCCGAGCGACTCAAAGATGCTCTTGCGCAGCTCGTGATCGGCATAGACGACCACGCTCTGCCCCGCTGTTAGAGCTGTCACAACTGTTAGGAGAGCTCTCATAGCGTCCTAGCGTCCGAAGAAGATCGCGCGCACGTCGAAGACGTAACCGCCCTCGGCCATGACGAACGCCGTCAGCGCCAGAATTAAGAGCGGCGGCAGCAAAATCGCGTAGACGAGACTGAGCCGCTCAAAGCGCACGTGCATAAAATAACTGACGATCAGCCCGGCCTTCAGCAGCGCAAACGCCGTGATCAAGAACCATGCTAACTCCTTGGGGCGCACCTCAAAATAGTCTACCAAGTACGACATCGTGCTCAGCAGGAAGAGCAACCCCCACACGATTAAATATACTCTTATCGGATGATGCTGCTCGCCTGTGTGCTCCATAGTCTGTATACCCCCTAAAAGAGATAGAAGAACGCGAAGATGAAGACCCACACTAAATCGACAAAGTGCCAATAGAGTCCGGCGATCTCAACGCGCTGGTACCCGATCTTCTCATACGCGCCGCGCAGCACTTGGGAGGCTATTGTCGCGAGGTAGATCACCCCGGCGGTGACGTGCAGCCCGTGGAAGCCCGTGATCATGAAGAACGACGAGCCGAACTGCGGCGCGCCTATGGGATTTGCCCACGGGCGGAAGCCCTCGCGAATGAGCTTGGTCCACTCGAACGCTTGCATCCCCACGAACGTTAACCCTAACAGCGCTGTGAGGGTTAGAAAGAGCGCGGCCTTGGCGCGATTGCGCTCGTACCCGTATTTCACGGCGATGGCCATCGTCCCACTGCTACTGATGAGAACGACCGTCATGATCGCGATGAGCAAGAGCGGGACTTCGCTCTCGCCGATATGCAGCGCGAAGACCTTGGCGGGATCGGGCCAGGGGAGCGTCGCGCTCAGCCGCGCTGCCGCATATGCTGAGAGAAACGACCCGAAAACAAATATATCGCTGACGATGAAGATCCACATCATCGCCTTGCCCCAGTTGACCTTGAACGTCTGCCGCTCCGACGCCCAATCGGCGACAAGATCGCGCAGCCATCGGGGCCAAGTACGCGCTCGCTCTTCGAGAGATTGCGTCTGTTGCGCCATAGTGCACCTCTTTTCGGACCCTCACCCCCTCCCCTCTCCCCTCCGAGGGAGAGGGGACTCAAGGGGTGAGGGCCTTAGTGTTTATGTCAGCACGATCAGAGCAAACAGCACCACCCACACGATCGTGAGAAAATGCCAGTAGGTCACAAATAACTGGAAGCGCTCACGGGTGCGCACCGTCCACGCAGCGACGCCCAGCCCGCCCAGTAAGTGCAGCCCGTGCACCGCTGTCAGGAGATAGAAGAAGCTGCTCGACGGATTGGTATCGAGAAAGTAGCCGAGCTTGTGCAGCACAAGCCACGCCCAGATCTGTCCGAACAAGAAGAGCGCGCTCAGCACCGCTCCGGCGATGAAGCCAAGCTTAGCGTTCTTAGTGTCGCCTTGGCGCTCACAGAGGCGTGCCCACTGGAGCGCGGCGCTGCTCAAGAGCAATATCGCGGTGTTGACCCAGAGCAGCCCCGGCTTGGGCAGCGAATGCCAATCCGACGACCCCATACGCACAACATAGGCGCTGATGAATGCTGCAAAGAGCATCGTCGCCACGGCGAGAAAGAGCC
>JBKBIX010000094.1:0-5148 GCA_046293845.1 Bipolaricaulia bacterium | reverse complement strand
AGCGAAACGCCGGGCAGATGTTCATGCAACTGCCGCAGCGGATACAATAGAGCGCCTCGCGAAACTGAGCGTCGGCGCGCATCCGGCTGCGCCCGTTATCTATCACAATCACGTGCACTTCGCGATCCGGCCTCGGTGTTACTAATGAAACGTAGCTTGTGAGCTTTTGTGCTGTAGCGCTGCGCGGCAAAAGCTTTAAGAGCACCACAGCGTCCTCAAGCGTCGGGACGATCTTCTCGATCCCAGTGATGATGATGTGAATCTCTGGCAGTGTCATGGTGAGTCGGTCGTTGCCCTCGTTCGTGATGATTATAAACGTCCCAGTTTGAGCGATAGCAACATTTGCTCCGGTGATTCCCATGTCAGCTTCGAGATAACTCTGTCTCAGCGACGTGCGCGCGATCTTTGTTAGCTCATAGGGGTCATCGGTGTAGGGGACGCCGAGCTTCTCAGCAAAGAGTTTTCCCACGGCTTCGCGGGGCTTATGGATCGCTGGGCCAGTGATGTGAAACGGGCGTTCCCCTGCGAGCTGAATGATGCGCTCTCCCAAGTCTGTTTCGATCACTTCAACGCCGACAGCTTCTAAGTGTTTGTTCAGCTCGATCTCCTCGGTGACCATCGATTTGGATTTGACGGCTTTTTGCACACCACGCTCGCGCACAAGTTTCAAAAGATACTCATTGGCAGCTTGAGCAGTGGGGGCAAGATAGAAGTGTGCGCCATGACGCGTGACGCTCTCGCGAAGCTGCTCGATCAATCCGTCGAGATGCTCGATGGAAGACTCTTTGATCTGGCGGGCGCGGCGCTTGAGCGCTTCTTTGTCGGGAAGATCAGCGAACGCCCAGGTGCGCGAGAGATCAAAATAGAGACTCGCACGGCTGAGTGCTGTGTGCATCGTCGTATCTTGGAGGCTGTGGGCAATCTTCTCAGAAAGGTCACTCATTGCTTTTCACCACTAGAGATCATAGCTGATCCAAGGTGGATTACTATTATGGACAACAGGTGGAGCTGTTGTCAAATCATTGACAATGCGAGGTGTATTTGATAGGGTATAACCGTAATAATTGCATCATGCAGGGCTTCTGGGTTGAGCATCAGTACAGTATCGTTGTTTTTTTAGCGTGTCTTGTGCTTATCGCGGTAACGAATCTGTGGATGTTGCGGAAGCGTCTTGGGTCGTACTTAGCGTCTCGCAGTGGTTCACGGGTCTCGATCTTGGTGCCGGCCCGCAATGAACAGAACAATATCATCCTTTGCGTGGAGTCGTTGCTCGCTCAAGAGTACGAAAACTTCGAGGTAATCGTTCTCGATGATCAATCCGACGACAAGACCTCAAGCATATTGCATGAGCGCTTTGGGGGGCATCCCCGTCTTACCGTCCTTCAGGGGGTACCTCCTCCCCCAGGGTGGATCGGGAAGAGCTGGGCGTGCTATCAACTGGCTCAGCGCGCCTCAGGAGATCTTCTGCTCTTTACGGATGCTGATACACGCCACTACCCAAGGACGTTAGCCCACGCTGTCAGAGCGCTGACGGAAGAGAACTTAGATTTTCTCAGCGTCTTCGTTAAAGAAGACGTTGGCTCCTGGAGTGAGCGTCTCGTCATCCCGATGATCTCATGGAGCATTCTCTCGTTTTTGCCTTTAGCTTTAGCGTATTATACGCCGTGGACGGCTTTATCTGCAGCCAATGGGCAGTTCTTGCTCTTTCGGCGTAGCGCATATGAAGCGATTGGGGGCCATGAGGCGGTGCGCCAGAGCGCCGTAGAAGACATAGCTCTCGTGCGTCGCATCAAACGGCACGGCTTGCGCTGGAGATTGCTCGACGGCAGCGACCTCGTGCGATGCCGCATGTATGAGAACTACGAGCAAGTCCACGAAGGGCTGACGAAGAATCTCTTGGCAGCGTTCGATTATCGCATTGGGTGGTTCATTCTAATCTGGCTCTGGATTGGATTGTTCACGTTCGAGCCGCTCATCGTTTTGGCAGGGCATTTGATGGGGATGAAGCTGGGAGTGATCGAGCCCGCGTTATGGTCTGTGCTGCTCTCACTAGGGCTATGGGGGATAACGTACAAACGGTTTGGCTATCCGCTCTACTATGTGCTTTTCTATCCCGTGAGTGTTGCTCTCACCCTGTGGCTGGCTTTGGGATCACTGATGAGAACTCTGAACGGCAAAGCAATATGGAAAGCTCGCGTGCTCCCTCGAGTGCGCTGGCGGTGGTGGTGATATGGACGTCCTTCTCTGGACGCTCTTGGCTTTTATTTCGGGTTCGTTGATGTTTTCGCACTGGCTTGGCTTGCTCGTGCTCAAGCGAGATATCCGTGTTGTAGGCGATGGCAATCCCGGCGCGAGCAATCTCTTTCGCGCTGGAGGGCGCGTGTTAGGGATTATCGGACTGTTATTGGATTATGCAAAAGGAGCAGTGCCGGTGCTTGCAGCACGCTCTGTTGGGGGTATAGAAGGCTCAGCGTTAATTCCCGTAGCGTTGGCTCCAGTGCTGGGCCATGCGTTCTCGCCTTGGCTGCGCGGGCGTGGTGGCAAGGCTGTCTCTGTCACGTTTGGTATCTGGACGGGCGTTAGCCTATGGGAAGGCCCGGTAGTGCTTGGAACATTACTGGCTCTATGGTACGCGCTGAGCGCCCGCGACGGCTGGACAGTCTTCGCTGCAATGCTTTGTTTTGTGATCTATCTTGTGATACGCGATGTCGAGAGCTGGTTGGGAATCGGGCTAGGGTGTTGGACCATCCTCACGGTGAAGCATTATTCAGAGCTGCGCAAGGGATGGGCGTGGCGCCCGTGGGTGCGACACCTCTTGCACCGCTGAAAGATTTATGGTAAAAAACTCGCGAAAATTCGATATGAAGACGATCTGGGTTGTGCTGCTGGCGATGGTCGCGGCTGTGGGGGTTGTGCTCTCGCTGTATCATTATAGCCAAAATCATCAGAGCTACACAGAATCTCATCTGATTATTCACTACACTCAGGCGCGGGAGTACGCGGGCCGGAACGTTATCGTCTGGGGGACGATTCGCAACGTCTTTAACAATCGCCTCGCGGTCTATTTGGGCTTTGAGGAACCCCGGCGTGGGTCATTCTTCGTGCGCATTCTCAGAGAAGATTGGCCCAACTTCCCTGACGCGCCAGAGAAGCTCTACCGCCCTGGACAGACTATTCGCGTCCGAGGCAAGATCGTCTGGTATCAGGGCGATCCCATTATCTATGTGCGGCACCCGTCACAAATAGAGATCACTAAGGAGGCCCGTCCATGAAGATTCTACGCATTCTTGCGATCACTGCGCTTGCTCTCAGCTTGATTATGGGGTTCTCCCAGCATAAGCTCGCTTCTCGAGCACTGGCGCAAAGTGCTTCGGTGCCCCGGGTGAATGTCCCTTTCTTTGACGGGGAGATTCGCTTCCCAGAGATGGCAATCTTCTGGTTTGGGCGAGTCACCCCAACAGAGAGCTACGCCGATGTGCGCGTCGGCTACAACTCCGAACAGCTCTACGTCTACGTCGCGATCTTCGACCGGAATATCTGGTACGATACGACGCCAACCCCTGAAGAGCTCACCCAATGGGACGCCGTCACGCTCTATCTGAGCTTAAGCGATGCTTTTGGACCAAACACCTATCGCTTCGTAGCACAACTCAATTTTTGGGGACCTCGCGACGAGTACCAACGCGCTTATCAGAGTAGCAACGGCGGATGGGCTGAAGCGAGTATAAGCTTTACCAGCCAGTCTGCCTGGCGTGGCAACGCCCCTAATGACGACACCGATAGCGACCGGGGCTGGGCTATGAATCTCTATATTCCGTTTGCCAGCCTAGGGCTGGCGGAGCCGCCAGCATCGCAAACACAATGGCGTATTGCTGTCATCGTGCATGACCGCGACAGTGAGCTCGGTCCGCCGCTTCCCGATCAGCGCTGGCCTGGGAACTTCTCGCCCTCTGATCCCCAGACGTGGGGGCGGCTCTCGTTCGGAATGCCCACGTATACTCCTCCGTCAGCAACCCCTGGAGGAACCGTCACGATTCGTCATGGGCTTAATAGTGTAATTGTGCCTGATGCAGGCGTCGGCGGGACGACGGGCAACCTCTGCCCCGGCGATGAAAACTACATTTGGACCCAATGGGGGGA
The DNA here is from genome assembly GCA_046293845.1 of Bipolaricaulia bacterium. Taxonomy (GTDB): domain Bacteria; phylum Bipolaricaulota; class Bipolaricaulia; order RBG-16-55-9; family DRXL01; genus JANXCC01. The sequence goes on along the minus strand of JBKBIX010000094.1, from coordinate 1,008 downwards.
AGATAACTTCAGCGACGCTCCCGACTTCAACGTGCAAAATCAGTCTGACATAGCCGACTGGCCTTGCTTCTCTAAGTACTATATCACATTTCCTCTCGATGCGATCCCGCCGGGCAAGGTCATCCTCTCGGCTACACTTACGATCTATCAATTTGGCCAAGCAGGCGGTCCCGGCCAGGCCGGCCCATCATGGATTCAAGTGCTCACAACAGATTCAGATTGGAACGAGCAGACCATCTCATGGAACAACGCTCCATTAGCGAGCGAGAACATCGGTGGGGCCTGGGTGCCTACAATTTCAGAGTTTCCAGGCTGGCCCGGCGTACCTCGAACATTCGACGTGAGCTTAGCCGTCGCCCGCGCCTATAGCGCTGGGCAGCCCGTGCGCCTCATACTCTATGAAGCTGACGATCAGTATCATAGCGGCAAATACTTTGTCTCTTCTAATACTGGGGATTGGAACGCCCAAGGCCGCCCGACCCTCTCAGTCGTCTGGGGCAATCCGACTTCTTCTTCGTCTTCGAGCTCTGAATGGACACAACACGCCCATGACGCGCAGCGTACGAGCTACACGGATCAAGTTGTGCCGACGCCGTGGCGCTGGAAGTGGGCCTGGAATGGACCCAATAGCTCTGGAGGCATCAGCGCGGGGAAATTTCGACTGCCGCGCAATAGCCAGCCCGTCACCGACGGCGGACGCATCTATATCGCTGCCGGCTCGCGTGGCGTCTATGCGCTCAACAACGCCGACGGCTCCGTCGTCTGGAATAGAAATCTAGGGAGCGATATCAACTCGACGCCCGCCTATGACTCGGATACCAACGCGCTCTTTGTTGTCGCCTCCAACGGGACGCTCTATAAGCTCAACGCCGCGACAGGCGCAACTTTAGGGCAGTTTTCTTCGGGAGCTTCCAGTAATCTGCCCTTGCCTCCAGCGGTCATCTCTGATCGTGTTCTCTTCTCGATGGGCACGCGCGTCTACGCGATCAACAAACAGACAATGAGCCA
>JBKBIX010000093.1:0-5184 GCA_046293845.1 Bipolaricaulia bacterium | reverse complement strand
AGTCGGGCATCAGGCTCAGCGTGCCGCAGCCCTTGTAAGAGCGCCAGAGCGGGATAGAGATGGCCTCCCGTCCCGCCCCCGCAGATGAGAAACGTCTTCATGTGATCCCCTTCGCGCAATATTGAGCAAGATCCCGGTCATAGCGAACGAGACGATCAGCGATGACCCGCCATAGCTGATGAACGGCAGGGTCAGGCCAGTGACGGGGAGAATTCCCGTAGCGACACCAAGGTTGATAGCCGCTTGCGCAGCGATAGTAAAAGTTATCCCCGAAGCCAAAAGCATGCCGAGCCGATCCGGCGCGCGCGCCGCGATGGAGTATCCCACCCACGTGAGATATACGAAGAGCCCTATGACAAGGAGCCCGCCGAGCAAGCCCAATTCTTCCCCAATGATCGCAAAGATGAAATCGTTATACGGCTCTGGGAGGAAGAGCAGTTTTTCGCGGCTCTCGCCTAAGCCTCGCCCGAAGATTCCCCCTGAACCAATAGCTGTCAACGATTGTACAAGCTGATAGCCCTCGGTCGTGCTGTATTTGAACGGATCTAAGAAAGAGATCAGCCGACTGAAACGATAGGGGGCAGCAATCAGCACCAGCGCAAGGACAGGCACAGCAATGAGCAAAACCCCGAAAAGATGGGGCAATCGTGCCCCGCCGCTGAAGAGCATATACAGAGCGACGAGGAAGAAGATGAGTGCCATAGCGAAGTCGGACTGCGTGAGCGCCATCAGGGCTGCTCCGGATGTGATGAGCAGAGGGGGCAAGACCCCTTCAGAAAACTCTTGGAGATGGTCGCCCTTGCGCACGCAGCTTGCGGCGAACGAGATGATGAGGGCGAGCTTAAGAAATTCAGTGGGCTGGGGCTGGAAGGGCCCAGGGATGCGGAGCCAGCTTCCGCGCACACTCAACCCGGGGATGAGCGTCAGGGCTGTCATCCCCAATGCGATCAGCAAAAGTATGTGATCTATGGTGAGCAAGGCGCGATACTCGAATCGAGAGCAGAACCAGAAGACGGGGATCCCGATGGCGAGAGCAATGAGATGTTTGATCAGAAGATACGTAGGCTGCTCATAACGGATGGCGGCGATGGGCAAACTGGCGCTGGCGACCATGACCACGCCCAGCAGAGAGAGTGCTAGGACTACAGCGACGAGCTTTGATCTGCCCACGTGCGCACCTCCCCTTGAGCGTTCTCTGTTATACGCGATGGGAAGGCGCTTCCCAAGGACCCCTGTCGAGGTCCCTCTGCGGATTTGTCTTCAGGGTATGGGACGGATGTCCTTGGAAGATGCGCGTCTGGGGTAGCCCTCACCCCGCCTGCTGCACGTGCAAGACGGCTCGTCGGAAGGCTGCTCCTCGCTCTTCATAGCTTTGAAATTGATCAAAGCTCGCACACGCTGGCGAGAGCACGCACGTCGCGCCGGGATAGCGCAGCGCGCGCTCCACAGCTTCCGAAAAATCTTTGACTAACGAAAATCGCGTGATCTGGTGGGCTTCTAAAGCGTGGGCGATGTGGGGTGCCGCCTCGCCAATGAGAAGGACTTCGCAGATGGGCTTGGAGCGCAACGCCTGCGCCAGCGGCGCAAAATCTAAATTCTTGTTGCGCCCACCTAAAATCAAGACCAACGGTCCCGAAAACGCTTCGAGAGCTGCAAGTGTCGCGTGGACGGTCGTTGCCTTGGAGTCATCGTAGAACTTCACGCCATTGATCTCAGCAATGAACTCTTGTCGGTGGGGCAGGCGCGCTTGCTGAAGGATCTCATCGCATGGGGGGGGTATCGTCGGCGCGAAGACGCGACACGCCGCGAGCGCTGCGGCTGCGTCTTCTTTGACGTGTCGTGGAGCCGTGAGATGGGAAAGCTCCGGCAGCAGGTCGTCATAATAAAGCACGCGCGATCGGGGAGTTGTGGGGAGCTCAAGATGGCGTGGCAGCACGAGTACGTCGCGCTCGGTCTGATTTGTAAAGATCTTATATTTTGCGGAACGATAGCTCTCGAAAGTGCCGTGGCGGTCGAGATGGTTCGGAGCGATATTTAAGAGAACGGCGACAGCGGGCCGAAATCTCTCTATAGACTCAAGCTGGAAGCTGCTGACTTCTACAATGACGATAGTTGTGGGAGAGATCTCGTGCAGCCGCGCGATCAGCGGCGTCCCGATGTTGCCCGCGCTGATGACCGAATGGCCCGCGCGTGCGAGCAGCTCTTCGATGAGTTTTGTGGTTGTGCTCTTCCCGTTGGTGCCCGTCACAGCGATGATCTTCTCGCTGGGGCAGAGACGATATGCAAGTTCGAGCTCGCCCCAGACGGGGATCCCCATAGCCCGCGCGCGCTGGACGATGGGCGCACTGAGAGAAACCCCCGGTGAGAGGATGATCAAATGAGCAGCAAGGGAGCGCTCGGTGTGCCCGCCCTCTTCAAAAGAGATATGGAGCTGTGAAAGCTCCTGGCGCGCTGACGGTGAGAGGGAAGATTGATCGCTGACGAAGACTGTTGCACCGAGTTTGTGCAGCACTGTAGCGGCGGCCAAGCCGCTGCGTCCAGCCCCCAAGATCGTGATGCTCTTCTGGCGAAAGTCTGACTTTCGCATGAACGCTATCGTACCTGCTCTTTATGCCCCGTGTAAAGGAAGAGAGGAGTGCTCAGAAAGGGAAGTTTGACTCTAGGCACTCGGCGAGGCGATTTTCTAACACTTGACTGTGCTGGAAGTTCTCAAGTCGCAAGAAGTGCTCCGCGACGTGGAGCAGTGCCGCTTGAGGCACTAAGCCCACGATCTCGCTGCCAACGATGGGCACCCCCCAGCGGTCGGCTTCACACTTGATCAGCTCGAAAACCTGATAGATCGGGGTCTTTTCGAAATTCGTCAAGTTCATAGAGACTTGGACGATCCCCCGTTCTTTGAGGGCGAATCCCAACGCTTTCACGTAGCGCAACCCCCCGTTGGAGCCGCGCACGGCCTTGGCGATCTGTTGAGCGATCTCTAAGTTATTCGTGCCCAGATTGACGTTGAACGCGATCAAGGGGGGACGGACTCCCACAGCGCTGACGCCCGCCGTCGGATGGACAGCGCGCTCGCCAAAGTCGGGAGCCCAGTCGGGCTCTTGAATCTTGGCGAAGAAGTTCTCGAACTCCCCCTTGCGAATGTTCGCGAGATCGCGGCGCTCTGGGCGGGTCGCAGCATCTTCGTAGAGATAGACCGGGACTTTGAATCTCTCCCAGATCGTCTGGCCGACTCGTCGGGCGATCTCGATGCACTCTTTCTTCGTCACCCCCCGCAGTGGCACAAACGGGATGACATCAACCGCGCCCATACGCGGGTGCTCCCCCTTGTGCTTCGTCAGATCGATGAGCTCAACAGCCTTGGCGACGAGATTGAGAACAGCTGTCTCAACAGCACTCGGTTCCCCAACAAACGTGATGACGGTGCGGTTATGGTCGGCATCAGGGTCCACGTCGAGCAAGACCGCGCCGGGGGTCGCGCGCACTGCCGCGACGATCGCCTCGATCTTCGAGTGATCACGCCCTTCGCTAATGTTGGGCACAGATTCGATGAGGGGCTTCATATTCTCACTCCTGCTCTCCAGGGGTGATAGCGACAGAGAGCGACGCCTCAGCGACGAGCGTACCGTCAACGGTGGCCCAGACGCGAGCGCGGTAGAACCCTGCGCGGCCGCGCTCGAGCCTGGCTTCGTAGATGATTTGGTCTCCAGGCTGGACGGGGCGACGGAAGCGCGCGCGATCCACGCCGACTAAGTAGCCGCTCTGGCCAGGTTGCTCCTGACTGACTAAAAGCCCTACCGTCTGGGCCATGCCCTCTAAAATCAAGACGCCGGGCATGATAGGGCGCTCTGGGAAATGCCCCACGAAGAACGGCTCGTTGTTCGTGACGTTCTTGAGCGCGCGCACGCGCCTATCACCCCATTCCAGCACCCGGTCTACCAATAAGAACGGATACCGATGAGGCAAGATGCGTCGGATCTCGTCCTCGTTCATTCGTCTACTGTCCCTGATTGAGGATCTTTAGCACGTCATACGTTATATCTTCGAGCGCATTGGGGTCAGCATAGAGAATGACGTCCTTGCGCTGCGTCACCCAATGATACCCGCGCTCTTTGGCGAGCTGCTCGATCGCTTTGATCATCTCCCCTTGGATCTCCGCAGTGAGCTGAAGATCGAGCTGTTGCAGCTCTTGTTGTAATCGCGCAGCTTCTCGCTGGAACTCGTCCTCGCTCATCAACCCTTTCTTGAACTTGTCTTGGAGGGCTTTGAGCTCGCTCTGCTTCTTCTCCGCTTCGGCCTTAAATTTCTGCACAGCTTCCCCGGTCTTCTTGTAGTCTTGGAAGACTTTTTCAGCGTTAATATACGCGATGCGCAGGGCAGCTGCGCCTTTGGCCAGCTGAGCCTTCAAATCCTGCACGTCTTTCTCTAACTGGGCGACTTTTGCTCGTAAGTCGTCGAGATTCTGCGCGCCTCCTTGAGATTGACAGCCTCCCAAAAGAAGCGCCACTGTCAGCAGCCCGATCCCGATCCAAAGTCTTTGCATAGCTCCGTTCCTCCTTTAGTGAGAGAGTGTGTTAGAACATCGTTCCGAAGCCGAATTGGAAGACTGGCACGATGGGGATTCCCGTCTCTTGAAACGGCCAGGCTAAGATGAACCGCACGTCCCCGACGAACGGGGTCACCAAGCGCATCTCGAAGCCCACTGCCTGTCGCCATCCCACCCCCTCCGCCCACCCGGCGTCATAATAGAAAGCCCCCCAGATGTTCTCGGCGAGCTCCATCCGGTATTCGATATTGGTCAGGCCGAACTGATCGGTGAATCGCATCTCCCAGCCGCGCACGGTCATAACACCGCCAAAGCCGAACCGCTCCTGCGTTGGCAGTGTGAGCCCAAAAGCCCCGTAGAGCCGCACCGAGAGCGTCTGGCGCTCCAGGGTCATCCAGTGCTGGGTCCAGATCCCTTGCAGCTTTGTGAACTCTGTACCGACGGAGAACTTGCCCGCTTGCTCGAGCGTTGCGATCCATTGCCCGCCTGACGTCGGAAAGCTCGGGTTATTGCGCGTATCCCGCACGATATCAAAGCCTACCGACATGATGAGGCTCTTCTCGTTGATGGGCGCAGCCTTCCAGACGTTCTCATAGCGCAGGCGAAGGGTCAGCGTGAGATCCGACGTCACGGGATAACTC
>JBKBIX010000092.1:0-5247 GCA_046293845.1 Bipolaricaulia bacterium | reverse complement strand
CGCAAATGACCTCTTCACAGCGTGCGCTTCTCCCGCTATAATCAGGCGGGATGGATCGCACGCTGCGTCTGCTTTTAGTTAGCTTTTTGCTGCCGGCTGGGCTCTCGCTGTTGAGCACCGGCAGGCCCCCAGACGCTTTTTGGGTAGCTGTAATAAGCGCACCCAGCAACGCTCACGACCCCGTCGTCAAAGATAACTCTTCGGATGTGCCGCCAGGGCTGAACCCCAACCCGTGGCGCGGGGTCAACCCCTTCGCACAGATGATCGGCATCTCCCCGAAAATTCCCCAAGGCCAAGACTGGCGCGCCTCCTGGGAGATCTTAATTCAAACGCTTACGAAGTTGCTCGAAAATCACCCTGAGATCCGTGTCGTCAACGTGAGTATGAGCTACAACTGGCCGGTCAACACACGCCTGAAAGTCAACCCCAATATAGACTCAGAAGCGCAGAAGCTCGTTATCGGACATGGGCTGCTGATGAGACGTTTAGCAGCTCTGTATCCGAATGTGCTCTTCGTTGCAGCTGCGGGCAACGACAGCCCCAAGCGCTTCGGGTACCCGACAGAAATTCACGCGCAATGGGCTAGCCCACTGAATTGGGCCGCGCTCGCGCCCGATCTTGAGCTGGACGGCGAGACCTTCACGCAGGCTGATAATATTCTGGTGATCGAATCGTTCGACGCGATTCTGCCGGGCGAGCACAACCATAGAAAGTCTGATTTCTCCAACGTCGGCGGGCACTTCTCTGCCCCCGGCGGGCGAATCTTAAGCACAGTCTTAACAGAGAGATACGACACGCTCGACGGCACTTCGATGGCCGCGCCGCACGTCACCAGCTTAGTTAGTTATCTGTTGGCACTCGAGCCAAGCTTGACCGTCTCGGAGATCACAGAGCTTCTGCGAAGATCGGCCCAAATCGTTGAGCCAGAGAGCGCAGGCGGTCGCGGCCCCAACAGCGAGAGCCCCGCACCGAGAATCGACGCTTTTGGGGCTCTCATCGCGCTTGATGCTCTGCGCTCAGAGCACCTTGTCCAGCGTGCACTTGTAGACGTAGACGACTGCACTCCCGATGGCAACCTCAGAGTAGACGCCCACGGGCGCCAGATCGAGACCCTCTGCCCTGACGGGCTGCGCGGCGATGGGAATATAGATATGCGCGACTTTCGCGCTTTTCGCGATGCGCTGCTCTACGTAGAAGGCAAGCTCAGCAATCTCGATGGCTCTCCCACGCATCGCAAGAAGGACTTGAACGGCGACGGCTGCGTTCACGACGCTGCTCCCACAGCGTGTCCGGTCCTTGAAAGCGCCTACACGCGCTTCGACTTTAACGGCGACGGCCTCGTCAGCCGCGACGCAAAAGCCGAATTCAACAGCACGCTGCTGACGGACTTAGAAGTGCTCATAAGCGTCTGGGGCAGCGGCCCGTCAGCCGACATTGAGGGCTGGCGCGCTCAAGACTTATTCGCATTGCTCGACTCCGCTGACGTACACATCGATCTCAGCGCCTTTGTGGGATCTGATCGTGTCACAGTGACCGCCACCGATCTGCCAGCGCGCACTCTCTCCGCGAGTCAGGGATGGCTGACGGTGACTCTGCCCGCCGGACGAGCTTGGCAGCTCCAGCTAGAAGGCCAGAGCGAACGCCGCTGCATTGCGCTCAGCCCTCTAGAAGCTGGCCAAGACCTGTGGGTTATGCCCACTTCGTGCTGACCCATTATGCCAATGCAACTTCAAAGCATCAAGAAACTCCGTCGCCGCCCCCTGCTGATAGTCTTACTCTTCTTCGCCTCAGGAATCCTCATAGCACACGCCTGGGAGTGCTCGTTCCTCTGGCTCGCCGCCCTGACAGCCCTTACGCTCGCTTTGACTATTGCAAGCCTCTTCAGCCAGAGAATGCGCCCACTGAGCATATCTTTCATGCTCAGCACATGCACAGCGCTCGGCGCTCTGCTCTACACCAACGCGCGCTTCCCCACAGCAAGACTCTACGAACATAGTGATAAAATTCAGCACGTCCAAGGCGTTGTCGTCAGCTATCCCGATCATGGCCCGGAGCGCTCGCGCTTCGTGCTTAAGCCCCGCAACGCCCCAGGGTATCTCCAAGTCTTCTACGATCACACTCGAGACCCCGAATATCTTCAGATTCACTACGGCGACGAACTGGTCATCCGCGCGCCGGTGCGCGTGCCAACCAACCGTGAGAGAGACCCCTTCGACTATCGCGAGTACTTGCGACGTCGCGACATCTGGGGGATCATCTGGGTCTATCGAGAGAGCCAAGTCCAGATCATCGCGCGCCACCAGGGATCGCCCGCGCTGCACTGGGGCTACGATCTCCGACAGATGCTCTTCGCCCAAATCGAGCGCCATCTGTCATTGGAGCAATGCGCGCTCTTGAAGGGCCTGCTCTTCGGCGAGCGTGAGAGTCTCCCTAAAGAGATCAATGAGAGCTTCCGCGACGCCGGGGTGATGCATGTGCTTGTCGCTTCTGGCGCAAATTTGGGGATGATTGTAGCGTTGCTGGCTCTTATCGTGAGCTGGTGGGGCTTCAACTTCACGAGGCTCTATTTCCTCGCTGCGCCCGTGGCGCTCATCTATCTTCTGATTGTGGGCTTTGAAGTGAGCATACTTCGAGCGACGGTGATGTTCTTCTTTCTTACGGTCGGCTTTTTCTTCGCTGAGCGCGGCTTGATGCTCAAGCGCTGGGTTGATCCCTTACAGAGCTTAGCGACGGCAGCGTTAGCGATCCTGCTCGTTGATCCCGAGGCGCTCTTTGAGGTCAGCTTCCAGTTGAGCTTCGCGGGAACATTGGGAATTTTGTTAGCTGTGCTCTACATCTGGCCGCGCTTAGCACAGCGCCTCCAGCTTACGCCCAAGCCACACGAGGAGACTATGCGCCACCGTGCGCTGCGCGGGTTGGTGCTCTTCGTGCTCGTCTCACTTGCAGCGCAGCTTGCAGTCGCTCCGGTGCTCGCGTATCATTTCCATCGAGTCTATCTGTGGGGCGCGATCTTAGGGAATCTCGTGATCGTCCCGTTGGTCACGGTTGCGCTCTGGGTAGGAATATTTTTGCTGATTACAAGCGCACTCCCTCTCCCGTTCGTCGCTCAGATGATCGGAGGGCTTGAAGGGCTGCTCTTGCAGATACTCATTCTCTTGAGCGACTTCTTCGCCCACTTGCCCGGAGCCGTCTGGAGCTTTTAGCGTTGCTTCTTGGGCTGGGTGAGCTTCTGCCGCGCCGCGACGAGCGTCTCCACGAAGTCCTCAAAGTCTTCGATGGGCATACTGATATCTACGTACCCGTATTGAACGTAGACCTCGTGTTCGTTCGTGTCGTGCCAGACGCTGATCCATGTTTCGCTAGCCGCGACGGCTTCAGCTAATGTTTCGATGGCCATAGCGCTCACGCTCCGAGTAATGATATAATAAAATATTGACCGGCTTTGTCAAGATCGCTAGAATTGACTTAGATCATGTTTTTATCTGCGCGAGCTCATTGACAAAAGAGACAAGACTCTTCAGTATCTATGATGAAGCTCAGTTACTTCACACACAAGGAGGTGATAGGCACCGTAGCAAGCACTTAAACCCTTCAGCTCCAGAGACTCAAAAACTAAGGGGGGAGTCCCATGAGGAGAAAATGGTTCTTAGGAGCAGCGTTTGTGCTTATAGCGGGTCTTCTGTTCAGTTCCGGCCTCACCCAACAGCAACTCCCTAAGGAGATCGTCATCGGCGGGCCTATTAGCCTCTCGGGAACCTACGCCAAAGAGGGGCAACAAGGCTATTGGGGCTTCCTTGTCGCAGAGAAATGGGTCAACGAAGTCTACGGCGGCGTTCGCATCCAGGGGCAGAAGATCCCCATCAGATATAAGTACTACGACGATGAATCCAAGAAGGAGAACGTGACAAGCTTGTTGGAGCGGCTGATCACCGCCGACGGAGTCAAGTTCTTGCTCGCGCCGTATTCGTCGGGGCTGACGCTCGCTGGAGCCCCCGTCGCCGAAAAGTATAAAGCCCTCTATAACTCCCACGGTGGTGCCAGTGATCGCATCTTCGAGCAGGGCTACAAATACGTGGTGCAGACGATCGGCCTTGGCTCGCGCTATCAGCTCTCGGCCATCGACATGGTGCGCACGATCGACACCAACGCGAAGAAGTTCGCCCTGCTTTTTGAAGACGACGAGTTCTCCCGCATCGTGATGAAGGGGGCGAAAGAGTATCTCGCGAAGTTTGGGCTTCAGATCGTGTATGAGCGCACCTATCCGTCCGGTGTGAAGGACCTCACACCAGCCCTTACCGAGCTGAAGGCTGCTGCGCCGGAGATCCTCCTTGGTGGCGGGCACTTCGCCGATGGGCAGCTGCTCGCGAAGCAGATGGGTGATTTAGGCATAGAGGTGAAAGCCGCTTCGATTGTCGTCGCGCCGACGCTGCCGGCGTTCGCTGAGGCGTTGGGCAAGCAAGCCAACGGCTTCCTCGGCCCGGCCCACTGGGAGATGGGAGCCAAGTTCAGCCCCGAAACCGTCCCCCAGGGCGCGGAGTACTTCGGCCCACCCCAAGAATGGTTCATCGAGGAGTTCAAGAAGGTCTCCAAGGGGGTAGATCCAGAATATCACGCGGCTGATGCCATCGCAGCAATTCTGGTCTACGTCAAGGCCATCGAGAAAGCGAACAGCTTGGATGTGGACAAAGTTCGGGCAGCCATGAACGAGCTGCACTTCTATCCCTTCTACGGGGAGTGGCAAATCGAACCGGAGACGGGTAAACAGATCGGCCACAAGATGGTGCTCATCCAATGGCAGAACAATAAGAAAGTCATCGTGTGGCCACCGGAGGCCCAGACGGGCAAGCCGTGCTATCCCATGGCGCAGTGCCCCGGACGATAAATCGCATATGGCGGAAAAGCCTGGTCAGGGAGGTCAGCGCATCCACGCTGGCCTCCCTATTATCTCCCATACTGGCGGGTGATCCCCTTGCCGCCGACCCTAGTGATGCTCCTTGGCAACTTATTAAACGGGGCCATCTTAGGCTCCGTCTACGGCTTGATGACTATGGGATTAAGTCTGATCTTCGGAGTGTTGCGGATCGTCAACGTGGGGCATGGGGCGTTCATCATGGTCGGGGCATATATCGCGTTCTGGATGTTCACGCTCTTCAAACTGCCTCCTTTGGTCTCTATCCCCGTGGCGGTCATAACGGGCATGGCCTTGGGGTTCGTCTTCTTTTACACGGTGATCAAGAGGCTCATCGG
>JBKBIX010000091.1:0-5261 GCA_046293845.1 Bipolaricaulia bacterium | reverse complement strand
ATCTCAATTTGCGCAGACACTTGAGCGAGCTGCCTTATGTGCTCGCTCATAAGAACCGCTTCGACGAAGCGATCATCAAGCCCCAACAAGACGTGCGCTACGCCAACTATAGCGCTGTGCGGCTCTACAACAAGGGCTATTTAGTCTTAAGAGCGCTGCGCGGGCTTCTGGGACACGAGACGATCAACCAAATTCTCCGGACAGCCCATGATCGCTGGGCGCATAAGTTCATCACGGTGAGCGAGTTTGAGAGCTTAGTCCAAGAGATCTCCGGGAAAGATTTGACGGAGTTCTTCGCGGCGTGGCTCCACCGCGACGACGATCCCGCGCTCTATCTCGATTATGCCGTCACCGGCTTTGAGTCTCAGCCCTTAGAACTCCCCACAGACGCCCCCAAGGACGCAGATCGCTATCTCGTGCGCGTCTTCTTGGAGCGCAAGGGGCCAATTCACATGCCCGTCACCGTCGTCGCGGTCTCCGAACTCGACGAAGAATATACGTATATCTATGAAAGCGAGAAGCCCTCAGAGACGTGGGAGTTTCGCGCCAAGCACCCCATTAAAGAAGTGCGCGTCGATCCCAACGAAGTCACCCCCGACATTAATCGTCTGAATAATTACTATCCCCAGCGGACACGGGTCATCACCAACGGGGATAACGACCTGCCGCTCGATGCGTATCTTGTCCGGTTGAATCCGCTGGGACAGACCATTGAAGTCGGATTCCTTAACGACTTTCGCTTGATATTTGCCAATGGTTATGTAGGGGGATGGCTCAATCTTGGACGCGGCACGATCGCTTCGGCAGTCGTAGCGCTGACAGGCACGGATATCTTTGGGCTCGCCAGCCTCAGGTGGCAGACGTTCGCCCAGCCCAACATCGGCTATCGTGGGGTCTACTGGGTACCTCGCGAACAATTTGTGCTGACAGTAGCGCGGCTGCTCGATGCCCCAGAAGGGCCGAGCGGCCCCTTCGTCCCTGTCGCGTTTGCGGCATTCGATTACCAGCGCAGCGAACTGCTCAAGAATCTTTATATCTTCGGGCTGTCGCTGCGTCAGGGGCTCGATTTCACACAGCTGTCGCTTCAGGGGATTACGCGTGTGCGGCTCTGGCCCAATATCTATATAGACGTTGCAGGAGATGTAGGGATGGGGATCAACACGCGTGGGAGTTTTCGTTTCGATCTGAGCGAAATGAGCAGTTTCAAGGCCGTGAAGGGTTTCCCGTTCACGGATCGGTTCCGGTGGTTGGGCTACGCTGAGCTGCACTTCCCGCTCCAGCGCGAGATGGGGTACAATCTGTTCAATCTCGCGCTGCTGAACGAGATAGACCAAGCGATTTACGTATCGGCTGCGCGCACGGCACCGGCGTTTGAGAGCCTGCTCAAAACAGAAGATGTGAAAGTCGAGGCGGGGATCGAGTTTCGGCTGAGTGGCACAAGCTTGGGCGGGCTGTTGCCGTTCACGCTTCTTCTGCGCCTCAGCTACCCTCTCGTCGGTGCTGCGTATCACGAGCAGAATCTCCTTATCTCTATCGGGGTGGCATTTCAATAATGCGTGTTCCGTATAGATGGCTCACGGAGTTCGTCTCGGTTCCCATTGAAGAGAAGTTCGTGCAGGAGCTGGCGGAGCGGCTGACGCTGGCGGGCTTGGAAGTCGCGTCGATCGAGCGCGTAGGCAAACCCCAAGGGATCGTCGTTGGGAAGATCCTGACGATAAGTCCTCATCCCAACGCCGACAAACTGAAAATTTGTGAAGTCTTGCTGGGGCGCGAGACGGTGCGATTAGTCTCGGGAGCGCCCAATCTCACAGAAGGCGCACTCGTACCCGTCGTGCGCGCTGGGGGGCAGCTCCCCACTGGCCAAGCCGTCGAAGCTGCCATCTTTCGCGGGGAGAGATCTGATGGGATGATCTGCTCCCGCGCTGAGTTGGGATTAGAAGAGAAATCCCCTGGCGTGTGGATTCTAGAGCCAGAGCTAGGCTGCCAGATCGAGCATGACTTCGCACAATATCTAGAGTTCGACGATTTTATCTTAGTGTTAGAGACGAAATCTAATAGACCAGATGCGCTCAGCGTCTTGGGAGTCGCCCGCGAGATCAGTGCGCTCTACGATCTTGACTTGAGCAAACCCAGCACAGCCGTCAGAGAGAGCACGGAGAAGATCGACGCTCTCGCTTCTGTGGAGATTGAAGATGCGCAGGGCTGTCCGCGCTACGCGTGTCGGATTTTTAGTGAGTTGCGCTGGGGGCCGTCTCCGCTCAAGATTCAGCATAGATTGGCCAAGGGCGGGCTGCGCCCTATCAGTAACATCGTTGATGCGACCAATTATGTGCTCTTGGAGCTGGGGCACCCCACACACGCATTCGATTATGACAAGCTCGAAGGGCACAAGATCATAGTGAGGCGCGCGCGCCCCGGCGAAAAGATCACGACGCTCGATGGCGTCGAGCGCGCGCTCAGCGCGACAGATTTAGTAATCGCCGACGCGCGCAAACCCGTGGCTATCGCTGGAGTCATGGGCGGGGCCGAGAGCGAGGTCTCTGAGAAGACCCGCAGGGTCTTATTAGAGTCCGCGTATTTTGATCCGATCTCAGTGCGGCGGACGTCGAAGGGTTTAGGGCTGAGAACAGAAGCGAGCCATCGCTTTGAGCGCGACATGGACCCAGAAATTCTCATTACAGCGCTCGATCGTGTGGGGGCACTGCTCCAGCAGTGGGGACCGTGCTCTGCGAGCAAGGGAGTGATTGACGTCTATCCCAGAAAGATCGAGCGCCGCTCAGCTGTGCTACGAGCTGCTCGGATCGAGAAGATCTTGGGAATCCCTATTCCCACGGAACGCGTTGAGAGGATTTTGCAGCGTTTAGAGTTCTCGATAGAGCGTGAGGGGGCTGACCGGTGGCGCGTCGAAGTTCCAAGCTTTCGCAGAGAAGTCGAGCGCGAGATAGACTTAATAGAAGAGATCGGGCGCATCTACGGGTACGATAAGATCCCGGCGGAGCGCCCCGCGCTCCCACTGGTAGCGGGCCGCCGCGAGCGCGTCGAAGAACTCAAAGACAGAATAAGAAAGATCCTCACGGCTCTAGGAGTGAGCGAGGCCGTCAACTTCGGTTTCATCTCCAGAGAAGACCTTGAGGCCTTCGGGTATAGCGACGGTCTTGTGAAGCTGCGCAACCCCTTAAGCGATGAGTCCTACGCGCTGCGGCTGAGCTTGTGGCCGGGTTTAGTGCACAATGTACAGCACAATGCCTATCAGCAAGTAGACGGGGTCAAACTCTTCGAGATCGGCAAGGTCTTTCACCGTGAGGGGCACACGGTGCGTGAGCGGCTCGCTGTGGGAGTCATAGTCGGTGGGCGCGCCCTGGTGCCCCTGCAGGGCCGCGAGCAATTCTATACTTTCTACGATCTCAAGGGGATTGTCGAATCGCTCCTGTTCGAGTTGGGGTTCAAGAATTTTTCGTTCGAGCCGAGCGCTGAAAAAGTTTTACATCCGACGCGCCAAGCCTTCTTGAAAGCCAAAGATGACGTGCTGGGCATCTTAGGCGAGCTGCACCCAGACCTCGCACGACGGTATGACTTGCCCTGGCAAGTCTATCTCTTCGAGATGAACATTGAAGAAGTCTCTCAGCGCTTGCAGACGCTGACGACGCCCATCTGGTCGGAGATCCAGCAGAAGGTGACCCCCAAGTACCCAGCGTCGCGGCGGGATTTATCGCTCTTGGTCTCAGAAGCTATCCCTGAAGCCCAGGTGCGCAAGATTTTAGAGGGCGAGCGGCGCGTCGAGCGCGTCTTTCTCTATGACTTATATCGCGGCAGCCCGATCCCTCAGGGCATGAAGAGCTTGACATACGAGATCACGTTTAGGGACTGGAATAAGACGTTGAGCGATGACGAAGTGAACGAGATGGTCGCGCGGATCGAAGCGCGCCTCAAAAACGAGCTCGGTGTGCAGATCAGAAAGATGTGAGTATGCTCATCACGCGCACGATCTCGGAGACGAGAGCTGCGATTGCCCAAGCGCGCGCATCGGGGAAGAAGATCGGCTTTGTCCCCACGATGGGGTATCTGCACGAAGGGCATCTACAGCTGATAGACATAGCGAAAGAGCACAGCGATTTTGTCGTGGTGAGCATCTTTGTCAACCCGACCCAATTCGGCCCTCACGAAGATTTCGCGTCGTATCCAAGAGATTTTGAGCGCGACAGAAAGCTCTGCGAAGCGCAGGGAGCAGATCTGATCTTCGCCCCAGAAGTCTCCGAAATGTACCCTGAACGGTCGCTCATCACGTTTCAGATCGAAAAATTAGCCGACCGTCTCTGCGGGGCGCGCCGGCCAGGGCACTTCAACGGCGTTGTGCTCGTCGTGAGCAAGCTCTTTAATATAGTTCAGCCCGACGTTGCCGTCTTCGGCCAGAAAGACGCGCAGCAGCTCATCATTATCAAGAGATTAGTCCAAGATTTGAATTTCCCCGTCAAGATTATTGCTGCCCCGACGGTGCGCGAGAGCGATGGGCTGGCGATGAGCAGCCGTAACGTCTATTTGAATACTGAGCAGCGCGCTCAGAGCACTGTGCTGTACAAGTCCTTGCAGAGAGCCAAAGCTCTCATCGAAGCGGGCGAGCGCGACGCGAAGACGATTATCTCAGCGATGGAGCAGCTTATCACGACGGCCAGCGAAGCCAAGATAGACTATATCGAGATCGTGAATGTACACGATCTGCAGCCCATAGCGCGTCTTGACGGTCAGGTCTTGATCGCGCTCGCTGTCTACTTTGGGAAGGCGAGATTGATTGACAATATCGTCTTAGAAGTCGCTGGGGATCGGGTGCGCGAGATCCCCGCACTGCCGTAAGCTCAGCTCGATTTTGGTTCAAGATTGAGTTACAATACAACAAGTATGAGAGCCTTAGCGAAGCCTAAGCTACGCCGAACAGAGTACGAAAGTCTATTGCGTGCCAAAGGCTTATGCTGACTTCTAGAATATTATACCTACCAGCGGCACAGAGACCGCAAAGCCTATCGTAGCGTTATATCCAATCGTCGCCCCAAGAGCCGCCAAGGCCATCGGGCTGACCAGCACGTCAACGGGAGATAGATACCCGCTCTCGTAGCCGCACTCAAACGAGATCTTGTTGCCCTCCTCCGTGCGCTTGCAAGACCATCGCGAGAGCGAGAACGGGTATTGTCCTTCTGTCATGTCGGTCATGAGCATGACGCCTGCCACAGCCCCAGCGAACGCTCCTGTCCACGCCCCTTGGGTGTTGC
>JBKBIX010000090.1:0-5346 GCA_046293845.1 Bipolaricaulia bacterium | reverse complement strand
GGCTAAGCTGCGCCGGCTCTATGTGGCGCTGGCTGTAGGTGGTTTTCTGACCCTGATGTTGGCCGGCTCCACAGGTGGGCACTTGGCCGGCAAGCGCAGCGCTTTAGATACTTTATTGCATCATCTGGGCATCAATACGCACAGGCTCTTTGTTCTACCCAGACCGGTGATCTATGCGCTGCTTTCGGTCATCGGGCTATCTCTAGGTCTAGTGCTGGGGCTGAGGTGGCGAAGCAGCAGACGGTCACTTGCAAAGGAGAGTCATGTTCGGTAGACTGTGCCTATCCCACCCCAGGGGGGAAAGGGGGTGGAAAGCGAAAGGGTAACAATGGCTTCATCACAGGTTGATCCTAGCGCCACGAAGAATGCTCAGATCACGGCCATTGATCTCAGCGAGCGCGGTGTGTATGAAAGAAGGAGCCAAGGATCATGCAAGCTCTCAAAAGTAAGATCGGGATATTAGTCTCATTGTTGGTTGTCGGAGCCTTTCTGGCTTTTGGGGTCACTCTTATTGTACAGCAGCCGTCACGCCCTAAGCCCTCTTCTGCTCAGGCCCAGGGCGTAAAAGGGTTCACGCTGGTAGCTCAGAAAGTCTCGTGGGAGCTGGCGCCAGGGAAGGTCGTGCAAGCTTGGGCGTATAACGGCCAAGTCCCCGGACCAGAACTGCGTGTGACAGAGGGAGATACGGTCAAGATCGCTTTCAAGAACGAGCTGCCCGTGCCTACGAGCATCCACTGGCATGGCGTGGACGTGCCCAACGCTATGGACGGTGTCCCAGGGCTGACCCAAGGGGCCGTCCGGCCTGGCGAGACTTTTCTCTATGAGTTCATCGCTCGGCCTGCAGGAACGCGTTTCTATCACACTCACGGCTCGCAGATGGGCCTCGACGAAGCCTCTCAGATGGACATGGGACTCTATGGGGCGCTCATCATTGCGCCACAAGAGGAGCAGCTTTCGCATGATCGCGAATACACTGTGATATTGGACGACTGGATCGTGCCCGCTTCTCCCCACGGCGGCCATGAAAGCTCCGCCCAGATGCCTGAAGAGGGGAGCGTCTTCACGCTCAACGGGAAGGCCTTCCCAGCGACTAAGCCCCTTGTAGTGCGCCAGGGCGAGCGCGTGCGGCTGAGGTTGATCAACGTGAGCAGCATGAGCTTTCATCCCATGCACTTGCACGGGCATCAGTTCAAGGTCGTCGCTACCGATGGCAATCCTGTTCCCGAAGCAGCACAAGTGACGAAAAACACGATTACTGTTATGCCAGGGGAGAGCTACGATATCGAATTTATAGCGAACAACCCTGGCACATGGCTCTTCCATTGTCATGAGCTGCACCATGCCGATGGGGGTATGGCGACCGTGGTACAATATGAAAGGGGAGGATAAGCATGGCTATTCGTGATTTTGCGTATGTCGTGCAGTCGCGCAAGAGCCCCCGCGAAGCGCTGGCTGATCTCTGGAAGGCTGCGGTGCAGGCCAACTGGATCGTTCTCGGTGATTATGACCTGTCCGGCATCTTGCAAGCCGAGGGGACGGCTCATCGGGAGATCAAGAGCTTAGACATCTGTCGGCTTGAGTACGCCCGCGACTTCGTCAAAGCCGAGCCGATGACCGCTTTGTGCATGCCCTGCAATATTTTAATTTATCAGCAAGATGGCTCAACGACGATCGCGGCGATGATGCCCAGCGTCATGCTACCCCATCTGTTCGAGCACGCGCTCGCGCACCTTGGCGACAAACCCCGATACGTTGACCGCGAACTCCAGGCGATCATCGACGCAGCCAAGTAACAAGGAAGCATGTACCGACGCGCCCTAGAGTGGACTGTTGAGCACCCCAAGTTTGTCGTTCTCTTCATTGCGATCATAACTGTTCTCGCGGCAGCGGGCCTGCCGCGCATGCAGACCGACACCGACCCCGATCATATGCTCTCGCCGACCGCGCCAGTCCGGCTGTACGACGAGCAGGTTGATCGCTGGTTCGATCTGCAAGACCAGATCGCCATCGCCGTCGTCAACGAACGCCATCCCCAGGGTGTGCTCAATCCCACCACGCTGGGCAAGCTCTATCGTATCGTGCAGCGCAGCTTAGACTTAGAAGGCGTGGTACGTCGGAATGTCAAGAGCTTCTCGACCACAAACAACATCGTCTCTGCGAGCGACTCGCTCTTTCAAGAGAGGCTGCTCCAGAGCGACTCTCCCAGCCTCCAAGATGTCCAAGAGCTCCAGCGAGCCCTGACCGATAACCGGCTCTTCGAGCGCGTCTTGATCTCCGCAGATCGAACGGCAGCAGCGATCTACATCCCAGTAACTGACACCGCCGATGCCAAGAAGATCACCGATCAGATCAGGCAATTTATTCAAGACGAGGGCGGTGACGGCGCTGACGGGGATCGCTTCTACATCGGGGGGCAGCGCGTTGCCGAAGACGTCTTCGGCGTCTTGATGTTCCAAGAGATGGCCGTGCTCTCGCCCATCGTTGGTCTCGTTATTTTACTGGCCCTGTGGCTCATGTTCAGGGGCCTGCGCTTCACGTATATTCTCTCCCCCATGCTCGTAGCCATGTTCAGTGTCGTCTGGACGATGGGCCTGATGATCTGGCTGAAAATCCCTGTGCATATTATGAGCTCTATGGCCCCGGTCTTCTTGATGAGCTACGGCGTCGTGGACGGCATTCACATCCTCAGCGAGTTTTCTAATACATTGCGCGGATCGCGAGATCGCAAGCACGCGATTGTAGAGACGATGTGGGAGCTGCGCCGACCAATGCTCTTCACGTCCCTGACGACGGCCGCGGGTTTCGCGTCCCAGTATCTCACGGACATCCCACCCGTGAGGATCTTCGGTCTCTTTGTGGCCTTCGGAATTCTGGTCGCTTGGTTCCTGACTGTAACGCTGATCCCCGCTCTCGTCATGCTCACCCGCGCAGAGAAACAGACACCAGCGATGGCAGCCGCGGCGGGGAATCCCTCGCAGGGGCTGTTCTCCCAATGGTTGGCTCGGCTGGGAGCCTTCAGCCTGAAGCGCCATAAAGCGATCTTCTATGGGGGGAGTTTCGTGCTGCTGTTGTCCGGCCTGGGATTGACGCGTCTTCACATTAACGATAGCCCAGTCTGGTGGTTCAAGCCAGGCGCGCCCGTGCGCATCGCTACAGATCTCTTAAACGAGAAATTCGGCGGCGTCTCGCTGCTCTACATCGTGGCCGAGGGCCAAAAGGACGACATGAAGCGCCCTGAGGTTCTGCGCTACTTTGAGAATTTCCAAAAGTATCTAGAAGAAGACCCTTGGGTGGGCAAGACGCTCTCGCTCGCTGATCTCGTCAAGAGAATCAATAGGGTCTGGAACGGGGATGATCCCACTTGGGAGCAGATCCCCGACTCCAAGCCCGCCGTCGCCCAGTTTCTATTGATGTATCTCTCTTCGGGAGACCCCAGCGATCTCCAAGACTTTGTGGACTACACGACCTATGACAAGGCGAACATCATTGTGCACGTGAAGAGTCCCGGCTCGGCGGTCATGGAGCGCGTCGTGCAGCGGGCCACAAGCTATCTCATTGCCAATCCCCTAGCAGACGTGCAATTCAATTTTGCTGGGCCTGGGTATTTTAACGATCAATGGAATCTGGAGATGTTCCGGGGCATGGGGCTCTCCCTGCTCGGCTCGGCTTTGGTCGTTTTGCTTTTATTGATGCTGGACTTCCGTTCGATAGCCTGGGGCGTGATTGGCATCCTCCCCTTAGCGTTTACGATCTTAGTCAGCTACGGAGTCTTGGCCTGGTTAGGGAAAGAGTTCAATATGCCCATTGAAGTGATCTCAGCGCTCTCGCTAGGCATGGCGGTAGACTTCGCTATTCACTTTATAGACAGATTTCGAGAGCGCTATCGTGGCACGAAAGACCTAGCAGCAGCGATCTCCTGGACGATGGCCGTGCCGGGGGTAGCTATCTTCAGAAACGCGATCATTCTCTTAGTGGGCTTTTTAGTGCTGCTCTTTGCGCCGCTCACACCCTATGTGAACGTCGGCGGCTTCATCGCCGCGATCATGCTCTTGAGTTCCCTGACGACGCTCTTCTTCCTGCCGGCGCTCATTCAGACCTTCGCACACCAATTATTGAAACCATCTCAACAGAAAGAAGGAGGAAGACCATGAAGGCAACCGCCGTAAGAGCTCTAGCTTTGGCAACACTGTTTGGGTTGTTGGTCATGCCAGTCGGAGCCCAAACCCCGTCGGCGGAGCAGCTTATGCTCCAAGCGGATGACCGCTTCGAGGGCAACGATTTCTCTGCTCAGGTGAAGCTCATCAATGTTGAGCCCGACGGTCGCAAGAGCGAGCTGGTGTTGGAGATGAAGACCAAGCTACGCGAAGAGAGCCGCCAGACCCAAAAACATCGCTACAAAATCGTGGCACGGGTGCTCTCGCCCGAGGACGTGAAGGGGCTAGCTGTGTTAGTGTGGGAGAACGTCTGGCCACAGCTGGACGACATCTGGCTCTATTTGCCCGCGCTCAAACAGACCAAAAAGATCGTACCGGAGAATTTTAGAACCCCGATCTTCGGCAGCGAGTTCAGCTTTGAAGAGTTGACCGAGCGCGAGCCCCAAAAAGACACCCATCAGCTTGTTAGAACCGAGAAATTCATGGGCAAAGATGCTTGGGTCATCAAGAGCATCTCCAAGACCCCGGACGTAGACGGTTTCAGCTATCGGCTCACGTGGGTGGTGCAAGAATGGCTGATGCCAGTGCGCATGGAACTCTATGATAAGAACGACAAGCTGCTCAAACGCTTCATTGCCGACGAAGTCAAGGTCATTCAAGGCATCCCGACGCGGGTCAAGTCCACCGCCGAAAATTTCATCACGAAACGCAAGAGCACGTTTGAGTTTCTGGAGCCTACGTACGACACAGGGCTCTCCGATGAGCTGTTCGATCCCAAGAACTTGGGGAAGTAGTCATGAAGCATGTGTGGGTTCTGGTCTTGTTGGTGCTGTCATTAGGGGAGCAAACCCTCGCTCAGCCCTTGGAGACGCTCATCATTGATGAGACCAAGACGCTCGAGGGGTCGGTCTGTGTAGAACTTCTGGCGTGGGCGATGGTGGCGTCTGGGCTCTTTGCCTTAGAAGCCCGGTTCGATATCCCTTTGGGGCCTAATCCATCAGGCAAACGCTTTGATTTGATTGTGATCATCCCCGAGAAGATCCCACAAATATGGCTGATTACAGCCGACATCCCTGTGAAGCTGCCGGAGCCGCTTCAGAAAGCCCTTCTTTTCATTAAAGACATCGTGGCTCAAATCCACAGCGGCGCGGGCAGTTGCACGGCGCGCCGGTCCGTGGACGTTGCCGATGAC
>JBKBIX010000008.1:0-27951 GCA_046293845.1 Bipolaricaulia bacterium | reverse complement strand
TTGTCAAAGAAGGGGACTTCGTCCGCGAAGACCAGCCGATGGTCGAAGTCATGACAGATAAAGCAACAGTTGAAATTCCCGCGCCGCGCGCCGGGAAAATTCTCAAGCTTCACGCCAAGGAGGGCGAGGTCGTCAAAGTCGGCTCGGTCTTGGTCACCATCGAAGCAGTTGAGGAAGCCAAGCCCATCACGGTCGCAGCGCCCCCAAAACCCGAACCGCAGCCCGTAGCCACAGCAACAGCTGTCATGGCGCCGCCTCCGCCGCCATCTCCCACAGTAGCTCCGGGGCCGCGTGTATTAGCCACTCCCGCGACGCGCAAGCTCGCGCGTGAGCTTGGCATAGATATCTCTCAGGTGCAGGGGACGGGCCCCGGCGGGCGCGTCACCGATGAAGACGTACGTCGCTTTGCTGCAATGCGCACCGCGCCGCCCACTCCAACACCTACCCCGAAGCCAACAGCTCCGGCGTTCGCGCCCAGCGCTCCCGTCACCGACCGGCGCGAGGAGCGCATCCCCCTGCGAGGCATCCGCAAGCGCATCGCCGAACACATGCATAAATCTAAAACGACCGCAGCGCACTTCACGTATGTCGACGAAGTCGATATGACGGAACTGATTCAGCTGCGCGAGCAGATGAAACCGTTAGCTGAGCAGAAGGGCGTCAAGCTCACGTATCTGCCGTTCATCGTCAAAGCCAGTGTCGCGGCGCTCAAAGAGATGCCCATGCTCAACGCGTCGCTCGACGAGACCACAGGCGAGATCGTCCTGAAAAAATACTATAACATCGGGTTCGCCACGGCGACCGACGACGGCCTCATCGTCCCAGTTATCAAGGACGCTGACAGAAAGAGTTTATTAGAGATCGCTGCTGAGATCGAGCGTCTCGCGAAAGCGGCTCGCGAGGGCAAGATCGCCCTTCAGGACATCCAAGGGGGCACGTTCACCATCACGAGCTTAGGCGCTTTGGGTGGGCTCTTTGCTACTCCCATTATTAACTATCCTGAAGTCGCGATTTTAGGGATTCACGAGATCAAGAAGCGCCCGGTCGTCAGGGACGATCAGATCGTGATTCGCGACATTATGTACGTGTCGCTCTCGTTCGATCACAGGCTGATAGACGGGGACGTAGGCGCGCGCTTCTGCAAGAAGATTATCAGCTACCTAGAAAACCCGAAGTTGCTCTTGTTGGAGTTAGTGTAGCTAATATGTCTTGACAACTTCAGCGTCTCGCGCTATAAATAGCTGTGGTTAAGAGGAAATATTACCTGCGTTCTTTGGACGTAAACGCACGATTGCGTGTGGAATTTGAGGTGAGCAAAGGGAAGGTGCAAAGGTTTCTTGTCCAACTAGAAGTTGAGACACAAGGAAAGTGGCAAGCGGCGCTTCGTTATGACTGTGCTCATGGTTATGCTCACTGCGATCGTTTGAATCTTCGAGGGGAGCAACAGAAGCAAAAACTGCCACTCGATTACGCGCAAGCCCTTGCCTTCGCTCAGCAAGACATTCGAAGGAATTGGCAAAGCTATCGAGAACGGTACTTGAAAGGAGAGTTCCCATGAGCACAGCAAAGGTTGCTACTATGCCCAAGGAAGAAATCTGGAAGCAGCTGAATGCTGAACTGGGATCCGAGTTCGATCAGTATGTTTTAGCTCATCCCGAGATATTGGATCAGATTCCCGATGGAGCTGTGCTGTGTTTTCAGCTAGAGGGTGAAGAGGCTTTCAATCGCTGGAGTCGCCGGTTAGCCGCAAGCACAGGAGGCCACCCTATCGTTTACGTGCGCATCACTCAACTGAGGCCAGTTCAGTCTCGTATCGTGTCAGTAGAAATTACTCCTGCTTGACGCCCTCTGGCGTAGGCGATACAATGCCCTCGCTACCATGCGCGGAATCTTTCAGTATCTGTGGCGCTATAGACTTCGAATCTTTCTCGGGCTAGTCGCGCTCTTCATTGTTGACGGTGCCCAGCTTATCGTGCCCTTGATCATTCGCGCCGCGATTGATCAGCTCGCGCAAACGGGCACAGCGCAGCTCGCGCTCTTCGCCGGCTATATTTTGGGCATTGCGCTGGTTGTCGCGATCTTTCGCTTCTTCTGGAGATATTTTATCTTCGGGGCATCGCGCATGATCCGGCGCGATCTGCGCGACCGGCTCTACGCGCACTTAGTAAAACTCTCCGCGAACTTCTTCGCTAACACCAAAACGGGGGACTTGATGGCCCACGCAACCAACGACGTCGAGGCGGTACAGTTCGCGTGTGGGATGGGCATTCTAGCTCTAGCTGATGCAATCATCATGGTCTCGTTCTCGCTCGCCGCGATGCTCTCTATTAATTGGAAGCTCGTGCTGTATGCGTTCACGCCCCTGCCGTTTGTGACGGTCTTCGTCGTAGTTATCGGGCGCATGATCCATCGGCGCTTCACCGCTGTTCAAGAGACATTTTCGATCTTGACCGAAAAAGTCCGCGAGGCGATCTCCGGGGTGCGCGTCATCAAGAGCTTCGCCCAAGAAGCCGGGTTCTCGAAAGACTTTGGGCGCACCAACGAACTCTTTATTCAAAAGAACTTGAGCCTCGTGCGAGTGCAGGGATTTTTTGAACCGATGATCGCGCTTTTAGCTGGGCTGTCCAGCGCCATCGTCTTGCTGATTGGCGGCCAGAAAGTTATTCAGAATCAGATCAGCTTGGGCGATTTCGTCGCGTTCACCTCGTATCTGGGAATGCTCACCTGGCCCATGATGGCCCTGGGGTTCGTCATTAACTTAATGCAGCGCGGCGCGGCTTCGATGGAGCGCATCGAGCAGATTCTCAGAGTTGAGCCGGAGATCACCGACGCTCCCGATGCTCAGCCCTTTCCCGCCCGCACTGCTCTTGAGTGCACGCACTTGACGTTCAGCTACCCTGTCGCCGAGCCGAGTGCCAATGGGCACCCGGTCTTGCACGATCTCTCGTTCTCTCTAGAAGAGGGGCAGAGGTTGGGGATTATCGGGCTGACTGGCTCCGGCAAGAGCACCCTCGTGCACTTATTAGTACGAGTCTTCGACCCCCCGGCGGGGACTCTCTTTATCGGGGGCGTGGACGTGCGCAAGATCCGCCTGAGCGAGCTGCGTCGCGAGATCGCCATAGTTCCCCAAGACCCGTTTCTCTTCTCCACGACGATCCGAGAGAACATTGCGTTTGGCAAGCCGACAGCCTCCGAGCGCGAGATCATCGAAGCTGCGCAGCTCGCTGGCATCTATGATGAAATTCTCGAGTTTCCCAATGGCTTGGAGACGATTGTCGGCGAGCGCGGCGTTAGTCTCTCTGGGGGGCAGAAGCAGCGCGTGGCCCTGGCGCGCGCGCTCTTGCTCAACCCGAAGATCTTAATCTTAGACGACGCGCTCTCGGCCGTAGATGCCGAGAAAGAAGAAGAGATCCTGCGCAACCTCAGTGATTTTATGCGCTCGAAGACATCTATCGTGATTGCGCATCGCATCTCTGCTGTGAAAGATTCTGATCTGATTTTAGTCTTCGATCAAGGGCGGATCGTGGAGCGCGGGCGCCACGAAGAACTCCTAGCGCTCGACGGCATCTATGCGCGGCTCTATGAGCTGCAGCAAGCCGAGGAGGCTGTTCGGCTATGACCTATCACTGGGAAGAAGAGAAGCTCGGCGCAGCGTATGACTCGGCACTGATGCGCCGCTTGCTGACATACGTCAAGCCGTACAAGAAGCTCTTCGCGATCTGTCTTGGGCTGATCGGGATCATTACGGTGTGCGAGCTTGCTTTGCCCTACATCACCAAGATCGCCATTGATCGCTATATCCGCCCGGGGCAGCTCAGCGGGCTGTATGGGTTGACTGCGCTTTTTGTGGGCATTCTTCTTGCTAGACTGATCGCGAGCTTCGCCCAAGTCTATCTCTTACAGCTCAGTGGGCAGAAGATCATGCAAGATATGCGCACTCAGATCTTCGATCACCTCATGGAGCTGCCCACACGATTTTTCGACAAGAACCCCGTAGGACGTCTTGTGACGCGCGCGACCAACGACGTCGCCGCCATCAACGAGATGTACGCCTCGGTGCTCGTCTATCTCTTCAAAGACGTCTTCTTGGTGCTGGGGATCTTTGCGATTATGCTCCAGCTGAACTGGCACTTGGGTTTGTTAATCTTAGTGCTTGCGCCCGTGATTGCCTATGCGACGTGGGAGTTCCGCAAGCGCGCCAGAGACGCGTATCGCGATTTTCGCCGCAAGTTAGCAAAGCTCAACGCATATATGCAAGAGAGCATCTCCGGGATGCGCATCATTCAGCTCTTCGCTCAAGAATCGCGAAGCTATAAGACGTTTCAGTCCATCAACTACGAAGAGTACGAAGCGAACATGCGCCAATTGATGATCTTTGCTATTTATCAGCCGATCATTCACTTGATGAGCGCGGTCGCTGTCGCTCTTATTATCTGGTACGGTGGCAGGGGCGTCATTCAGGGAGTTTTTACGCTAGGGAGCTTAGTCGCGTTCTTGAGCTACGTCGAGATGCTCTTTGCCCCAATTCGCGATCTCGCAGAGAAATATAATATTCTGCAGAGCGCGATGGCCTCAGCAGAGCGGATCTTCATGCTCTTAGATGAGAAGCCCGAAGACCCCGGCAAGGGGAGAGTGCTGCCCAAAGTAGACGGCGCCATAGAATTTCGCGACGTCTGGTTTGCGTACGAGGACGAGGACTGGGTCTTGCGCGGCGTCTCGTTCGCTGTAAAACCTGGGGAACGCGTGGCCATCGTCGGCCCTACAGGATCGGGCAAGACGACGATCATCAGTCTCTTGACAAGGCTCTACGACATCCAGAAGGGCCAGATACTCTTAGACGGCGTAGATATTCGCGAGCTCGATATAAAGTTTTTACGCTCGCAGATGGCGGTGGTGCTGCAAGATGTCTTTCTCTTCTCTGGAGACGTGTTGGGCAATATTACGCTGCAGAGCGAGAGAATCCCCAAGGAGCGGGCTATCGAAGCCGCGCGCTTCGTGCAAGCCAGCTCGTTCATCGAGCAGCTTCCCAACGGTTATAATGCCGAGGTGAAGGAACGCGGCGCAACGCTTTCTGTGGGGCAACGTCAATTGTTAGCGTTCGCCCGAGCTGTCGCGTTCGATCCCAAGATCTTAATTCTCGACGAAGCAACAGCGAATATCGACTCCCAAACGGAGAGTCTTATTCAAGAATCGCTGAAAAAGATCTTGCGCGGGCGCACTTCAATTACTGTCGCGCACAGGCTTTCGACGATTCGGGAGTCTGACAAGATCATCGTGTTGCACAAGGGCGTCGTCGTGGAGCAGGGCACGCACGAGGAGCTCTTAGCTCGCAAAGGGCTCTACTACGCGCTCTACACCCTGCAATTTGCTGAGGCCGAAGCTGTCAAAACTGAGTAATCGCATGGAGGAGAAACTATGCGTGCTATTTTGTACGCGGCTGTTGTGGCTATACTTGCAGGAGCCGGCGTGGGATTCTCCCAGCCGTCGCTGCCGTATTCGTTCCAAGTCTATACAGATATAGCGTACTATGATGGCCCTGATGCTCATCCCATCAAGCATCGGCTTGATCTCTTCGTCCCCGACGGTCTGAAGGACGCCCCAGTGCTGATCTTCGTGCACGGTGGTGGCTGGAGTTCAGGAGACAAGAATCTCTATGCGTTCATCGGGCGCACGTTTGCCCAGCAGGGCTTTGTGACAGCTGTGATCAATTATCGGTTAAGCCCACAAGTCCAGCATCCTACACATATTGAGGACGTTGCGCGCGCGTTCGCGTGGGTGCATAAAAATATCGCTCAGTACGGGGGCAACGCTGAAAAGATCTTCGTGATGGGGCATTCAGCGGGCGGGCACCTCACAGCACTGTTAGCCCTGGACGAGAAGTATCTTCAAGTGCACGGGCTGGCGCTGTCGGCGATCAAAGGCGCAATCCCCATCAGTGGGATTTACGATCTCAGTATTGAGCCTCCTGGGCCGTTTAATCTCTATCAGATTGTCTTCGGGGCTGACCCACAGGTGCGGCGCGACGCTTCTCCCATAACACACGCTGGCCCAAGTAAGCCGCCGTTTCTTATTATGTACGCCCAATTTGACTTCCCCGGCTTCGATGCCCAAGCGCGACAGTTGCTCTCTCTGTTGCGAGAATACGACAACGAAGCTACGCTCGTTGAGATTCCCAACAGAGATCACGTGACGATCATCGCCAATATTGGCGCGCCCAACGATCTCACTACTGAAGAGATTCTAAAGTTCTTACGAAGTCACTGACGGCGGCTGCTCAAGTAAATCCCACCTAAGATCAAAAGCCCACCGAGCCCCTTGAGCAGCGTGATCGGCTCGCCAAGTAAAAAATACGCGAGCACCGTCGAGCCCACGGGCTCGCCTAAAATTATGACGGCGACAGTGCTGGCGGGCAAATGCTTCAATGCCCAGTTGAAGCTCGTGTGCCCGATGAGCTGCGGGCCAAGAGCTAACAAGACCAGCCATAGATACGTCTCTTGAGGGAAGCCCACCAACGGCTGCTTGAGCAGCAGCGCCGTCGCGAATAGAACGATTGCTGCGGCGCCGTAGACCAAAAAGATATATGTTAGAAGATCGGTGTGCGCCCGCAAACGCCGTCCTACTAATAAATACGCAGATGCCATGACAGCCCCCAAAAGTGCCAGCCCATCACCGAGAAGCACATTCGGTCCGGCGAGAAAATCTCCGTATCCGATCAGCACCCCGCCCACAAGCGAGATCGCAATCCCTATCACCAAGCTCACCGTGACGGGTTCTCTCAGCACAAAATGCGACCCCAGCGCGACGAAGATGGGGTTAGTCGTCACGAGCACCACCGAGCTTGCCACCGACGTGAACTCTAAAGAACTGATCCAGAAGATAAAGTGCAGCGCCAAGCAGACCCCGCCAAGCAGCGCATAGCGCAGATCGCTGCGCGTGAGGGCGTGCAGCTGTTGATGGCGTGTGCCCAGGGCGATGGGCGTGAGGATGAGGGCAGCCAACCCGACGCGATACGCTGCTATGGAGATGGGTGGGGCTTCGGCCCAGCGAATCCAAATGGATGCAAACGAGATGACCACGAGCGCGCAGCCTAGGACGAGCCAAATGAATACTGGAGACGGCCTCATTGCCCCAAGATCGCGCGCACGCGCTCCACTAAGTGTGCCGGGTCGAAGGGCTTGACAATATAATCCGTCGCGCCGGTGCCCGCCTGCAGATCGCGCTCCGCCGCCCGCGCCGTCAGCATCACTATGGGCAGATCGCGATAGCGCGGATCAGCACGCAGCTCGTTAAGCACCGCGAAGCCATCTCGGCCGGGCATCATCACGTCGAGCAGAACTAAATCAAACTGCCCTTGCCGCACGTGCGTGAGGGCAGCGTTCCCGTCTTCGACCCACTCGACGGAGAAGCCTTCGCGTTCGAGTTTGAATTTCACAAGCCGCGCGATCTGTGGGTCGTCCTCAGCGAGTAAGATGCGTTTCACCGATGCCCCTCCAAAAACTTCACGATCTCCTCGACTATAGTGCGTGGGGCGAGCTTCTTGCTCAAGAATTTCTTGGCCCCAAGGATCTGCGCTGCCTGCGCGGCTTCTTCTAGATGCGCTGAGCCGCTGATGACGATCACCGGCACGCGGCTCAGTGACTTACTGTTGCGCAGCTCCTGCAGGACATCAAGCCCGGAGCGCTTCGGGAGGTTCTTGTCTAAGACCACCAACTGATAGCGCTTAGCCCGGATCTTTCTTAAGGCTTCGTCGCCGTCGAGCGCGATCTCGACGGAAAACCCCTCGCGCTGCAAGAGTTTCCGTAAGAGCTTGGCATAGTCCCGATCGTCGTCCACAACCAAGACGGGCTGGCCCTGCGGCTCTAACAGCGCCCGCACGGTCTCGTAGAACTTGCGCTCGTCAATGGGTTTTGTGAGAAACGCCGAGGCGCCCAGACGCAGCCCCTGTTGCTTGTCTTGCACGATCGAGAGGAAGATCACGGGGATATTCGCCGTGACGGGATGCTGCTTGAGCTGCTGAATCAGAGCGAAGCCGTCAAGGTCGGGCATGAGCACGTCCAGAGTGATGAGATCGGGCTTGAGGCGCACAGCGTGGTCGAAGCCCTCGCGAGCTGAATAGGCCATCACGGCACGGTAGCCCATCTTCTCGATATACGTCGCGATCAATCGAGCGATAGCGACTTCGTCCTCGATGACGAGCACCAGGGGGCGCTCAGGGCGAGCGAGCGCGGGCAGACGCACCGTAAATGTGCTCCCTTGCCCAAGCGCGCTCGTCACGGTGATCGTGCCGTGGTGGCGCTCGACGATCGCTTTGGCGATGGAAAGCCCCAAGCCCGTGCCACCGACCTTGCGCACATAGGGATTGTCCGATCTGAAGAACTTTTGGAAGAGCTTCTGCAGATCGCTTTCAGAAAGCCCGATGCCGGTGTCGCGCACGGCGACGACGACTGAGTCGTCTTCGCGATAGGCTTTGAGCTCGACGGTGCCGGCGGGCGTGTACTTGATCGCGTTGCTTAAGAGATTGAGAAAGACCTGAGCGAGTCTTTCGCGATCCCCGCGCACTTTTAGCCCTGACGCGATCTCCGTGACGAATTCTAGGTCCTTCTGTTCTGCAGCGACTTTGAGCGACCGAGCGACGCTCTGTAGCACTTCTTCTAAGTCCAGCTCGGTGAACTCGAACTCGATCCGGCCCGACTCCAGCCGTTCGATCTCGAGAAGATCGTTAATCAGCTCGGTCAGGCGCGTTGTGTTCTGCGCGACGATCGTGAGGAATTCTTTCTGTTCTGGGGTGAGTGGGCCGACGTCCCCAGCTAAGACCAAGTCCACATAGCCCTTGATAGACGTGAGCGGGGTGCGCAGCTCGTGCGAGACGGTGCTAATAAATTCTGACTTCAGTTTTTCCAGCTCTTTGCGCTCGGTGATGTCGCGTCCGATCCCCTGAATCCCAATGATCTGGCCGTTCTGCCAGATGGGGCGGGTGCTCAGCTCGAGCGCGATCTGGCGGCCATCCTTGCGCGTGATCGTCAGTTCGGTCTTGTCTGGCTCGCCACGCATGTTCTTGAGAAACGCCCGGCGGGCTTTTGTGCGCTCCGGCCCTGGGGGTATAAGCAGCGTATAGGACTGGCCGCGAATCTCCTCGATCTTGTACCCAGTGATCTCCTCGGCTTTCCGGTTGAGCGAGAGAATATGCCCGGTCCTATCGAGAATATAGATGCCGTCGTTGGCGTTCTCGAAGAGATCGCGATAGCGCTCTTCAGAAGCTTTTAATTCTTGTTCCATGCGCTTGCGCTCGCTGATGTCACGGAAGACGACCTGCATGGCGGGCCGGCCCTCGTATAGGATGGGCACAGCCGTGACTTCGGCTTCGATCACTGTGCCGTCTAGACGGATGAGCTTCTCTTCCAAGGGTGGCGCGGGCTGCCACTCTTCGAGACTGCGCTGGATGCGTTCGCGCACGATATCGCGATAGTCAGGGTGAACGCACTCTAACACGGGCTTGCCCAGCAGCTCTTCGGGCTTCTGGGCACCCAGTAGTCGTGCTCCGGTAGGATTGATGAAGACGCAGCGTCCGTCTTGATGGATGACCACCCCATCGGGGTTGCTCTCGACGAGCGCGCGATAGCGCGCCTCGCTGGCGCGCAATGCTTCTTCGGAACGCCGTTGCTCGGTGATATCGACCAAGCTTCCATCGTAATAGAGCACTGTGCCTTGCTGGGGGTCGCGGATGGCACGAGCGCGGTCCACGACCCAGATGGGCGTGTTATCATAGCGTTTCAGCTGCGTGACAAAGTTATTCACTATGCCCTGCGCGTCCATCTCGGCCTGCCATCGCCGACGTTCGTTTTTGTCGAGGAAGAGCGCTTGGGCTGGGGTCTGTAAGAGCGCTTCTTTACTGGGATAGCCGAGCATCCGCACGAGAGCGTCATTCGCGTCGAGGATGCGACCATCCGGGGTCGAGCGATATAAGCCGATGGGCACGGACTCAAAGAGCGAGCGGTAGCGTGCTTCGCTGGCGCGCAGCAGCTCTTGTGAAGACTCCTGCTCGATGGCCAACCCTATAATATGCGCGGCGGTCCTGAGGGCGTCTATTTCAGCATCAGACCAGAGGCGCTCGCTGACGCACTCGTCGAACCCGATGAACCCCCACCATGCATTTTGCACAAAGATCGGCACGCAGAGAATAGACTTAATTTGCTGTGCGGCGAGCACTTCTTGTTCAGTATGGGGAAACTCGCGCACCAGCCCGACGACAGCTTCACCCCGACTCATCAGCTCCACCCAGCGGTGAAATCCCCCTTGTTCGTAATCAAAATTCTGGAGGGCGGGGTTGTCTATCTGCGGGCTGATCCCCGGCGCGGCCCATTCGAAGCGCTGGCTCGTCACGAGCGTGCCCAGCTCGCTGTAATGGTTCTCGAAGATATAGACGCGGCTGACGCGGGTTGCTTGCCCTAAGCCCTGAAGGATGTCGTTGGCGCACGCTTTCCAAGATGACGTGCTGAGCAAGCGTTCAGCAGCTTGGGCGACGGCGTGGAGAACCTGCTCGCGGCGGTGCAGGGCTTCAGTGACGCGCTGGCGCTCCAAGACCAATGCGGCCAGATGCGTCGTCTGCTCGATGAGCTGTAGCTCATACGTGCTGGGCGAACGCACCTCGCGATAGTACATAGCGAACGTCCCTAACACTTCGCCCTGCTGGGAGAGTATAGGGGTAGACCAACACGCTCGCAGCCCGTATTGCTGGGCGATTTCACGGTAGTTTGCCCACAGGGGATCAGAGAGCGTATCGCTGACGATGACGGGCTTTTTGAGATATGCCGCGGTGCCGCAGGAGCCGACCGTCGGCCCGATCGTCAACCCGTCTATGTGGCGATTATAGTCTTCAGGGAGACTGGGGGCGGCACCGTGGCGCAGCTTGTCGCCTTCGAGTAATAAAATCGAGCAGAGCACGCCGGGGGCGAGCTCTTCTATCGAGCGACAGATCATCTCCAGCACTGTTGAGAGCGGAGCGCCCCTGGCCATAAGCTCTAAAACTTTATTGCGGCTGGCGGTGAGCAGTTCGGTGCGCTTGCGCTCGGTGATGTCGCGGCTGATCCCCAGAACTTCCTTGACTTGGGAGCCTTCTTTGATGAACGCTAAGTTGACATGGAGCCAGCCGGGGGAGCCGTCGGGACGCCGGAAGGGCGCTTCTAATGGGGGCGGCGGCTCGCCGCGCAAGACGGCTTGGCGGATCGCCCATGAGATCTTCTTGCGCTCCAGGCGCGGCAACGCGAGCAGCTCCGTCGAGCGTTTCCCAATAATATCTTCGCGTCGGACGCCGTGGATCTCTAAGAACTTCGAGTTGACAAATTTTATATGCCCGTCTATATCCCGCACGTAGATGCCGTCGTTGGCGGCTTCAAAGAGCG
Organism: Bipolaricaulia bacterium; assembly: GCA_046293845.1. Classification (GTDB taxonomy): domain Bacteria; phylum Bipolaricaulota; class Bipolaricaulia; order RBG-16-55-9; family DRXL01; genus JANXCC01. Next base: position 16,552 of record JBKBIX010000008.1, on the reverse strand, counting down.
TCTCGAAGCGCTGGCGCTCGCGCTCCGTCTTTTCTAAGAGAAAGCCGATCGCCGCGAAGAGCGGGATGAGCAGGAGTATCCCGATATAGAGCCAGGGATCGTTGGAGAACTCGCGGGTTAGTGCGGCGCTGAAGTCTTGGGGATGACTGAGATAGTCGGAGAGCAGATAGAGCAGATTGAAGAGAAGCCCTAAGCTGCCGACGATGAGACTGCGACGGCGTCTCCAGAGCTGATATGCCCGCGCCATAGTGAAACCCTCTCAAATATACTGCACAGAGTGCTTTTCTATCAAGAGCTGGCGTCCGCACCGAGAGTGCCGCGTTTCTCAGCCGATAGAGAAAAAAAACGGGCGGGAGTGCTCCCGCCCGCGAATGTAATCTCTGTTACGTTTGCTACTTCTTCGTCGCGGTGTACGTGAAGGTCACAGCGTAGGCGGTATTGGCGCTGAGGGCTCCGAGCGTCCCGGCCTGGCCGATATCCCCGCCCTTAAGGGCGTAACAGACTTGGAAGATCTGATTGCCCTTGCCCTCGACTTGGCCGGAGTTCGTGCCAAAGTCCACGAGCACCTTGCCGCTGGGCAGGTCTTTGGTAGCGCCGTTTTGGCAATTAGGGGAATCCGAGGCGCGGATGACCGGGCGCGGATCGGGCGCTCCCACATAAGCTGACTTGACAGTAGTGAGCACCCACTCGCCGTTGCTCTTCACTTGGAGCTGCGCCTTGGGGTTGCACAGGTAATTGGGGCGGGGGTCGTCAATCTGCCCGAAGTCGCAGTCCAAGCTGGTGCCGCCGATGACGTTCAGCTCAATATAATTGCCCATGTTCCACGTGGCTTTGCCGCTCACCTGCGCCTGCCCCTGGATGAGGCCAAGCACGCCCACAAGCGCAACGATCCCCATTGCCATCCCGATCTTCTTGATGTTCTTCATGTGTATCATCTCCTTTGAAGTAGTGACGCCCAGATTCTAAAAGAGCGCCCATGCCAAAGCGATACTTAGAAAAAGAAAAAAGCGTTCCCAGAAGATGGAAATTGGATGGAAATCGGGAAGAGCCTTCAGAAGAGCTTCAAGGCTTTTAAGACTTCTAGCACTGGCGGCAGAGGGGAACGCCAGAGCCAATTCGTGTCCAGCTCAAAGCCCCCTAAGACTTCAGAACGATAGCGCCCGTTGGGCTGGGGCCGACGCCGATCATACCGTCCGTCCGAGCTCAGAATATAGAAATCTGCGCGCTTTTCGTCGGGGTCGAGCAGCCAGTACTCACGCACCCCTGCTAGTTCGTATTCGGCGAGCTTTTCGCCGCGGTCGCGCAGCCGGCTCTCCGGCGAAATGATCTCGATCACTAAATCCGCAGGGCCGTCCAGATGGCTCTCTTTGAGACGCTCTAGGTGCTCTTGGGCGACGAAGAGCAGATCCGGCTCGCGCCCAGAAAGCCCAAGCTTCATCTGAAACGGTGCTGATCGCACTACCCCAAGCTGCTTCGCTTCAACATAAGCCCTTAAGATAGCTGTCAAGAAGCCCGATAGATCTTGATGACGACTCGATGCTGGAGACAACACGATCACCTCGCCATCCACCCACTCGGCGTGCGTGTCTTCGTCGTAGAGCTTGAGAAACTCTTCGTAGCTGAGCTTGGTCTTAGTCGGCTCTGCCATGGTGCTCTAATTTATACCCGAAACCGCGCACCGTCAAGATATACTTTGGGTTATCGGGGTCTTCTTCGAGCTTTTCCCGCAATAGATAAATATACTTAGTCACGTCACTTGAGGTGATAAGGGGCTTATTTTGCCAGACTTCAGCGATGATCTCTTGGTGGGAGAAGACGCGCCCTGGCTCCGATGCTAAGAGCTTTAGCAGCTCATACTCTTTGGGCGAGAGGGAGACCGTCCGGCCCGCTATCTTGACTTGCTTGGCCCCGTCGTCAATTTCGAGATCGCCTACTCTGGTGATACTGGGGCGTGTTGGGGCTTTATAGCGGCGCATCACCGCGATGATCCGTGCTTCCAGCTCTGCCAGATCGAACGGCTTGGCGATATAGTCATCAGCGCCGGAGAGCAGCCCCTTGGCTTTGTCGGTGGGCGCGTCCTTGCCGGTGAGCATGAGCACGGGCACGTGCGACTGCTCGCGGATCTTCTTGAGCACGGCCCAGCCGTCCATCCCCGGCATGATCACATCGAGGATCACTAGATCGGGCTGCTCTTTGCGGAAGAGCTCGAGCGCTTGGGCTCCATCGGAGGCCGTCTGCACGGAGCGCCCCTTGCCCTCGAGAAAGTGCTTGAGCAGGCCCACGATGTCTGGGTCGTCGTCCACTACTAATATCTTCATATACCCCACTCGATACGTCGTATTGTAGCACGAAATTTGAGGGAGCCGCAAGCGCGGCTGTCCGAAGGAGATGGCCCACCTGCCCCCTTGTGCAGTAAGATATTGGCACTGCTTGCGATTCAAGGAGGGAGATGTAAGATGGATTTAGGTCTTTCTGGCAAGGTCGGGATCGTCGCCGCGGCGAGCAAGGGGTTAGGGAAAGCTGTCGCGTTCAGATTGGCTCGCGAGGGCATGAGGGTAGCGATCTGCGCCCGCGATGAGCAGACGCTCCACGCGACAGCTCAAGAGATCAGTTCGCTGACGAAGACGGAAGTCCTCCCCATCCGCGCCGACGTCACGCGCTCCGACGACATCAAAAATCTCGTCGCTGAGACGGTCAAGAGATTTGGGGGAGTAGACGTCTTAGTGACCAACGCTGGGGGGCCGCCGCCGGGGAATTTTTTCGCGTGTGATGACTCCCACTGGGAGCAAGCTTTTTATCTGACGCTCATGAGCGTCGTGCGGCTCTGTCGCGAAGCGATCCCCCATATGCAAAAGCGGGGAGCAGGACGGATCATCAACATTGCGTCGGTGTCTGTGAAGCAGCCCATTGAGAACCTCATACTCTCGAATTCGTTGCGCTTAGCGGTGGTCGGGCTGGCCAAGAGCTTGGCCAACGAGCTTGCGCCGTTGAAGATCACGGTGAACACGGTCTGTCCTGGCCCCACCCAGACAGATCGCATGGAACAACTACTGCGTGCTTCAGGGAACGTTGAAGAGGCTCGGCGCTTCTGGACGAAAGATATCCCGATGGGGCGGATGGGCCAGCCCGAAGAGCTCGCTGATCTTGTGGCGTTTTTGGCATCTGAGAACGCGCGCTACATTACGGGGACAGTTATTCAAGTCGACGGCGGGCTGGTGAAGGGAGTGCTTTAGCCCTTCACTGCTCCGCCGGTAAACCCCGCGATGAAGCGATCTAAGAAGAGATTATACAGGATCGCAACGGGAATGCTCGATATTAAAGTCGCGGCCATCAGCGGGCCCCAGCGGTAGACGTCCAGCACCAGCGCGATGGGAACCCCTAGGCTGATGGTCATCTTCCCCACGGAGAGAATAAAAGTCAAGGCATAGACGAATTCCTGCATCACAAGGGTAAACGAGAAGATCACTACTGTAAGCAAGCCGGGGACAGAAAGGGGGAGCACCGTCTTCACGATAGCCCCCAGGCGGCTGCAGCCGTCCACCAGTGCCTGCTCTTCAATGTCTTTTGGAATAGATTTGAAGAAACCCATGAGCAGCCATGTGCAGAATGGGATGGTAAAAGTCGGGTAGATGAGCACGAGAGACCAGAGGGTGTCCTGGAGGCCCACCAACGCGATCAGGCGGGCCAAGGGGATGAAGAGCAAGGTAGGCGGGACCAGATACGTCAAAAAGATGCCAATGCCCAACTTCTCCCCCCACGGACCCGACAGCCGTGCCAGGCTATAGCCCGCCGGAACAGCAATCAGCAACGTGATCACGACGACCAACACCCCGATGAAGAACGTGTTCAGTACGAACGTGACGTAGCGGGTTTCGAAGAAGAGTTGCTTGAGGTGCTCTAGCGTAGGGGGCAGATTAAAGAGATAGGGATTGTGCGCGGGGTCGGTCGCCACATGGAAGAGGTCCTCATTGCGCTTGAAGGTGCTCACCCCCATCCAATAGAAGGGGAAGACGGCAAAAGCGACAAAGAGCAGAACGAGCGCATATAGTGAAAGCTGTGTGCTGAACTTCTTTAATGGGCGCAGTATTTTCATTTATGTGACCTCCGTGCGGCGGGCGAGCCGCAGCATCAAGAAGGCGACAACGAGCAAGAGCGGGAGGAGGAAGATCGCGATGGCTGCGCCCTCTCCCAGCTGGCCTCCAAAGATACCGCGCTGCCACGCTAAGCTTGCTAGCACATGGGTGCTATTGTACGGTCCGCCGCGGGTGAGGATATAGACGACTGTCATATCTGTGGCCGTGAAGATGATGCCGAAGAGCACCGCGACGGCCACAATGGGGAGCATCAAGGGGAGGGTGATCTCGAAGAGGCGGCGCCAGAAGCCCGCCCCATCCACAGTAGCAGCATCGTGAATCTCTTGGGGAATTGAAGTCAGCCCGGCCAGAATGATGATAGTTGCAAAGGGGAGCATTCGCCAGACGTGAATGAGGATAATAGCAGCCATCGCTGGTTCGGGAAAAGCTGTCCAATAAATCCAATCGTTGGGGCCTAGCAGGCCCACCGCGCGCAGCGTCCAATTGATGACACTCAAGCTGGAGTTGCTCGCTCCCAAGACCCAGTCCCACGCGAGCGTCGTCAGGCTGATGGGGGCTACCCAAGGGAGCAAGATTAAGAATCGCAGGATGGGCCTGCCCGGAAAGCTCTTGATCAAAGCCAGCGCTAGAATCTTTGCCAAAATTAATACGATCAACTGAGAAGCGAACGTGAAGATGAAGGTGTTCTTGAGCGCTTGGAGGAAGATGGGGTCAGTCACGACGGTGCGGAAGTTCTTCAGCCCTACAAAGTCGGCTTCTAAGTGCCCGCTGATGGCGTTGGTGAAGCTCAAGTAGATAGCTAACACCAGTGGAACACCGATTAATAGCACGATATATCCGATGGCAGGGCTGAGCAGCATAGAGCTGAGCACGCGCTCGCGCTCCAGAAGATAGCGCCAGCCAACCCGTGGAACCTTTCGCGCGATTTCCATAAAGATCTTACAAGGGCTGCGCTGCGATGCGCAGGCCGGTCTCGCGCTCGAAGAATTTCATGTCTTGTGCGCGCACTGCGAACTCGTAGTCTCTCCCCTCATGAATATCAGTGGACACGGTCAGAGGGAGCTTAGCGATCACATTCAACTCGTCTTTGCCCATTAGCGAACCGTACAGCAGCCGATCAGAACCCAAGTGCTCGATCCGACGCACGTGAAATTGAAACTTTGCCAGGTCATCGTGCGCGCTATAGATCTCTGTGGGCAGGAAGCTTTCAGGGCGGAAGCCGATGATCACGTCATCCCGCACGATGAGGTTCATAGGGGGCGTTCCCACGAACGTAGCTACAAACGTATCCGCAGGCTCGTGATAGACTTCATGGGGCGTTCCGATCTGCCTCACCTTCCCGGCGTGCATCACGGCGATACGATCTCCCAAGCCCATAGCTTCGATTTGATCGTGCGTTACGTAAATAGTTGTCGTCCCGATGCTGCGCTGGAAGCGTTTGAGCTCGTCGCGCGCGGCGTGTCTGAGTTTCGCATCTAAGTTGGAGAGCGGCTCGTCTAAGAGAAAGACTGTGGGCTCGCGCACGATGGCCCGCGCTAGTGCCACTCGTTGGCGTTCTCCCCCTGAAAGCTCACGGGGCTTCCGATCCAGCAAATGCGTGATCCCCAACATGGTCGCAGCCCATTCCACCTTCTCCTTGATCGTCTCTCGCTTTAGACCCTGGGCCTTTAAGGGGAAGGCGATGTTCTCAAAGGCCGTCTTGTGGGGATAGAGCGCATAGCTTTGGAAGACCATAGCGATGCGGCGTGCGCGCGGGGGCAAGTCCGTAACAACCTGGCCGCCGATGAGAATCTCGCCGGCTGTAGGTGGCTCCAGGCCAGCGATCATGCGCATCAGTGTTGTCTTGCCACAGCCGGAGGGCCCCAACAGCACAAGAAACTCCCCATCGTGAGCGATCAGATCGACTCCATCGACTGCTCGCACCTTGCCGAAGTATTTTGTGAGACCCCTGGTCTCGACGACAGCCACGAGTGCCTCCCGATAAACTTCTCACGCGAGAGGGAGGCGTTTCGCGCTCCCCCCTCTCGCGTAGAAGTCATGCTTACTTGTCCTTGGCCGGATCGCCTCCCACCAGCCCTCTCCTTCGCCAGTCGTTGAAGATCGCTTTGACTCGCGCGTTCGCTTCAGCAAGGGCTTGTTCAGGGGTCAGCCTTCCCGTGGCCGCTTTGGCGAACATGTCCACGAGCACGTAGTCATCGAAGATCTGGCTGATGGCGGGGTTGGCCGGGCCTGGATGGCCGATGTTGGTGGCCCAACCCGTCTTGACCTTCCCATCGGGTAGGGGTTCCTCCACGGCGCTGAATAGCACTTTCAACTTCTGCGTCTGCGCCGCGTCATTGGGCTTGTGGCTATTGGGGTCTTTCTCAAACTGCTGCTTGAGCCACTCCCAGCCTGCGCGGGGCTTCTGAGCAAGTGGCACGGTGGGATCGGCCATCGCGCCCAAGAACGACGGAGTGTTGTAGAGCTTGCTCTGAAGGGCTTCATCCCGCGCGTTGGCTACGAGGTGTACCAAAAACTCCTTGGCCAGATCTTGCTGTCTGGAGAACTTCCAGATGACGTAGATGTGCATGACATGCTCGCTCGCCCAAGCCGTTCCCCGCGGCCCTTTCAACGCTTCGGTGAAGAAGGTGTTATCGGCTAGAGAGCCGGGAGCTCCACCAGGGAGCGCAAGCTTATTATCTTGAGCGGCGCGGTACGCCGAGATGGAGTTGAGAATAATAGAAGTCGCTCGCGAGTTGAAGGCTTGATTGTTCGAGGCGGCATTCCACGTGAGGACCTCTGGGCTCGCCCGCTTGAAGAGTTCGACGGCAAACTTGATGGCCTCCAGCGTCTGGGGAGAGTTGAGCACGACCTGCTCGTTCTCATCTTGAATGGAAGCATCATGCGACCATAGGATCGCTCTCATGGCCATGTTGGAGTCGATGTCTTGGCTGAACCCGACGCCAATCGGGATCGGAATGTTAGGGAACTTCTTTTTAATCTCATCCCCGGCCACGAGGAGGTCTTGAAGCGTGCTGGGGCCGTTCGGCATGCCGATAGCTTCCCACACGTCCTTATGGTAATCCCAGGGGTCAATCGTCCACATGTTGGAGACCCCGAAGAACGTGTTGGTCCTGGGATTGAACGTGCTTCTTCTGGCTAGCTGGCTATAAGGCCCGTACTTGCTCTCTAACGTCTTAATGATGTCCGTGTGGTCGATAACGTCCTCGATGAATTGGGACGGTGGCGCAAGAAAGCCATATAGATCCGGGCCGCTCTTGGCGGCTACGATCGCTTTCGCCCTGGGGATGATATCCGCAAACGAGATGTGCTCGACCTCGACGTTGACTGGTGGGGTGCGCTTCTGGCCCCACTCTTTGGCAAAGGCGTCGAACCATTTATCGTGCGCAGGGACGAAGTGTTGCCATTGGATGATCTTTAGGGTTGGAGGCTGCCCGGATACTCGGAGGAAGGGATTGAAGCTTATAGCCAATGCCCCAACTCCAGCAGCCTTAAGGAACTTCCGTCTAGAGATCTGCTGTCCCATTTTTACACCCCCCCTTGTTTTTTCAGTTGGGACTTGAAGCTGTCTGGCCTGCTTGATTACACTTTTACAGCTTGCCGGAGATCACCTCCTTATGAAGTATTGTGCCGGTCTCAAAACCGTGCTTGCCTATATAGCACAAACTCAAGCGTTTGTCAAATTGGGAAAACTTGACAAAATTAGTCCGATTTTTTATACTTATCGTGTGCCGTGTGACAGGAGGCGATCGTATGGGCTACGCACGCCCTGATGTCTTGGTCGAAACCAGCTGGGTCGCCGAGCACCTCAGCGACCCCAACGTGCGCATCGTCGAGTCCGATGAAGACGTGTTGCTCTACGAGCAAGGCCACATCCCCGGTGCCGTCAAGATAGATTGGTTCACCGAGCTTCAGCATCCTGAGAAGAGAGACTTTCTTACGAAAGAGCAGTTCGAAGCTCTCATGAGCGAGAAGGGCATCGCCAACGACACCACTGTGGTCTTCTACGGCGATAAGCACAACTGGTATGCGGCTTACTCGTTCTGGCTCTTTCGGTATTTTGGGCATGACGACAGAAAACTGAAGATTATGAATGGCGGGCGCAAGAAATGGCTGGACGAGAAGCGTCCACTTACTCGAGAAGTCCCCAGCTCCCCCAAGACCGTCTATCGCGCCAAGGACCCAGATCCTTCTATTCGCGCGTTCCGCGACGAGGTCCTCGCAAGCTTGAATCGTTCCGATCGCGTCTTGATAGACGTGCGCACACCCAAAGAGTACACGGGCGAGCTGATTCACATGCCCGAATACCCACAAGAGGGCGCACAGCGCGGCGGACACATCCCCGGCGCTGTCAATATCCCGTGGGCACAAGCCGTCAACCCCGACGACAGCACCTTCAAGCCCGCAGAAGAACTCCAGAAGCTCTACGCACACTATGGGATCACACCCGATAAAGACGTCATTGCGTATTGTCGTATCGGGGAGCGCAGCTCGCACACGTGGTTCGTGCTCACGTATCTGTTGGGGTATTCGAGAGTCAAGAACTACGACGGCTCCTGGACGGAGTGGGGCAACTTAGTCAACGTGCCGATCAAGAAGGGAGCCGAGCCGTAACGGTGGATCGCCAAGCCCAGATCGAGTTTCTCTTAGATCACTATGAGAACCCGCGCAACCGGGGAAGACTGGAAAACCCCGACGCGCAGATGACCTTGGGGAACCCCGGCTGCGGCGATGTCATCACGATCTATCTCAAGACCGGCGACGACGGCAAAATCACCGATATCTCTTTTGAGGGCGAGGGCTGCACCGTCAGCCAAGCCTCAGCGTCGATCCTCACGGAAAAGCTCAAGGGCCAAGCTCTCTCATACGCCGAAAATATCACGGTTGATGACGTCATGGGCTGGGTTGGACGCGAGGTGATGCTCTCCCGTCCGCGCTGCGCCCTGTTGGCGCTCAGCACGCTCAAACTCGCCCTGCGCCATTTGCCAAAAAAAACGATCTGAGCTATAGTATCCGTGGGAGGTGGTAAGCGTGCTGCACGCCAAGACGCTGGCCGACTTGCTCACGGCCTCGCGGTTCTTCTGTGGGCTCTATCTGATCTGGCTGGGGTTACAGAAAAATAGCCTTGAAGCGGCGATGCTCACGTTATGGTTGGCGTGGGCGACGGACCTCATTGACGGGGCGATAGCGCGTCGTGACCCGCGACAGATTCATACGTTCATGAGCGATCACGATCTGACAGCGGACATGACGCTTGCGTTTGGATGCTGGTGCTATCTCGCATTGGCGGGGTTCATTTCGGTAGAAGTGGCGTTGGGGTATATCGCCCTTGTGGCGCTTTCGTTATGGTATTTCAAGGCGCTGCACCTACGCTGGGCAGTGCAGGTGCCCCCGTACTTTGGGATGCTTCTTGTAGCCGTGACGCGAGTCCCTCGATACGGGGCGCTGCTGATCGGCTGGCTGCTCTTTGTCGTCATTGCGATCTGGCCAAGGTTTTCTCGGCAGATCGTGCCAGCGTTCTTGACGGGGATGCGCAACCTGTGGCGTACCCGGCGCTCCTGAAGAATGGACACATTGGTAGGAAAAAGGATCGTCGCGGGCATCTGCGGTGGGATTGCTGCGTATAAAGCCGCGTCTATTGTGAGCAAGCTCGCCCAAGCCGGCGCAGATGTCACAGTGATTATGACGCGCGCCGCGTGCGAGTTTATCGCGCCCATGACGTTCGAGACGCTCTCGCGCCACAGGGTGCTCACAGATCTGTGGGACGAGCCGTTGGCGCATGTCGAACTCGCTTATAATGCTGATCTCTTTGTCGTGATGCCCGCGACGTATAATATTATCGGGAAGCTCGCGCACGGGATCGCCGATGATCTTCTGACGACGACGCTCGCCGCGACGCGTGCCCCCGTCTTAATAATTCCCGCGATGGAATCGCAGATGTACACCAACCCGATCTTTCAAGAGAACAAAGAGAGGCTTTCACGGTTGGGCTATCGCTTTGTAGAGCCGGAGACGGGGCACTTGGCGAGCGGGCGGTCGGGGATCGGGCGCTTTCCGTCTGAAGAGAAGATCCTCAAAGCGATTGAAGAGATTCTTGCTGAGCGCGCTTTGTTGCGAGGGCATCGCGTGCTTGTCACAGCGGGGCCGACGCGCGAGATGCTCGACCCTATGCGCTGTATCACCAACAAGAGTTCGGGGAAGATGGGCTATGCGCTCGCCGAGCAAGCTCGAAATTTCGGGGCCGATGCGGTCTGCTTGATTAGTGGGCCGACGCAACTGGAGCCCCCAGCAGGGGTCGAATGCGTGAGAGTCGAGAGCGCTGAGGAGATGAGAGAAGCTGTTTTGAAGCGCTTTGCACAATACGATCTGATTCTCATGGCTGCCGCGGTCGCCGACTGGCGACCTAAGAGAGTGTTCTCGCAGAAGCTCAAAAAGGCTGGAGCACGTGAGATCACCCTCGTCTTAGAGAAGACCCCAGACATTCTGGCAGAGCTGGGCAGGCGTAAGGAGAAAGATCAGATCTTAGTAGGCTTTGCTGCCGAGACCGAAAAGCTTTTAGAGCACGCACGCGAGAAGCTCAAAGAGAAAAATTTAGATATCGTCGTGGCTAATGACATCACGGCTCCAGGGGCTGGGCCGGAAGTCGAGACGAATATCGTGACGCTGCTCTATCGCGACGGGAGAAGTGAGAGATTGCCGTGTCTGCCCAAGCGCGAGGTCGCTCGAGAGATCTTGCGCAGAGTTGTGGCCCTCACCCCGCCCTGCGGGCACCCCTCTCCCGTGGCTCCCCCGGGGGTGTGGGGTCGGGGGTGAGGGCCTCGTCCAAAACTTCTTCACGAGATTTCCCCGTCACGTCTATCCAATGGACGTCCGGCTCGCGCTTAAAATAGATTATTTGGCGCTTGGCGTACTCCCGCGTGTGCTTCTTTATGAGTCTCACGGCTTCCGTATACGAGATCTTCCCGTCAAGATATGCGAAGAATTCTTCATACCCAATCGTTCGATACGCGGGCATCTCTGGTGTGAGCTTTGCTCTTAACGCTTTCGCTTCTTCCAAAAGCCCGGCAGCGATCATCTGGTCGACCCTCGCGTTGATGCGCTCATAGAGAATTTTTCTATCGAGCGTCAGCCCGATCTTTGTAAATTTGTATGGGAACGGGACTTTCGATTCTTTCTGCCATCGCGAGATGGGGAGTCCTGTCAGCTCGTAGACTTCGAGCGCCCGCACCGTGCGCACTTTATCGTGAGGATGGATGCGCTGCGCCGCTTCAGGGTCGATCTCTTCCAATCGTTTGCGCAATTTCTCTTGGGGCTCGGCTTCTAAGCGTTGGCGGATCTGGGGGTCGGCTTTTGGCCCGGCGAAAAATGTCCCCGTCAGGGCAGAGATATACAGAGTGCTCCCGCCCACGACGATGGGCACTCTCCCCCTAGCGTGAATCTCTTGTATAGCTCTGAGCACGTCGCGGCGGAATTGCATCACATCGTAGTGCTCGGTGGGCTCTAAAAAATCTATGAGATGATGCGGGACTTTTGCACGCAGCTGAGCAGGGGGCTTGGCCGTCCCGATGTTTAAGTCTTTATAGATAGCCCGAGCGTCGGCGGAGATGATCTCGCCGTCTACTCTTAGGGCGAGGGCAACGGCCAGCTCGGACTTGCCCACCGCCGTCGGCCCCACGATCAGTATAGGACGCTCACTCTTCACTGAGCAAGAGCTGTCGGAACTTTTGCAGCTCCTCTTTTCGTGTGGGGTGCTTGAGCTTCTCTAATGCTTTGATCTCGATCTGGCGCACCCGCTCGCGGGTGATGTTGAAGACCCGTGCCACGTCTTTCAACGTGCGCGGGTGCCCGTCTTCAAGTCCGTAGCGCAGCTTGAGGATCTCTTTCTCTCGGTCGCTCAGTTGGTTGAGCGCTCGGTCAAGCTCCTCTACCAAGAACATCCGATATGTCTCTTTCGTCGGGGAGGGCGCGTTCTTGTCCTCGATAAAATCCCCTAGGGTATCTTCCTCGTCTTCGCCGATGGGACGCTCCAGCGAGCTCGTGTATTGCGAGACGTTCTCCACTTGTTTAATCTTCTCTTTGGGGATGCCAAGCTCGTCGGAGAGCGATTGGAGGTCTGGTGCTGCTCCATGTTCTTGGACATGCTCTTTCTTGACGCGCTGGAGCTCGCGCACCGTCTCGATCATGTGCACGGGAATACGAATCGTCCGCGATTGATCGGCGATGGCACGCGTGATCGCTTGGCGGATCCACCAGGTCGCATAGGTGCTGAACTTATAGCCCTTGGTGTGATCGAACTTCTCGACCGCGCGCATCAGCCCTAAATTGCCCTCTTGAATGAGATCTAAGAATGAGAGCCCGCGCCCCATGTATCTCTTGGCGATCGAGACGACAAGTCGAAGATTCGCAGTGATGAGCAAGTCGCGGGCGCACTTCTCCCCCGCGACGACCCGACTGGCGAGCTCGACCTCTTGCTCTCGCGAGAGCAGGCTGATCTTGCCGATCTCTTGGAGGTACATCTTGACCGGGTCATGGGCCGCTTCCAGCTCGAGAGCTTCCCCGTCTTCTTCCAGCTCTTCGTCGGTCTCCTCTTCCAGTTGCTCTTCGAGCTCTTCTTCGGAGAACTCGGGGATATCGTAGATCGCTGCATCGTCCGGCACGCCGTTGGTCCCGAATTCGCGCTCCAACCCTGTGCTACTCACACGACCTCCTTCCCCCGTGGAGGAGTTGCACTAGCTCTCCTTGGAGTTGCCACACTCGCTCGCGATCTCCAGCTCGCTCGGCTGCCCGCACCTCCTCGCGCAGCCGCGCGATCCGCTCCTCGACCCGCACTTGCCGCAGTCGGATCGGCGCTTCGGCGAGGGCCCTTTCGCGGTCACTCTCCTTGAGGGGCGGTTGCATCAGGGCAAGCCGCCGCACCGTCGCTTGATCCTCGGTCGAGAGTTTCGCTAAGAGCTCTTCGACCGTCCACTCTTCACCCAGTTCCCAGAGCGCTTGGGCGATCTCAGGGTACCGAGTAAAGTCCTGCACGTCCAGTCGCTCGCGCAACTGCTCCAAGGGCAGATCCCCCTGGAGCACGAAGTACAGCACGTGTTCCTCCGGCCCCCATGCAGATTCCTCGGCGGCCGGCAGGGTCATTATACCTGCTCGCTTGCCGGTTTTCACGGCCCGTGCGACCTCTTCCTCCGGTAAGTTGAGCACCCGGCCGAGTTCCCGAATGATCTCATGCCGTACGGCCACGCTGACCAATGTCGGCAAGAACTCCCTCACATTCTGCAGAATCTTCTCCTTCCCTGCAACCGTCGTTGCCGGATGGTCTTCAAGAAGAGTTTGGAGATAGAACTCATGGAAGGGGATTGCGCCTCTTATGATCTGCAGAAGAGCCTCGCGTCCGTGGGCGCGTATGAAGCTGTCAGGGTCGTGTTCAGGAGGCAGGAGCGCGACGGAGACGTCGAGGTCACAGTTGCGCAAGTGCGCCAAGCCCCGCAGGGTCGCAGCGCGTCCCGCTGCGTCTCGGTCATAGGCTAAGATCACACGGGAGGCATAGCGTCTGAGCAGCTGCGCTTGATTGACAGTAAGAGCTGTCCCCATGCCGGCAACGACGTTCTCGACCCCAGCTTGGTGCGCGCTGATAACGTCGGTGTAGCCCTCAACGATGATCAATGTCGCGGAATCGCGGGCAGCATCGCGCGCGAAGTTCAACCCATAGAGCACTGTGCCCTTCTCGAAGAGCGGGGTATTCGAGATATTGAGATATTTGGGCTCCTCATCTCCCAGGGCCCGCCCAGCAAAGCCGATAATATCTCCTGCGGGAGACCAGATGGGGAAGATCAGACGATCCCGAAAGCGATCATAGAACGAGCCGTCTTTGCTGCGCAGCGCCACGCCGAGCGTCTCCAGGGCCTGGGCTTCGCCGGAGAAGCGCTTCACCAAATCGTCCCAGCGGGGCAAGGCATAGCCCACTCGGAATTTCTCTATAATCTCTTTGGAGAAGCCCCGCTGCTTGAGATACTCGCGCGCCCGCTGGCCTGCGGGGCTGACTAAATTCGTCTGAAAATAGAGACAGACGCGCTCGTTGAGCTCTTTGAGTTTTTGCAAGGGCGAGGCGCGCTCGCGCCGGATCGACACCCCCGTCTGGGCCGCAAGGCGCGCCAGTGCTTCGGAAAAATCAATGCGCTCGATCTTCATCAAGAACTGAAAGATATCCCCGCCCTCGTTGCACCCAAAACAGTGAAAAAGTTTTTTATCGGGGTTCACTGTAAAGCTTGGCGTCTTGTCTTGATGGAACGGGCAGGAGCCGATATAGTTCTTCCCCGCTTTTTTCAGGGTGACATAGCGCGACACGATTTCTAACATATCGGCGCGCTCGCGGATGAGTTCGATCTCGTCGCGGCTAGCCATCGCAACCTCACCTCTCCCCTATACCCCTCCCCTAAAAGGGAAGGGGCTAAGGGTTAGGTCTTGCAGAAACGGGTTCGTCCAGCGTTCGACAGAGAGCTTTGTCACCGGGCCATGCCCGGAGTAGATCGTATAATCTCCCGCTAGTGCTAAGAGTCTCTTGAGCGATCGGGCCATCTGGTGAGGGTCACCGCCGGGAAAATCTGTACGCCCAATGCTTCCCGCGAAGAGCAAGTCCCCGGTGAAGAGGACTTTCTCGCTCTCAACTTTGAAGACGACGCTCCCCGGTGAGTGCCCTGGTGTGTGCAAGATTTCAAAGATCAGACTATGGAGTTTTATGGTCTGCCCATCGGTGAGATAGCCATCCGGCTTGATCTTGTCGGTCATAAAGTGCTCAAAAATTTGCTGGTCATCGGCGTGAAAGAGCAGTTTTGCGCCGAGGCGCCGGCGCAGAAACTCGTCTCCCCCGATGTGATCGGGATGACAATGGGTATTGAGAATATAGAGGATTTTTGTGTCTCCGATCAGGTCGAGGAGCTCAGGGCTCTCTGCGCCGGGGTCAATGACCAGCCCGACGTCACCATCGGTGACGATATAGCAGTTTGACTGGTATTCCGTGAGCACGATGGTCTGGACGTTCATGCGTCCTCCGCGTGCACGATATTCTTCGGCGCTGCTCGCGCTACGGTCAGCCCGTAGACTCTCTCGATCCCACTCTCCATGAGCACCCGCGCGCACTCGCTCAGCGTCGCGCCGCTGGTGCAGACGTCGTCCACTATGAGAATAGTAGCGCACGGGGTGAATTTTGCAAGTCGGAAGGCCCCGCGGATGTTCTCGCGGCGCGCTTCGTGAGGGAGGCTCGCTTGGGGTTCAGTGTCTTTGATTTTCTCTAAAGTGCGCACGACTGGGAGCCCCCAGAGCTTCCCAAGCTCGTGCGCTAAGAGCTCTGCTTGATTGAACCCGCGCTTGCGCTCCTTCTTAGGGTACATGGGGACAAACGTGATCTGCTCGACGCGTGGGCGCAGGGGCTGTCCGGCTTGGTCGAGATAGCGTACCAAAAGAGCTGCGAGCGCGCGCTCGCCCCTGTATTTAAAGATCTTTATCAAAGCACTGAGCACGTGATTTGGATCTTCTCTCTCTTCGTACCAGCCGAACGAGCGGATCTGCTCAAGGACTCTCTCGCCCTGGGCGCATGTGGGACAGAGATCGAGGGTTTCTGGCAAGGGCAACCCACAGCGACAGAGATGGCTCTGATCAATGCGCTCGATCTTCGCGTCGCATTCGCGACAGAGAAACGCGCGCTCGCCGTCACCGAACGGCTCTTCGCACACAGCGCAATGCGGGGGATAGAAGAGATCCAGAACAGCGTAGACGGCACTGCCCAGCACGCGCATACTTTTTAGAATTTAGAAGAGCGAGCCACGTACAACGCGGATGCCCAGTAACACTAAGAGCAAGCTCACAAGATATGCCAACAGATGCGCATAGTGTCTACGACGGTCTTCGGCCAGGCGTCGCGCGACGCTTGTCCCAACATGGATGCTCGCGGCTGCTGCGATCATCAGCGCGGGATGCCAGAGACTTGGGCGCAGCTCCGCATCCAGAAGCAAGAAGATCACGACGCCCAGAAGAATTTGTAAGTCTATCAGCGCGCTGGAGAGCGCTCCCCAGATGCGATCAAGCTTAGTATACGATGGCGAGCCAAGCCAGCCCCATCCTGCCCGCCCAATCCCTATTACTAAAAGAGCGAGCACCACCCAGCGCAGCCCCGCATGCGCCTTAACCACAATCTCTAGGCCGGTCATAGATACTTCACTAGATCAGCCAGTCGCGCCGAGTAGCCCCACTCGTTATCGTAAAAAGCTACGACTTTCACTAAGCTCTTCTCAATCACTTTTGTCGAGCTGAGATCAACGATGGCAGAGTGGGGATCGCCGATGCAATCGCTCGAAACTAACGGCCATTGTGAGACAGCTAGAATATGCTTCATCGGCCCTTGAGCGTAGCGCGTGAACGTCTCGTTGATCTGCTCCAGCGTGACGGGCTTCTCTAACTCAGCGACG
>JBKBIX010000089.1:0-5596 GCA_046293845.1 Bipolaricaulia bacterium | reverse complement strand
CAAAAAGCTTGCGAACGCCTCTTCGACCTTTTTGAGGTTGAGCGAGTAGTATTTCGTCTGGCCCTCGCGGCGCGGGGTCACAAAGCCCTGCTGGCGCAACAGCGTGAGATTGCGCGAGATCGTGCTGGGGTCGCGGTCTTCAATGTCTTCCCCTTGAAACGCCGCGACGATCTGCGAGACGGTCATCTCCCCGTGCGCTGCCAACAGCTCCATCAGCCGCAGCCGCGACCGATGCGACAAGCACTTAAAGAGATAGACATACTGCGCGTAGATCATCTCGATCTCCTTGGTAACTTCTGTCTCTTGACAAACCCTGCATTGAGTATTATAATATATATGCTATAGTTGTGCAAGTGCGCAGGTGCGCATCTTGTAGGAGTGACCCAATACGTTCGAGCCGTCAGGGTCTACAGAGCTTCTCAGTGTCCCCGCACAATCTCTCTTCTTTTTTTTATTCTTACCCCTAGTACGAGCAGAAGGAGGCTTGAGACCATGCAGCAAGCGGCTGTTTCGCTTGGGAACGCTCGCCCGCGCGCCAAAGACAGAGTGGAGCTGGGGTGTCGCGTCGAGATTGCGTAAACGCTGCCCCAAAAGGAGGTGAGCGGCGATGACCGAATCCGTCAAGTGTGCGGTCTGCGGCAAGACGGTCCTCAAGACGGCAGCGGTGAGCCTAGCGCATCAAGGCCAGACGTTCTACGCCTGCGGCCCAGGCTGTCGTGACAAGTTCACGAAGAACCCAGCAAAGTATGCTAAAGCTCCGTCGGGGACGCCACAAACGCCACAGAAGCCATAGCCAGGTTAACGTTCGGTTAGAGGGGAAGGCCCCCGAGAAATCTGGCTCCCAACCGTCTCGAGGGGCCCTCCCCTGCCCTCTCTTGCCCCTATGAAGCACCTGACTAAACAGACGAGCGCGTTCTTGCACGCCATGCACGGCTTCATCGCCCAGACCAACATACGATCTGCGATCTTAGGGGCCGACGCCCTCGGGCTCGACCACGACGGCTTGCAAGAGCTCCAGAAGAGACTGAACATCAATCTGATCCTCGTGACCCACGACCGACGCCTCGGCGATCTCCTGAAGAGAGAAAATTACAGGGTTATAGCGATTCCCGACGTGGAGCTGACCCGGCGCGGCGAAGCTCGGGCAGCGTTAGCCATCGCGCTGCTCAACGGCTGGGTGAAGCAGAGCGAGAGGGTCTTATTTGTCTCCGGGCCGCCGAAGAGTAAAATGCTCGACACGCTCTTCGTATTACAGCCCAACCAAGAGCTCCAGATCGTGCACGCACCCTCTCTAAAAGTCTTTAGTAAGCGCATGATGCCCGAAGTCTTCGAGACGCTCATTCGTATCGCTCTAGAACTAGCGCACGAGGGTCGCGAAGGCCGTCCGGTCGGGACGATGTTCGTCTTAGGCGATACGACCAATGTCTTGAAATACGCCCAACCGATGGTGCTCAACCCCTTCAAGGGCTATGCTGACAACAAAAAGAACATTCTCGACCCTAAATTAAAAGAGAGTATTCGGGAGTTTGCCGCCCTAGATGGGGCATTCGTCATTCGGCGCAACGGAGTCATCTTAGCTGCGGGCTGTCACATCGCAGTGCCCCATCCCATCAAGGAGCTTCCGCCGGGGTTGGGAGCGCGCCACCACGCCGCCGCCGCGATCACGCAAGTGACGAACTCCATCGCGATCACGATCTCGCAGTCCGACGGCACGGTGCGGGCGTTCCGCAAGGGCGCGATCTTCTTAGAATTGGGCAAGACCTCCTAGCTGTCAGTCCCTGCGCCTTTTGTGATACAATACCCCCGAACGATCTTGAGAAGGACGGTGTTGGCCATGCGTGCCAAGATTTCCGCTCTCATGGCGCTTCTGCTCATAACGCTTGCTGTTGCGGCGCACGCGACCGTGACGGGGGCGTACAAAGCGACTGTCACTTCGGGAGAGCTGTACGAAGTCTCGTTCACCCCCACAGCAGTCGGCTCTGTCCGAGCGCACTTTGAGATAAGACCCTTAGAATTATGGGCTTCGGCGCAGCTGTATACGCCCAACTCCGATCAGCCCGTCGCGCTCACCATGGGCCATAGCTCTTTCGATCTGCTCGCCGAAGCCGACGCCGAGAGCATTAATCAGCCCTGGCGCGTCGTGCTCTTCCACACGAACAACACGGCGCTCTCCGTCGAGCTCGATATTACGTTTCCCAAGGCGTTCTGCGTCGAGATCGCTGCAGAGCTGGGCATTCGTATATCTTACGAAGAAGAAGCGGGCGAGCTTGAAGACCACCACTGCGACCAGATGTGGCGGGCGCTGCGCTCCTTGGGATTAAGCTTAATAGAAGGGCTGCATCAGATCAAATTTTTGCCCCCGTCTACCGAAGTCGAGGGGCGCTTTCTCTCTGCTGAACGCATCTTGGAGATGTACCGTATGACGCTGGGGCGGCGCTTCACGGGGGTCTTCTATCACGAGCTGGCGCACTTTATTCACTTCATTAAACTGGGCGCATCCCTCAAGCGCGAGTGGGCCTCGCTTCACAGGCAGTCTGGAGCCGATATGATCAATTACGTGCGCGAGCCCTTCGGCGGCCCGCCCACTTACGCCATGACCAACGAGTTCGAAGATTTCGCCGTGACGTTCTCCGCGTATATTCTCAATACAAAAGAGCTTTTTGATCTGGGGATCGCGCGGCGCGACAACGTGGGCAAGCCGCTTCTGCTCGAGAAAGCTAAGTTAATAGCTCAAGCCTTCTTGCACTACAGGGACGGGAAGCCGTATACATATATCTATAGATTTGGGTCTGGGTATCCGGTCATCCCTATAGAGCGGGCGGAGGTCCCACTAACGCCCGAGGGCTTGCCCGATTTCACCGAGCCGATCAGTTGGGAGAGATTTTAACACGAAGGCCCTCACCCCTACCCCCTCTCCCGTCTTCGCGGACGGGAGAGGGGCAAGCCGGGGTGAGGGCCTTCCCAGCTTACTCGACCTTGATCTCGATGGGTTTTTCTTTCTCTTTGAGGGACTCCCGCAGCGGGACCGTCACTCGTAAGATGCCGTCCTCGAAGCTGGCCTTGATCTTCTTGGGATCATCGGCCTGCTCGGGCAGCGGGAAGCACCGCTGGAACTTCCCGTAGTGACGGCCGATGCGGAAGTAATTCTCGCGCTCGATGCGCTCATCGCGCTTGACCTCGCCGCTGATGACGAGCCGGCCGTCCTCGACCTTAATTTCAATATCGCCCTTCTTGACCCCGGGCAGCTCCGTCTCGTAGACGAGCTTCCCGTCTTTCTCGTAGATATCGGTCCGCCCGAAGGCCTCAAAGGGGGTCCAGTCGAAGAACAAGCTACGCTCGAAGTCGCCGAAGAACTCGTCCATCAGACGGCTGAGCCGCGCCGAGAGCGCAAAGGGTTCCCTCCAGAGTTCTGGGAGTCTGGTCATGGTCTCTACCTCCTTTGCTCTTCTGTTCTGTTATTTCTCGAAATTAGCAGACTCGACTCTAGTCTGCTAATTTGATTATAGCAGAAGGGGGCGGGTTTGTCAAGTTTTCAGACTGGAAGCGAAAAATTCTTCTACTTCGTGGGCTGAGCCAGCCGGGCCCGCACCGCCGCCAGCTCCGCCTGGCGCGCTGGTCAATCGCTTTGATTAAACTTCTCCTGCAGAAACCTCACACAAAAGATTTTTTTATTCCGTGCTTCTTTGTGCCTTCCGTGATTCAAGCGCCCTCGTCCGCAGCGCCTTCCAGCGTTCCAAGCGCTGCTTGATCTCGCGCTCGTAGCCCGCATCCTTGGGGTGATAGTATCTCTTACCTCGCAGGCTCTCCGGCAGACACTCCATCGGCGCGACGCCCTCTGGGAGACTATGCGCGTACTGATAGTCCCTGCCGTAGCCGATCTCTTTCATAAGCTGCGTGACGGGGTTTCGCAAGTGTAAGGGGACAGGCTCGTTGCGCGTCGTCTCCACATCGTGCTGGGCTTCGCCGAACGCTTTATATACTGAATTGCTCTTGGGCGCGGTCGCCAGATAGATAACAGCCTCAGCGAGCGCCAGCTCGCCCTCCGGCGAACCGAGAAAATCATACGCATCCTTCGCGGCGACAGCGACCGGGAGCGCCTGCGGGTCGGCTAGTCCAATATCTTCGACGGCCATGCGAATGAGTCTGCGCGCGATGTAGAGCGGGTCTTCGCCGCCGGCGAGCATCCGCGCCAGCCAATACAAAGCCGCGTCTGGGTCAGAATTTCTCACGCTCTTGTGCAGCGCACTGATCACGTTATAGTGCTCTTCGCCGGATTTGTCATAAATGGGGAGCTTGCGTTGCGCCACGTCTTGCACCGTCTTCACGTCAATAGACCCTCTTGTCGTCTCGGCAGCAAGCTCTAAGAGATTCAGAGCTCTTCGCGCGTCGCCGTCGCAGTAGTGCGCTATAAACTCTTCGGCGTCGGGCGCGAGCGTTAAGTTTCTTGTGCCCAGGCCGCGCTCGCGATCAGTCACGGCGCGTCTCAGAATCTTTTTAATATCTTCAGAGCTGAGGGGCTGGAGCACAAAGACCTGCGAGCGCGACAAGAGCGGCGCAATAATCTCAAACGACGGGTTTTCCGTCGTCGCCCCAATTAAGATAATAGACCCTTCTTCGACGTAGGGCAGAAACGCGGCTTGCTGCGCTCTATTGAAGCGGTGGAGCTCGTCAACGAAGATGAGATCGCGCGTGCCGTAGCTGAAAAACTTTCGCTTGGAGCGCTCCATCGCGCTTTGGATCTCTTTTATAGACGAGCGCGTCGCGCTGAACGCTAAGAACTCCGCGCCGCACGAGCGCGCGATGATCCAGCCCAAAGTGGTCTTGCCCGTCCCCGGCGGGCCCCACAGCACTAGCGAGCGGATCTCGTTCTGCTCGATCATCTTTCTGAGGGGTTTGCCGGGGCCGACTAGGTCTTCTTGGCCCACAAATTCTTCTAAGCTTTGCGGGCGCATCCGTTCGGCCAGGGGCGGGCGCTGCTGCTTGGCGCTGAAGAGCTGGCTCATCGTTTTATTCTACGTCTTTCTCTCTTTGAAGACAAGGGTGTCAAGCACCCTCCTGGCCCCAAGATTTGCGATCTTTCCGCGTGTTTGGCGGGCAAAGTGTCAGACGCTCCCCAAAGACGCTTATAATAAAGCCACGCCAAAGCGGGGAGGGACGGGCAATGATCAGCGCCTCGGCGTGTGGCAAGGGCTGCTTGCTGGAGGGTATAGCCCCTACCAACCCTCTGACGTGTTGTTCCTACCATAAAGAAGAGCAGATTATCCCCAAGAGGGACCTCTTTGTGATCTGTCGTGGGCTGATAATCTGGACATGGGGGTCAGGGGAGAAGAGCTGTTTAGAGATCTTGGGGCCTGGGGAGATCTGGGAATGCGAAGCGGAAGGCCAGGGGCAACTCCAGGCTTTAGGGGAGGTCCAAGGGCATTGGCTCAAGCGTGAGCAGTGGCGGGAGTTCCTGCATATTCCTACAGTGGAAGAGCGCTTTTTGAGCTATATGCGGAAGAGGTTGCAGAAGCAGCACGAGTGGCAGTTGGTGTTAGCGCGGGGGAGCGTGCGGGCGCGGGTGGCGTGGCAATTATTAGATTTGGCGGAGCGATTT
>JBKBIX010000088.1:0-5635 GCA_046293845.1 Bipolaricaulia bacterium | reverse complement strand
TGCCGATCTTGAAGTACGCCACCATGGCACTTGCCACATCCGCGGGGTTTGTCGGCTGCTGCGCCGTCCCCACCACGACCGTCCCCAACACTCCCAGGGCCAGAACCGCCACGACCGTCCGCACGACCTTCGCTCTGTCGAACATTTCTATCTACCTCCTTTGGTTTGAGTTTGTGTTGATGTTCGACGGCTGGAGTCTAGCAGCTCCGTGCAAAGCCGGTGCAAAGCTCACACTTTGCACGGTCTTGCTTTGGGGGCAGGGAGCAGCTATAATCGAGGCCCTCACCCCCAACCCCTCTCCCGTAGGTCACTACGGGAGAGGGGTGCCCAAAGGGCGGGGTGAGGGCCTTCACCTAGGCCGGGGGTGAGGACCACTATGGGGTAAAAATCTTTCTCTTCGGACGGTTCTCCCTCGAGCGTGACGGGCAGTTACTTGGGAGAGAAGCGTGGAGGAACGCCAAGACCCAAGCGCTCTTAAAGATCCTCTCAAGCGAGCGCGGGCGGGTCTTCTCCCCTGACGAATTGATCGAATACTTATGGCCCGATGGAGAGCTGCGCAGCGCCGCGTCCAATCTACGCAGTCGCGTCGCCGAACTGAGAAAGATTCTAGAGCCCCAGCTTACTCATGGGGAGCAGTCGCGCTATATTCTCACGCAGCGCGGGGGCTATCTGCTGAGCGCTGAGAGCGACTGCTGGATAGATGCCGAAGAGTTCTCTCACTGTGAGGAGCGTGGGCGGCGTGCCCACGGTGCAGGGGATTTCGACGAGGCGATCCGCGCCTTTGAGGGGGCCGTGGCGCTCTATCGTGGGGAGTACTTAGCCGAAGATCGATACGAAGAGTGGGCATTACAGATACGAGAGCGCTTTCGTGAGCGCTTCGTCGAGGTTTTGAGTCTGTTAGCAGACGCGCTAGCGCGGCGTGGGCAGTATCGCCCCGCGCTTTCTTATCTGGAGCGGGCCCTGACCGAATCCCCCCTGCACGAGACGCTCTATCGCCAGATGATGATCTATGCGTTTTGTGCTGGGGACAGGGGGCGCGCATATCGAGCCTATGAGCGCTGTCGTACTCTGTTAGAGCGCGAGCTGGGCGAGCGCCCGTCATCGCAGACTGAAGAGATCTTCAGACAGATCCGAGCCGAGCGCGTCCCTGACGTAGAGAGGGTTTACCCCAAACCCATTGCCGAAGCTCCAGTTCTCCCCGCGAAGATCCGTCATCCGCCGTTTGTGGGGCGGCAGCGCGAATGGGAGCGGCTCGTCTGTGCTCTGGAGAGAGCTCGCGCCGGCTTAGGGCGCGCCGTGCTTCTTGTGGGGGAGGCAGGAGTGGGCAAGACGCGCCTGGGTGAAGAATTTTCGTGCTGGGCGCGTGAGCACGCGGGGGCACAGACCCTCTCCGGGCGGTGCTATGAGCTGGAAAGCCCGATGCCGTTGCAGCTATGGGTTGAAGTGCTCCGTGATGGGCTCTCACAGCTGCAGCGCGCTGATCTTGCGGGCGTGCCGCCCTCGTGGCTTGCGGAGCTCGCCGAGATAGTACCGGAGCTGCGACGCATATTGCCCGATCTGCCCTATGTAACGCTTCCCGCGGAGCATCGCCAGTACCGGCTCTTCGAGACGCTGTACAGTATTCTCAGGGCGCTCGCGCTGCGAGCGGCCCCGCTGCTTGTGCTCGTAGACGACTTGCAGTGGGCTGACGGCAGCTCGCTCGATTTCCTGTGCTATCTTCTAGAGAGGATCACGAATGAGCCTCTCTTGATAGTGGGGGCAGCACGGTCCGAGGAGCTGGGTCCCCAGCACGGGGTGGAGCGGGTGCGGCATCAGGGATCGCGCGTGGGGCGGCTCGACGAGATCGTGCTGCACCGTCTGGGTGAGCAAGAAGTTCAAGACTTAGTGAAGAGCTTAGCTGACGAGGTGGAGACGACGGGGGATTTTGGTGGGCGGCTCTATCGTGAGAGCGTGGGCAATCCGCTCTTGGCGACGGCTGTGCTTCAAGCTCTCTTTGAGAACGGGGCGTTCGTGCGTGAGGGGGCGCGCTGGCGTCTGACCGATCCGTCCCAGATTGCGTTGGCTCCCTCGGCGGTGCAGTTGCTGGAGCGCAGGGTGAAGCGGGCTAGTGCAGCAGCTGCGAGGGTCTTACAGATGGTCGCGTGCGCCGTTCAGATTGAGCTTGAGGTCTTAGAAGCTGCATGGGAGGGAGCACCAGAAGAGCTCTTTGCGCATTTGGCAGAGCTGACATCGCAAGGGTTGCTGATCGAGCGTGGGGGGCGGTACGAATTCGCGCACGACAAGCTCCGTGAGGTCGTGTACAAGTCTCTTGAAGAGCCGCGCCGGATTTGGTGGCATCGGCGGATCGCCCAGGCTCTTAAGCAGGTCTACGCTGACCCTGTGGCAGCGGGACTGGCAGGGCGACTGGCAGAGCACTATGAGCGGGGCGGGCGGCCAGTGCAAGCGCTGGAGTGGACGTTTAAAGCGATTGGCGAGCATGGGAGACGTTATCATGTAGAAGAAGAACTCCAGCTAGTTGAGCAAGGGCTGCGGTTGTTACAAAAACTGATAGGACGGCTTCCTGAGCGAGAACGATTGGAGAAGGAGTTCGATTTGATACTCGAACGATTGGATCTCCAGCTCAAAGAGAGCCAGCTTCAGGCAGCTCAAGGAAGCCTTGAGCGCTTGCTGGCGCTCGCTGGAAGATTACATATTCTTCACCAGGCGCAAGCACTCCACTGGCAAGCCCTATGGCATATCCGCGCGGCGCAATACTCCCAAGCACTCCAGTGCGCCCAGGAGGCTTATAAGCTCAGCAAGAGTGACCCCACACTCCAAGCCGTAGTCTTAGATCAAATCGGGCTTATCCACTTTCGCATGGGCGACTATAGGGCTGCATGGCAATACTATCACCAAGCCCTTGAAATCTTTCGTACATGTGACCGCCTCAAAGAAGCCCACGCCTGGAATGACTGCGCCAATGCCTTGGTCAAGCTAGGAGATTATCGCCAGGCGCTTGAGCATTATGAGGCATCATTAAAACTCTACCGAGAACTCCAGGAGCAGAAAAAGGCCAGCGCCGTCTTGAATAACATAGGAGCTACGCTGCGCTATCTAGGAGAGTACCAACAAGCCCTGCGTCATCTGGAGCAATCCTGTACGATAGACAGAACCACAGGCGATCGTCTCGGTTTGGGATTCAGCCTCTGCAACCTTGCCCAGACATATCGGCTCCTTGGGCGCTACAACGAAGCCCTCAAGCTCAGTCACGAAGCATATCAAATCTTCAGCTCCCTTGAAGACTCATTTGGGCAATGCATGATGCACCGGTGGCTCGGTGTCACATACCGAGAGCTTGGCGAACGCGAGCGCGCTCAAGAGCATCTGAAACAAGCTTTAGAGAATGCCCAAGCTATAAAAGCCCACGCCGAAGAGGGGGAGTGCTTACTGGAGCTGGCTCAGACTCTGCTCGAGAATGGAGAGATTGAAAGATCTCTTCAGAACCTTCACCGAGCACTCCACCTGAGTCACCAGCTTGATTGGGCGTATCTGACAGCACGCGTCTATCTTGCTTGGAGCGCAGCATATCTGGCGCACCATGACGCTCAGAATGCTTTGGAGGCTACCCAAGCAGCCCTGAAGCTGATCAAACAGCACAGCTGGGGTGGTGAGCTTCTCATCCGTGCTCACTATCTGAAGTACCGTGCCCTGCACGCCCTCAACCGCCCTGAAGCTGTTGATGCCTTGCAAACCGCATACAGTGAACTCCAGAAGACAGCCAACCGCATCACCGACGACTCCCTGCGCCACAGCTTCTTAAACATCCCCCTCCACCGCCAGATCGCCGCCGCAGCGTTGACAGAACCCACTCAACCTGATACCATAAATCACGAGTGAGAG
The DNA here is from genome assembly GCA_046293845.1 of Bipolaricaulia bacterium. Classification (GTDB taxonomy): domain Bacteria; phylum Bipolaricaulota; class Bipolaricaulia; order RBG-16-55-9; family DRXL01; genus JANXCC01. The sequence goes on along the minus strand of JBKBIX010000088.1, from coordinate 1,756 downwards.
CCATGCAGATACTCTACGACGGCAAAGCCAAAACCCTCTACCCCGGCCCAGACCCACAAACCGTCATCGTCTTCTTCAAAGACTCCGTCACCGCCGGCGACGGAAAAAAACGCGCCTCCATCCCCGGCAAAGGCGCCCTCGCCGCACAAATCTCTGTAAAACTCTTCGAACTGCTCAAGGGGAAAGTCCCCTCACACTATCTCAAACAGCTCGATAAGCAGAGCTTCTTAGCACACAGAGTCCAGATCATCCCACTCGAAGTCGTCGTGCGCAACTGCGCTGCCGGCTCCATCGTCAAGCGATTGGGCCTAACGCGCGGCCAGCCCTTCACTCCCCCACTCCTCGAACTCTTCTATAAGTCCGACGCCCTCCATGACCCCCCCATCTGCGACGCCCACGCCCTGGCACTCAACATCACGACACAAAAAGAGCTCGCCCAGATCAAACATCAAGCCCTGCACGCCAACGCGATCTTGACAGACTACTTTGCTTCCCTGGGATTAAAGCTCGTGGACATGAAGTTCGAGTTCGGCAGGACCCCAGACGGGGAGATTCTCCTAGCCGACGAGATCAGCCCCGATACGATGAGACTGTGGGACGCCCACACCAACGAGAGCCTCGATAAAGACGTGTTCCGCGAGGACACGGGCGATCTCTTAGAGGTCTATAGGGAAGTGGCGCGGAGGATGGGGCTATGAAAGAGTTTCTCGTGCGGGTGCTGATAGAACCCAAGCCGGAACTGTTAGACCCCCAGGGGCAAGCGGTCGAGCGCGCCATGATCGAGCTGGGACTGAAAAACATCGCGCAGACGCGCGTCGGGAAACTCATAAAATTCAGACTCAAAGCGGTCTCAGCCGCCCAGGCCCGCGAGAAGGTCTCCGAGATCGCCCAGAGATTCTTAGCCAACCCTGTGATCGAAAGATATTCTCTCGAACTGGAGGAGGTTGATTGAGGCCCTCACCCCCAACCCCTCTCCCGTAGGTCACTACGGGAGAGGGGTGCCCACAGGGCGGGGTGAGGGCCTTCACCTAGAATGAGAGCGGCCGTAGTCGTCTTCCCCGGCTCCAACTGCGATCACGACACGTATTATGTCTTAAAAGATCTGTTAGGGATCGAGACGGAGCTGCTCTGGTATCGCGAGACCAGCTTAGACAGATACGGCCTGATCGTGCTGCCGGGGGGTTTCTCGTATGGGGATTATCTGCGGGCGGGGGCGATCGCGCGCTTTGCCCCGGTGGTGCAGGCCCTCCCAGAGTATATAGAGAGAGGGCGCGGGATCGTGCTGGGCATCTGCAACGGGTTCCAGATACTCACCGAAGCGGGGCTGCTGCCTGGGGCGCTCACCAAGAATCTCTCGCAGAGATTCATCTGTAAGACCGTGAAACTGCGAGTCGAGAACAACGCGACCCCGCTGACCCATCTGTTTGGGTACGGGGAGATTATAGAGCTGCCCATCGCGCATGGGGAGGGGCGCTACGTCGCGCCCACAGAGATCTTAGAAAGACTTAAGAGAAACCGTCAGATTCTGCTGACGTATGCTGAGGAGAACCCCAACGGCTCGGTCGAGAATATAGCGGCGATCATGAACGAAGACGGGACGGTCTTCGGGATGATGCCCCACCCGGAGCGCAACAGCGAGAAGCTCTTTGGGAGTGGGGACGGATTGAAGATCTTCCAAGGGTTGATTGAGGCCCTCACCCCCGACCCCTCTCCCGTAGGTCACTACGGGAGAGGGGTGCCCACAGGGCGGGGTGAG
>JBKBIX010000087.1:0-5686 GCA_046293845.1 Bipolaricaulia bacterium | reverse complement strand
CCCAACGGAAGAGAGCTATTGCTGCGGGTGTGGGCAATAAGATTCTGCTAGTTGGGGCACGGACGGGCCGGGACGGGATCCACGGGGCCACGTTTGCTTCAGAAGATTTGATCGGGGAGACCGAAGCAAAACGCCCCAATGTGCAAGTGGGCGACCCGTTCACGGCGAAGTCTTTAATCGAGGCAACTCTTGAGGTCTGTCGGTTTCCGGAGCTGATCGGGCTGCAAGATCTGGGTGCTGGTGGGCTCTCGACAGCTCCTGCAGAGATGGCCGCACGGGGTGGGGTGGGGATCGCTCTGGAGATCGAAGAGGTCCCACTGCGCGATCCCACCATGACCCCCTACGAGATTCTCTTATCGGAGTCGCAGGAGCGCATGGTACTCTGCGTCAGGAACGGTTCGGAGCACAAGTTCTTACAGATCTATCGCAAGTGGGGGCTAGAAGCCGCGGTGATTGGGGAAGTGATCGCCGAAAGGGTCTATAGAATTCGTCATGAGGGTCGGACGATCGCCGAGGTTCCCATCAGTCTTCTTGTGGGAGGGGTGCCGGACCAGACTTCGTCTGGACTGTACGCCTTCGCCGGCCTGCGGCCGGCGATATGGAAGCCCACGCGCAGCGTGCTCAGCTGGCCTCAGCAGCTCACCCAGCTCCTGCACTCCCCGACCATCGGCTCCAAGAGATGGGTCTATGAGCAGTATGATCACACGGTGCAGACGAACACGGTGATCGGCCCTGGGGCGCATGATGCGGCCGTGCTGCGCGTCAAGGGGGAGCGCTTCGGCATTGCTGTCACCATGGGCGGCAACGGGCGCTCTTGCTTTCTCGACCCATATGAGGGGGGCGTGCGGGCCGTCTGCGAAGCCGTTCATAATCTCGTCAGCGTCGGGGCTGAACCCCTCGGGATCACGGACTGTCTGAACTTTGCCAACCCTACTGACCCGGAAGTCTTGTGGTCGTTCGAGCAAGTGATCAAGGGCATGGCCGACGCAGCAAGAGCCTTTGAGCTGCCCTTTGTGTCGGGGAACGTCAGCTTCTACAATCAGTCCGAAGCCCGCAAGATCTATCCCACGCCCATCGTGGGGATGGTGGGTCTACTGAGGGATATCGAGCAGCGGGTGCCGATGGGCTTTCAGCGCGAGGGCGATCGGATCTATCTGATCGGAAAGCTTCTAGAGAAGACGGACTTGGAGCTGGAGCGCCGTCTGGTGCAAGCGATGCTCCAGTTGGCAGAGAGGAGGCTTCTTGCGAGTGCTCACGATGTCTCCGAGGGCGGGCTGCTTGTTGCTCTTGCGGAGAAGAGCTTTGCGCGTGGGCTTGGGGCAAGACTCGAGCTGGAAGATCTCTCAGAAGAGATGCTCTTTGGGGAGTGGCCGTCGCGCTTTGTCGTCACCGTCTCCAAAGAACACGAAGACGCGCTGAGAGAGCTCTTAGAGGGCGCGGGCGTGCCGTATCAGCGGGTGGGCACTGTAGCGGGAGATGCGCTAGAATTGGGGGGGGAGCGCGTCAGGGTAGCCGAGCTGCGTCACGCTTACGAGACGGCTTTAGAACTATGAAGCTCAAAGACGAGTGCGGGCTATTTGCGATCTACAGCCAGTCTTCGGAGATCGCTGATGCGTTACAGATGGGGCTGTTTGCCCTGCAGCACCGGGGGCAGGAGGCCGCAGGATTTGCGATCTCCGACGGGCGGCAGCTGCGCTGCTATAAAGACTTAGGGCTGATCCAAGACGTCTTCGCTAAGGGGCACGTCTCGCTCTTGCGGGGGCATATGGGGATCGCCCATACGCGATACTCGACCCAGGGGGAGAGCGCCCGGCCGGAGAACGCCCAGCCCTTCGTGCTCAAAAGAGAGGGGCGATGGATCGCCATCGCCCATAATGGGAATCTCTCCAATGCCGCGCAGCTGCGCGACGAGCTGCTCGCCGAGGGGGTCTACTTCATGAGCACCTCGGATACGGAGAGCTTGGTACATCTCTATGCCCGCGCGCGCGGGGCTCATCCCCAAGAGAGATGGGAGACAATCGCCACAAAGGTCACCGGGGCATACTCGGTCGTGATGATTGACGGGGACAGATTGATCGCGGCGCGCGACCCGTTTGGGTTTAGGCCGCTGGTACTGGGCCGCCGCGGCGATGATCTGTGTATTGCTTCCGAGACGGCGGCGTTCGACATCCTTGGTGCACAGTGTGTTCGGGAGATCGAGCCTGGAGAAGTCGTAGTGATAGATCGCGCGGGGCTGCACTCAGCGCGCTTTGGGGAGGGGCGTCCGCGGCGGCAGTGCGTCTTCGAGCTTATTTATTTCGCCCGGCCCGACAGCACGCTCTTTGGGCATAACGTCTATGAGTTTCGCAAGACCTGCGGCGCGCGTCTTGCCGAGAAGGAGACCCACGAGATAGATATCGTCGTGCCGGTACCCGATTCGGGGCTGCCCGCGGCGTTGGGGTATTCGCGAAGACTCAATAAGCCCTTAGAGTTCGGGTTGATTCGCAGTCACTATATCGGGCGCAGCTTTATAGAACCCTATCAAGAGTCGAGAATCCACAAAGTGCGCATGAAGCTCTTGCCCTTGCGCGAGGTCTTGCACGGCCGTCGCATAGCGTTAGTAGACGACTCGATTGTGCGGGGCACGACTTCGAGGGCGATCGTGCACGTCCTTAGGGAGTTTGGAGCGAAAGAAGTGCACTTGAGAATTGCGTCTCCGCCGCTCATTGCGCCGTGTTACTTCGGGATCGACATGCCCACGCGAGAAGAACTCGTCGCGTCGAGCCGGACTATCCCAGAGATCGCGCGGTTTCTGGGGGCTGACTCAGTCGTCTATCTCTCGGTAGAAGAGCTCTCTCAGTGTGTCAGAGACGCTGAGCACTTCTGCACGGCGTGCTTTACAGCGCGCTACCCTGAGGGGAGCCTCCCTGCGGAGCACCCCGCGTTAGAATATATGCTGCCGAAGTGAACACTATGCGCTATCGTGACACTGGGGTCGATATCGCTCAAGCCGATAAGCTCGTGGCGCTGATTAAAGAACTCAATCCCAAGGGGAGCGCGCAGATCGGCCCGTTTGCAGGACTATTCGAGCTCACAGAGATTCTGAAAGGCTATCGCGACCCGGCCTTGGTCAGCTCCACCGACGGCATCGGCACCAAGACGAGGATCGCCCTGGAGTACAGGAGATTTGAGGGCTTGGGACAAGATTTAGTGGCGATGAACGTCAATGATTTAGTCTGTCTTGGGGCCAAGCCCCTGTTCTTCTTAGATTATTATTCAGTAGCGCAGCTCGATCTGGAGATGAGCCGTGAGATCTTCAGATCTATGGTGCGGGCGTGCGAGGAAGCGGGCTGCGTCTTGATCGGCGGGGAGACGGCGCAACTGCGCGATCTGTTTGTGCGAGCAGATGACTTCGAGCTTGTCGGCTTTGTCGTGGGGATCGTGGAACGCTCGCGCATTCCCGACCCCCACAGAGTCACCCCAGGGGATGTGCTCATAGGGCTTAGTGCCAGCGGGCCGCACTGTAACGGGTTCTCGCTCATCAGAAAGATCATCGAGAAAGCCAAGCTCGACTTGAGAAAGACGTACCCTGAAGCAGGGGCACGCCCACTGGGAGAGTTATTACTTGAGCCGATGCCGATCTACTCGACTGCTGTGCTCAAGCTGTGGGAGGAGTTTTCTGTAAAAGGTGCGGCGCATATCACTGGGAGCGGGATTGCAGGCAATCTCGGCCGAGCTTTGAGCGACAAAGTAGACGCCGTCGTGCACAAGGGCAGCTGGCCGATCCCCAAGCTCTTTCGGGCGCTGCAGCGCTGGGGGGACGTCCCTGAAGAGGAGCTGTGGGAGGTCTTTAATATGGGCTTGGGGTTTATCGTCATCGTGTCGCGAGACCACGCTGACGCTGTGCTCAAATCTCTAGAAGAGCGCGGGGAGCGCGCCTATCGGGTCGGGGAGATCGTGAGTGGCACAGGAAGGGTTGTGATACAGTAACCCCTTGACATCTCGCCCAGTTTGTGCCATAATTCTACTGTGAATCGTGTGATCGCTCCAACACGAAAACCGTTGCTCCTGCTGCTCCGTGCCTAAGGCACGGAGACCCCCTCACTTGCTTTCTTCTCACTCTTTCGGCAACAATAACTGACACACTGAGAAACTGTCAAACTCAGAACTCGAACAGCGAGGTGCACTATGCCGAGAATCGCCAAATACGACTTCAAGAAGATCGAACAACGCTGGAAGGACTTCTGGGAGGTAGAGGGGTTCTTCAAAGTCGACACGAACAACACCGAGAAGAAGTTCTACTATCTCAATATGTTTCCGTACCCATCGGGGGTCTTGCACGTGGGCCACGGGAGAAACTATATCATCGGGGACGCATTCGCCCGCTACAAGAAGATGCGCGGCTTCAATGTGCTGAATCCGATGGGCTTCGATGCGTTTGGTCTTCCCGCGGAAAACGCCGCGATTGAAAACAAGACCCACCCCAGAGACTGGACGATAGCCAACATCGAAGGGATGAAGAAGCAGTTTCGGGAGTGGGGCATCGTCTACGACTGGGACCGCGAGATCAGAACCTGCGAACCTGACTATTACAAATGGAACCAATGGCTCTTCTTGCAGTTCTACAAGCGGGGCTTGGCCTATCGCGCCGACGCCGTAGCCAATTGGTGCCCCGGCTGCGAGACCGTCTTAGCGAACGAGCAAGTCATAGACGGCCATTGCGAGCGCTGCGACTCTCTTGTCGAGAAGCGCAAGCTCACCCAATGGTTCTTCAGGATCACCCACTATGCCGAAGAGCTGCTGCAAGACTTAGAAAAACTGGAGCACTGGCCGGAGCGCGTCAAGAAGATGCAATATAATTGGATTGGCCGGAGCGAGGGCGTCGAGGTTGACTTCGTTATCGAGGCCCTCACCCCGCCCTACGGGCACCCCTCTCCCGTAGGTGACTACGGGAGAGGGGCCGGGGGTGAGGGCCTCTCTCAGACGCTGAAGATCTTCACGACCCGCCCAGACACGATCTTCGGCGTGACATTTATGGCTATCGCTCCAGAGCACCCGCTCGTCGAAGCGTTCGCCGCTCACGAGCACGACCCCCACAAACGCGCCCAGATGGAGGCGTTCGTGCAAAGAGCGCTGCAGCAGGGCGAGATCGCGCGCGGCACCGTCACTGTCGAGAAAGAAGGCTTCTTCACAGGGCACTTCGCGATCAACCCCGTCAATAGCGAGAAAGTCCCGATCTATATAGCTAATTATGTGCTGATGGAGTACGGCACCGGGGCGATCATGGGCGTGCCCGCTCATGACCAACGCGACTTTGAATTTGCCAAAAAGTACGGACTTGAAATCCGAAGGGTGATCGAGAGCGACCAGAGCACGGGCGAATTGCTCTCAGCGTTTGAAGGCGAGGGCTGGCTCGTCAACTCCGGGCAGTTTAACGGGATGACCAGCCGCGAAGCGTTCCGCAAGATCGGGGAGTTTTTGCAGTCCAAAGGGCAGGGACGCTTTGCCGTCAAATATAAGCTCAGAGATTGGCTCATCTCGCGGCAACGCTATTGGGGCACCCCGATCCCTATGGTTCACTGTGAGCGATGCGGGATCGTCCCTGTGCCCGAAGAAGAGCTCCCCGTCAAGCTTCCCGACGTGCCGTTCATCGGCAAGAAGGGCCTCGCAGAGATCCCTGAGTTCTATCAGACGATGTGTCCTCAGT
>JBKBIX010000086.1:0-5702 GCA_046293845.1 Bipolaricaulia bacterium | reverse complement strand
CGCTGACCATGCCCAAGCAGTTAGAGATCGTGGAGCGTCACGTGCGCGACGCTGTCGAGAAGGGCGCGCAAATCTTAGTCGGAGGGAAGCGCAAAGATGGGCTGTTCTACGAGCCGACAGTCTTGGTGAACGTCGATCACTCCATGCAGATCATGCGCGAAGAAACCTTTGGGCCGGTCATCCCCATTATGAAAGTGAACTCTGCTGAGGAAGCGCTGCAATTAGCCAATGATTCGATCTACGGCTTGGCAGCAAGCGTCTTTACGCAAGACAAAGCATTCGGGATGAAGCTAGCGCGGCACATAGAAGCGGGCAACGTCTGCGTCAATGACTGTATCACGAACTTTGCGATTCTCGAAGCGCCCTACGGCGGGGCCAAGCAGAGCGGGCTGGGCCGCCGTCATGGGGAATGGGGCTTGCGACAGTTCACGTGGCCTCAAACTGTTGTCGTCGATCGCTTTGGGTTCAAGCGCGAGCTCTTTTGGTATCCGTATAGCGAAAAAGTCGCGCGCTGGGTTGCTCAAGCGATCCGGCTGTTGTATCGTCGAGGCTGGCGCGAAAAATTCTCAGCACGGAGGTAAGCGAACTCACTATGCATCGTCGTTGGGTCTTCATTGGGATGGGAGCTTTGGCCGTGATCGGTGCGGGTGTGGCGATTTGGGTGTTGTTCGTCTCGCCGCAGACCCTGACGGTCTGTCCGTCGGGCTGCGCGTTTTCACAGATTCAACAAGCGATTGACGCCGCACGCAAAGGGAGCACACTGCACATTCAAGCGGGGACATATCGCGAAACCACCCAGATCGCAAAGCCCATACAGATCGTGGGCTCCGAAGGCGCTCTGCTGGAAGGGCAGATCAATATTACTGACACTGAAAACGTCTCGATCACAACGTTGACGGTGCACGGCTCCGTGCGCATCGAAGGGAGCCGCAAAGTCACGGTTAGCAAGAGCACGATCTCCGAAAGTCAAGATGTTGGGGTCGCTATACGCAACAGCACAGAGGTCTTGCTGCTGGGAAACACGATCACCGCGAATGCCAGCGATGGTGTCTCCATCGAGGCTTCTCAAGTACAGCTCTCGCAAAACACTATCGGGGGCAACAAGAGCTACGGCATTCGCGCGGACAACGCCTCTCAACTCTCCGGCGAGGGCAACCGCAATGGCTCGCGCGTCCCCGACGATTTTCCCACAATTCAAGCAGCTATTGACGCATGGCACGCGGGAATGGGTATCAACGGGTTAGGCGACGTCAGCGAGAACGTCCCATCGGGCTTGCTCGTTGGAGAAGGCGTGATCCTCATCGCGCCGGGGGTGTACAAAGAATTCATCACGATTCGTGATAAGAGTATAAGGATTCGCGGGGCAAGTCGCGATGAAGTTATTCTTGATGGCACGGGCTTGGGAGACGTCGATGGGATCACGGTGCGCGGCCAGAGCACGGTCTTTCTAGAGAATCTCACGGTGCGCAACTTCCGCGACGACGGCATTGACGCCGAGGGCAAGATCGAGCTGACGCTGCGCGACGTTCTCTTAGAGGGCAACGGCAGCACCGGCGCGGAGATCGCCCACAGCGATATCAAAGTCTGGCTCACGCGCGTGGAGATCAAGAACAACCGCAATTACGGATTGTGGGCACTGAGTTCTCAAAATATTATCGAGTGTCTCGACACGCGCGTTTTTGAGAACGGCACGGACTTTGGTGCGCTCAATGAAGCATCGGCTGTCGAGATAGCTCAGAAGTGCCAATAGCGATATAATCACTCTATGCTCTCGAATCTGTGGAGTCGCGTGCGGCGGCGCATGGCGCTGTATAAGCCCAAGCGCTTTCGCGATCACTACGAGTACGCGGCGTTCTTCGACGCGCGCAATATCGTTCTAGCGGGCGACGATATGGCCGTCTTGGAGTACCCCGACGAAGCCGTGCAGCAGAAGATCTTTCGGCACGCCGTAGAGAAATTCGACCTGACGGGGAGAAGGATCTTAGACGTCGGCTGCGGGCTGGGGTATCTCAAAAAATACTTAGACGCGCAGGGCGTGCGCTATCGCTCGTATTGGGGAGTAGATTTGAGCGAGAAGATGGTCGCCGGGGCGCGGAAGCGCTTCGGGGACTATTTTGAGCGCCGCGACGTGCTAGAAAAACCCTTTGCGGAGAACGAGTTCGACATTGTCTTTCTGTTGAGCGTCTTGGGGTATCCCATCAGTGATGACCCGTTTGGGTATATGAGCACGCTCTTGAGAGAGCTCTTTCGGGTGGCGCGGGAGGGCTTAGTGTTTACGCACTTAGCTCCGGGCCGACGCCAAGAATCTTCAGATTTCACCGTGGCGCCTGAAGAGATGGCTCAGTGGTGTCGACGGAATCTCTCTCAAAGTGTCGAGCTCGACGACACCCTGGGATTAGTGACGTATGTTGTGGCCGTGTGCAAAAGGCCCTCACCCCCAACCCCTCTCCCGTAGGTGAGCTACGGGAGAGGGGTGCCCGCAGGGCGGGGTGAGGGCCACACCCAGAAGGAGAGGAGATAGAAGATGGAACGCACAGCAGAATGCGGCAAGCTCACCAAGGGCGATGTTGGCAGAGAAGTTTCACTAATGGGCTGGGTGCATCGGCGGCGTGATCTTGGCGGGCTTATTTTTATAGACTTGCGCGATCGCTCTGGGCTGGTGCAGCTGCTCTTCAGCCCAGAGCAGAGCGCCTACGCGCTCGCGCGTGAACTCAATCGCGAGGACGTGATCTACGCCCACGGCACGGTGATCGCGCGCTCGCCTGAAAATATCAACCCCAAGCTGCCCACCGGTGAGATCGAGGTTCGCGTCGCCGAGCTGAAAATTCTCAATCATGCCAAGACACCACCGTTTGCGATTGACGTCGTAAGCGCAGCTCAAGAAGCCCAAGAGCTCGTGCGCTTGGAGTATCGCTATCTCGATTTGCGACGCCCAGAGCTACAGAAGAACTTCGCCCTGCGCCATCGGGTTTTTCTAGATATTCGCAATTTCTTGAGCGAGCGCGGTTTTTACGAGATCGAGACGCCGATGCTCACGAAGTCTACCCCCGAAGGAGCACGAGATTATCTCGTCCCCAGTCGAACATTTCCGGGGAAGTTCTTTGCGTTGCCCCAGTCGCCCCAGCTTTTTAAACAGCTCCTGATGGTTGCTGGCTTTGAGAAGTACTTTCAGATTGCGCGGTGCTTTCGGGACGAAGACCTTCGCGCCGACCGCCAACCCGAATTCACTCAACTAGATTTAGAGATGAGCTTCGTCTTCGACGAGCGCCCTATTACTGAATTGATCGAAGAGCTAATCAGCTTTCTGTTTGAGAAGCATCTGGGCGTGCGGCCGGAGCGCCCCTTCCCCAAGCTGAGCTACGCCGAAGCGATGGACCGCTATGGCTCAGATAAGCCCGATTTGCGCGTTGGACTTGAGCTGATAGATCTCTCCCAAGCCCTTGCGAGCACGGAGTTTCGCATCTTCACCGAGACCATCAAGAGTGGGGGAGTCATCAAAGGACTTCTTCTATCTGGCGGAGCGAAGTATTCGCGCAGTCAATTAACTGAGCTTGAAAAACAAGCCCAGGCGCTCGGCGCCAAAGGGCTGCTCTGGGCGAAATTCACCGATCAGGGGATAGAATCACCGATCGCCAAATTTCTCAATGCACCGATAGTGTCACAACTCCAGCAAGCGACTCACGCTCGTGCGGGTGATCTTCTCTTAATGATCGCTGGGGAGCGCACGACGACGAACGTCGTCTTAGGGGCGCTGCGGCTGGAGCTGGCCCGTCGCGAAGATCTGATCCCCACAGACCAATGGAAGTTCTGTTGGGTTGTAGATTTCCCGCTCTTCCAGTGGGATGAGCACGAGCAGAGACTAGTGAGCGAGCACCATCCGTTCACGTCGCCCAAGGCTTCGGATCTAGAGCTGTTAGATCGAGAGCCTTTGAAAGTGCGCGCCAATGCGTATGACCTTGTGCTCAACGGGGTGGAGCTAGGCGGGGGGAGCATTCGTATTCACAACCGCGAATTGCAGCAGAAGATCTTCGATCTGTTGGGGTTGACAAGAGAAGAGACGGAGGCGAAGTTTGGGTTCTTCTTGCGGGCGCTGGAGTACGGGGCGCCGCCGCACGGCGGGATCGCGTTGGGATTGGACAGATTGATTATGCTCATGGCTGGAGCGAATTCTCTTCGCGATGTCATCACGTTCCCAAAGACGAACACGGCCTACTGTCCGTTGACCGGAGCTCCCGTGGAAGTGAGCGAGAAGCAGCTACGCGAGTTGGGGATTAAAGTGACCGGACGCTGAAGCATCCGGCTTAGAAGATGAAAGCCCGCTACAAGGGGCTGCAGAAAGAAAGATAGAATTATGCTGACCAAATGGCGCTTCGTAATCCCCGTGGTTGCACTGCTCTTGCTGGTGCTGTTAGCCGCGGGGCTGTCGCAAGTCTCGCTTGTGGGGACGCGCTACGGGCCACCGACAGAATCTCCACAAGGGCCTTCACATGTGCTGCCGCGCCCCCAGCAGCCAGAGCAGAATCTCCCTTCGTTCTGGGAGCAGTTTCTGATCGTGTTTTTTGGGGCTTTGGTAGTTATCTCTCTCATTTCGGTTATCCTGTGGCCGAGGGGGCTGTGGGAGGCCCTCAAGCGTGCTTTCCCCGCAGCGATGTGGTTCGCCGCAATCTTATTGATTCTGATGCGCTGGCGCGACCGCCCCTTCTTCAGAGAGCCAGAGGGTGCACCTCCTGGTGCAGGAGCGTCCCCTGCGGAGCCTGATCACCCCTTCCCAACGTTAGAACAAGTTCATGTTCCCGCGTGGGCGACATTTCTCTTTGTGCTGGGGGCTCTGCTTGTCATTGCAGTGACGATCTTTGTCGTGTGGCGCCTGTGGCGGGCGCGCGCTCGCCCTCAGACTCTAGAAGAGCTGGCCGATCTCACCAAACGCTATGCCCAAGAACTGCACTACGGCGCGCCGGTGCACGAGACGATTTTGCGCTGTTATCACGAGATGTGCCAACTTTTGAGTGAGCGATTTCATCTAGAGATTTCACAGGCGATGACCGCACGTGAGTTTGAGAAGAGATTAGCACAGCTTGGGGTGCTCGAAGAGCACATTATTCGGCTGTCGCGGCTCTTCGAGTGGGCGCGCTACAGCCCCGCGCACCCCACCCCAGAGCAAGAACGCGAAGCCCTCCAGCTCTTAGAAGAGATCGCGCGCATCTACGGGGGCGGAAGCGAACCTGTGGAGGTGCCTCACCCCGCATGAGCACCGTGAACAAGAGATGGGTGTGGTTTGGGCTGGCGCTCGTCGTCCTGACGATAACCCTCACACTTATCTACGGCGAGGTGTTGCGCGAGCAGGTGCTGCGCCCGTTGCTCTATGAGCTCTGGCTGTGGGGGCTGCGCCTAGCAAGCTTGCCGTTTGGCTTGATCTGGATGCTCTTTCTCGTCATAGGCGGCTTGAGCGCTTATATGGCGATCTTGGATCTGCTCATGCGAGGGCGCCAACGAGCATCTACAGAAGAGAAGGCCGTGCGGTTAGGGCCTGTGCAGGCGATGGCACGCAAGATCGAGCTGGCATGTCAGGGAGAGCTGGCGCGGTGGAACCTGCATCGCGCTGTGAGTGATATAGCAATTCAATGGGTCATGTTGCGGGAGGGGCTCGCAGAGAGCGAAGCACGACGACGCTTTGCTGAGATCTCCCCCGAGCTGTATAGTGC
>JBKBIX010000085.1:0-5768 GCA_046293845.1 Bipolaricaulia bacterium | reverse complement strand
GCTTTTTATGAACTCTACGGCGCGGAAGAACGGCTCGGGCTTTAAGACCATCCCTGGGCCACCGCCGTAGGGCCGGTCGTCTACTTGACGGTGTTTATCCGTCGTAAAGTCACGTAGGTCGTGAATATAGATCTGCACTACTCCGGCTTGACGGGCGGCACCGATCACGCCGGCCTCGAAGAACCCTGTGAGCATCTGCGGGAAGATAGTGACGATGTCAATGCGCATTGTGTGCAGGGCGTCGTTGCGCGCGTGGGCGACCGCGGCGCCGGCCACGCTTCGCTGGAGGCCGCGGCGCTGGCCGGGCCTCGATCACATCCAAGATGACCTCTTTCCCAAGTGTCGCTCCCACAGCCCCAAGCACCTCGCGGATGGCCTCAGCAGTCCGCCCGTTCCGTCCCACCAAGCGCCCCATCTCGTCCGGCGCCACACTGATCGTGAAGATATCTACTTTCGGCGTCTCGATGCGCTCCACTGTAATCTTCTGCGGCGCGTCTACGAGGGTACGGATCAAATACTGCAGTGCCTGAAATATTTTGTTCACAGATTCACGAAGCGGCTTTCGTATGGCGCTGTTTGTGAAATTCCGCCAGAATCCCTTTCTTGGAGAGCAGATGGCGCGCGGTCTGCGTCAGCTGTGCTCCCCGGCCAAGCCACAGTAACGCTGTCGCCGTGTCGATCTCATACTGCCCGTGGAGGACATCGTACCATCCCAAGTCGGCGATCACCCGCGAATCGCGCGGCTTGGTCTCCTCGACGACCACAACCCGATAGGACGGCTGCGACCGTCGCCCAACCCGTTTCAGCCTGATCTTGACTGCCATAGTCTCTCGCTCCTCTGCAAAAGAGATCTCTCTCATCGGAACGGTATCTGCGGGAGTCTTCTCCCCGTAAACTGCTTCATCATCTTTTTCGCTTCTTCGAAGCGTTTTAGTAATTTATTCACGTCACTCACTTGAGTCCCGCTCCCTAACGCGATGCGCTTCTTGCGCCGCCCATTCAAAATCTCGGGCTTGCGGCGCTCCTCCGGCGTCATCGAATTGATAATCGCCTCGATGCGAACAAGGGCTTTCTCGTCGACCTCGACTTTTTGCATCCCAGGGATCTTCTCTAATAATTTAGTGATTGGCCCCATGCGGCGCAACTGCTGAATTTGCTCGCGAAAGTCTTCCAGTGTAAAACTCTCTTTCTGGATCTTTTTCACGAACTCTTCGGCCTTCTTCGCATCAACGCGGGCCTCAGCCTCCTCGATGAGCGAGAGAATATCTCCCATCCCTAAGATGCGCTCGGCCATTCTGTCGGGATGGAAGACCTCTAGGTCTTCGAGTTTTTCGCCCACACCGACAAATTTGATGGGTCGCCCTGTGACGGTGATCATCGAGAGCGCTGCGCCGCCGCGCGCGTCCCCATCGAGCTTCGTCAGAATAATCCCAGTCAGTCTTAATCTCTGATCGAACGTCTGCGCGATATTGACGGCTTCTTGGCCGGTCATGGCGTCGGCGACAAGAAGGGTCTCGGCGGGCTGGAGCTTCTCTTTCATCTCGACCAGCTCTGCCATTAATTCTTCGTTGATCTGCAGGCGCCCAGCAGTGTCAATAATCAAGACGTCATAAGAGCTCTTGCGCGCTTCCGTGAGCGCCCCTGCGGCGACTGCGACGGGTGTATCCCCTTCAGCATAGACGGGATAGCCGAGCTTTGCGCCGAGCTGCTTGAGCTGCTCAATAGCCGCAGGGCGCTGCAAGTCTGTCGCAGCTAATAGGACTTCCTTCTGAAGTTTTTCGGCGAGATACTTGGCGAGCTTGCCCGCCATGGTCGTCTTGCCGGAGCCCTGCAGGCCGACTAATAAGAGCACGCTCGGCCAACTCGTCAGTTGAAGATCAGCGCGAGTGCCCCCGAGAATCTGCACTAATTCGTCTCGCACGATCTTGACGATCTGCTGCCCAGGGGTCAAGCTCTCGAAAATCTTTGTGCCGAGGGCTTTCTGCTTGACATCGTCTATGAATTTTTTGACGACCCTATAGTTGACGTCGGCTTCCAAGAGCGCGAGCCGGACTTGGCGCAAGCCCTCGTCCAAATCTTTCTCGGTGAGGGCACCGCGCCGACGCAACTGCGTCAAAATACTATTCAGCTTCTCGGTCAGCGTATTAAACATAGGGATTAGAGTAGCTCCTGATTGTACTGCATATTCGTGGCGCTGTCAATCACACATTAAGCTAATTCTTCAAGCGCCTCTCCAAAAACTGCGTGTCGAACTCCCCAGCGAGAAACTCCGGGCTGGAGACGATCTCCAGGCAGAGATCGCGCGTCGTGGCAACACCCTCGACCTCAAAACGCTTGAGTGCGTTGATCATCTTCAAGATCGCTTCGTCCCGGGTCTGCCCGTGCACGATGAGTTTCGCCAAGAGCGAATCGTAATAGGGCGCTATAGCAAGCCCATCAGAGAGCGCCGTGTCCAGACGCACCCCGTGCCCGCCCGGCAGCGATTTGATCTTCACAGTCCCAGGCGACGGCGCAAAATTCTTCGCTGGGTCTTCGGCGTTGAGCCGACACTCAATCGCGTGCCCGTGAAACTTGACATCGCGCTGGCTATAACCTAAACGCTCCCCAGCAGCGATGCGAATCTGCTCCTTGATGAGATTCTTGCCGACGCGCACCTCAGAGATGGGGTGTTCTACTTGAATCCGCGCGTTGATCTCGATGAAGTAAAACGCGTCACCGGAGACTAAAAACTCGACCGTCCCGGCGTTCTGATAGCCCAACGCTTGGGCAGCGCGCACTGCGGCATCGCAGAGCGCTTCGCGCATCTCTTCGCTGAGCGCCGGCGAGGGCGATTCTTCAATGAGCTTCTGATAGCGTCGTTGAATCGAGCACTCCCGCTCGCCCCCGTGCACAATATTCCCATAGTGATCGGCGAGTATCTGGACTTCAATGTGCCGAGCAGTGGGGAGATACTTTTCGATATAGAGGGTCGAGTCGCCGAACGCGGCCTCGGCCTCGCGCTGCGCCGCGCGAAACTTCTCTAGCAGTTCCGACTCGTCAGAGACGATGCGCATCCCACGCCCGCCCCCGCCCGCCGCCGCCTTCAACAACACCGGATAGCCACTCTGCGCGACGGCGTCCTTGAGCTCCTCTTCTGTTTTCAGAGCTTGCGAACCAGGGACGACGGGCACGCCCGCTGCCTGAACAGCGAGCTTAGCGCGCAGCTTGTCCCCCGCCTGCAGCATCGTCTCGTACCGCGGGCCGATAAACACAATCTTGGACGCTTCGCAGACTTCGACGAAGTGCGGGTCTTCCGCCAAAAAGCCGTAGCCCGGATGGATCGCATCGGCGCGCGAGACCTCCGCAGCGCTCATGACCGCCGCGATCTTTAAGTACGACTGCTGAGCCGGAGCCGGGCCAATACAGTAGGCTTCGTCAGCTAAGCGCGTGTGCAGCGCTCCTCGGTCGGCTTCAGAGAAAATCGCGACCGTGCTGATCCCCAGCTCGTGCGCCGCTTCGATCACGCGCACCGCGATCTCCCCGCGATTAGCAACGAGAATCTTCTTAAACACTGGAGAGGCAACCCTCCGTGGTTGACTAGGGCAGGCACAGGGGCCTGCCCCTACACAGGCCGTATCACCATTAACGATTGCCCGTACTCGACGGGCTTGCCGTCCTCAACGAGAATCTTCTCGACGATGCCAGCGTGCTCGGCCTTGATCTCGTTCATGACTTTCATCGCTTCGATGATACAGACCGTATCGCCCTTCTCGACGCGATCCCCGATCTCAACATAGGGTGGCTCAGTGGGCGCAGGCCGCCGGTAGAACGTCCCCACCAACGGCGACGTGATCACATAGCTGTTCGTCGCAGCACTCGGCGGTGCGCCGTGAGGGACAGGCTGCTGAGCTGGCGCTGTCGCGGTAGACGCCAAAGCCCGCGGGCCCTCGCGCCGTAATATCAAGCGCTCTCCCCCGCGCTCCAGCGTCAGCTCTGTCAGCGTACTGCGCTCAAAGATCTCGATCAGCGCTCGGATCTCTTGGGCATCCATAGACTCCCTCCCATAAACAACCCTCTAAGATACCGGACAACGAGCCAGGTTTGCAAAGCGAGCAGAGCGAACTTATAATCGAGCTTGCAAAACTGTTCTTGTCTTAGTAATACAAGAGCAGGGTGAGCGAGACTCTATGAGTATACCGTGGGGTTTGACGATCTTGGCTATCTTGACAATTCTGTCGTTCTGCTTCTCGGTCTCCGAGATGGCCATCGCGTCGGTGAGCCGATTGCGCCTCAAAACGATGATCCGTGAGCATCCGCGCCAGGCGCGTGCCTTACAGGCGCTCTATGACCACCCAACGTCGCTTATTACTGCCCTGGCTATTGTGAACAACTTCGTCAATCTATTCGCGAGCTCGATAGCGACGGTGCTGACGCTTCAGCTCTTCCCCGCCCTCAGCAAATCAGAGACGGCACTCGTCGCGACGATCTTAATTACGATCTATCTGTTGATCTTCGGGGAGATCACGCCCAAGCACCTAGGGAAGAACAACGCCGAACGACTGACGCCTATCGTCATCGGGCCGCTGTATTGGCTCTCCCGACTCTTGCGCCCTGTGACAGTCGCCTTTCAAGCGATTGCGCAGGGGCTGCTGCATCTGTTGCCGGCGCACTATCGCAGCCGCGAGCCGGTGCACGTCAGTGAAGATCAAATCAAATTATTGATCGAGCTGAGCGAGGAGCGCGGCATGCTCCAAGAAGAAGAAGGCGAGATGATCCGGCGCATCTTCGCTTACGATGATCTAGTCGCGCGGCAAGTCATGGTGCCGCGCACGCACGTCGTGGCGATTGAGATCAACACCCCCCTTGCTGAAGTGCGCGAGATCATCGCGCGCGAGGGCCATTCGCGCTACCCCGTCTACGAGCGCAGTTTGGATAACATTCGCGGGGTGCTGCACGCCAAAGATCTCTTGCGCTTCGGGTACGCCGAAAAGCAGAAGCTCGACGAGTACAAGCGGAAACTTCAAGACGAGCTGCCGCGGCGCCTCAAAGAGGCCCAGACCCCCGAAGAGCTCAAGAAGCTCTCCGAAGAGAAAGCGTTCTACGAAGCGGAGATCCGACGCTTGCGCGAATTGCTCAGCAGCGCACGATTAGAGCATATTATCAGGCCGGCGTTCTTCACCGCGCCCAACAAGCCCATTCGCAAGCTCTTGCGCGACTTCCAGAAGAACAAAAAGCACATGGCCATCGTCGTGGACGAGTACGGCGGGATGATGGGCGTGGTTACGCTCGAAGACATCTTGGAGGAGATCGTCGGTGAGATCCGGGACGAGTACGATGAGCCCGAGGAGAAGAAAGCAGCGTTGCAGATCAAGCAGCTGTCGTCCACGGTCTATCTCGTAGACGGGGAGACGCCATTAGACGAGCTCAACGCGCAGCTCTCGTTGGAGTTGCCGCTCTCAGAAGCTGTCACTATTGGGGGGCTGTTGCTGCACCGGTTAGCGGAGATCCCCAAAGTCGGCACGACGCTCGTTGTAGACGGGGCACGCCTTACGGTCGCCGAGGCGACCGAAAAAGAAGTCCGCAAGGTCCGCATCGAAGTCTTGGCGATGTCTAAAGTATAATCTACTACACAGGAGGGCAAGAGACGTGATGACAAAAGCTGTACGCACTGGCTGGGTTGTGTTCGGGGCCGTCTGTCTCCTTCTCGTCTTAGTCTCGTGGGCCCAAGAGAGTCCCGCGAAGCTCGATCGCTATGTGCTGAAGGTGACGCTCGACCATGAAGACCGCAC
>JBKBIX010000084.1:0-5873 GCA_046293845.1 Bipolaricaulia bacterium | reverse complement strand
CGTCCACCCCAAGGCCGATCTTGGCTAAGTCTGCTGCGGCTTCTGTCAGGACTTCTTGATTGAACTTGGCCCGATCCCGCACGATCTCCTCGACCGTCAGCCGCCCGATGATCGAGCGCAAGTGCCCCTCCAAATTCTTATAGGCGATCTGCTTGATATCTTCCAAGCTGCGCCCTAAGAACCTCTCAGCCGCGGCGACGAGCGATTCTTGATCGTTGCGGATCTTGACGTTTGCTACGGCTTGAGCGCTCACGAGCACCCCGTCTTTGTTGGGCATATCGCGCACTTCGAGATCGATGGGGAAGATCGTGAGATCTAAATACGTGACGTTCTCGACGACGGGCCACTTGAGGGCCGCGCCCCCTGTGACTAGCCGAAACCCGATGACCTTGCCGTCGGGGGTGCGGTGCTTGCGCCCGTAGAAGACCGCGACCTTGTTGGGCGGCACTTTAATATAATTGCGCACCGCGGTCATCACGACAACGAGCACGATCAACGCGACAAGCACGAGCAAGAACGGCAATGTCGTGAATCCGAACATACTCTCTTCCTCCTTCAATTCTCCCTTAGATCAGTTCGACGAGCACGACGTCCCCCTGCACCTCAGTGATCCTCACAATAGCCCCTTCGGGGATCGCCTGATGGCTCTTGGAGCGCGCGAGGCGCCGAGTCGGCTGCGCCTTGACGGTGCAGCTCACTTCGCCTAGGCCATCAGAGGGGATCGCTACAGTGACCCGCCCCGTCAGCCCAATGAGATCTGTGCTCTCGATGAGTGAGCTTGCTTCTTGAGAACGGACTAGATTCATGGCGAACAGATAGATGCCGCTCATGGCGGCGCCCGCCAGCACGCCCCACAGCGAGCTGAGCATCACCGAGAGATTATAATATCGCGCGATAGCACCGACAGTCCCGAACGCTGTCAGAAAGACGGCGATAGAACGCAAACTCAGAAAGTGCGGCCCGCCCCCTTCGACCTCAGGGGCGGCTTCGATCTCATCGCCAAAAAACCCAAAGAACGCCGAGATCACCAACAGCACCAGGCCGATCACAGCGAGAATGACAAAGACGATCATTGGCCTACCCCCTTGCCTCGCCACGCTCTTTATTGTACAGCGCCGCGCGAGGTTTTCGAAAGAAGCTACTCCTCTGCACGGATGATCTTAGCGGATTTCGCTCTGAGCAGGCAAGTCCGAAAAAGAGACGCGGGGCGACTGGGTCGGTCGCCCCGGTGAGAATGGGAGGGTCGGCGACCTGCCGCTGGGGAAAAATCCCCGCCCCCGGAGGCAAGGAACGGGGCAAAACCCTGGCGGCCAATGCGAAACCGCATCCGAGGGTCGCCTGAAGCACCCAAAGGAGGTCTCTCAAGGATCGTAATAGACCATATAAGATACACTAGGCCCGCCACAAATGTTTCACACTAATAACAGACTTTACAGGATAATTTTATCCCATTCTGGGGGTTCTTGCAAGTGGGGCGGCTAGCTCAGCCCTCATCGCTGAATCTGTAATTAGGCGCTTCTTTGGTGATCTGGACGTCGTGGGGATGGCTCTCCACCAACGCTGCGCGCGTGATCTGCACGAACTCCGCGGTCTTCTGCAGTGTCGGGATATCGGGGGCGCCGCAGTAGCCCATAGCGACCTTAATTCCCCCAACTAATTGATAGAGCACATCGGCGACCTTGCCGCGATAGCGCACCCGCCCCTCGATCCCCTCGGCGATGGGCTCTTGAGAATCGTCCCAGAAGTACCGACGGTCTCCCCGGGGGGCCTCTTTCAGGGCTCCAACTGACCCCATACCCCGATAGGTCTTATAGCTCTCGCCCTTGAGCGTAAAGATTTCTCCGGGGGCTTCCTCAGTGCCTGCGAGCAATCCCCCGATCATCACGGCGTTAGCCCCGGCAGCGAGAGCCTTAGCGATATCTCCCGAATAGCGAATCCCCCCGTCAGCGATGATCGGGATCTTCTCTTTACTTGCGGCTTCCGCGCACTCCAATATCGCGGAGAGCTGCGGCACGCCGACGCCGCTGATCACCCGTGTCGTGCAGATCGAGCCGCCGCCGATCCCAACCTTCACCGCGTCAGCCCCGGCGTCTATCAAAGCTTTGGTGCCGTCGGCTGTGGCGACGTTCCCCGCGATCACCTCGATCGTGAAGTGTTTCTTCAAAGCCCGGACTTTTTCGAGCACCCGCGAGCTGTGCCCGTGGGCCGTGTCCACCACCAAGACATCTACTCCAGCTTCGATGAGCAAAGACTCGCGTTCCATATCGAGCGAGGTGCCCACGGCCGCGCCGACGAGGAGCCGCCCGTGGCTGTCTTTGCACGCGTTTGGGAATCTCTCAGCTTTCTTGATGTCTTTTATCGTGATCAGCCCGCGGAGCCGAAACTTCTCGTCGACAAGTGGGAGCTTCTCGATGCGATGCTCTTGTAAGATCTTTTTAGCTTGTTCGAGCGTCACTGTAGGCGGGGCCGTGATGAGTCTCTCTCGTGGGGTCATGCGCCGCGCGATGGGCTCGTCTAGGTCTTCTTGCAGCTGCAGATCTCTGATCGTGATCAGCCCTTCTAAGACGCCAGTCTTGGGATCAACGATGGGCACCCCGGAGATATTGTGTTCGGCCATCAATCGGAGTGCCCTGCCGACAGGCTCGTCTTTTGTGAGGGTCCAGGGGTCTTTAATAATGCCGGCCTCGTAGCGTTTCACTTTGCGGACTTCTTCGGCTTGCTGCTGGGGAGTCAAGTTACGATGGATAATTCCCAAACCGCCTTCCTTGGCCATCGCGATCGCCATAGGGGCTTCGGTGACGGTGTCCATCGCCGCGCTGAGAATGGGAATCTTCAGCTCGATGTTCTTGGTGAGTTTCGTCGAGACGTTCACTTCGTGGGGCAGTATTTGGGCATAGTGTGGGACTAAGAGCACATCATCGAAGGTGAGCGCGAGCTTCACAGCGATCCCTCCTCTGCTCGCTTTTATTTATTATACACGAGCAGGAGATCGGGTACAATAGAGCCTATGATCGAGCAAGTATTAATAGTTCTGGTGATAGCGGCCCTGCCCATCAGCGAGCTGCGCGGCGCGATCCCGGTCGCTATGGGGGTCTACGGGTTCGATCCGGTGACGGCGTATCTCGTGGGAGTTATGGGGAATCTTCTGCCCGTGCCGATCTTATTAAAAATCTTAGAGCCGGTGACGGCGCTGCTGCGGCGGTCTGTGATTGTGGATCGCGTTGTGAGCTGGGTCTTTGCGCGCACACGCGCGCGACATAGGGCGATGATTGAGCGGTTTGGGGCAGTCGCGTTAGTGCTCTTTGTGGCGGTGCCCGTGCCGGCGACGGGGGCGTGGACAGGGGTGCTCATAGCGCACGTCTTTGGGATTCCCTTCAGATACGCGTTCCCGTTGATCGCCCTGGGGGTGAGCATCGCGGGGGTAGTAGTCACATTGGCGACGCTTGGGGTTATACAATTATTCTTATGAAGCACGGCCGCAGCTTGCCTAAGAGAACATTGCTCTTGCGGCGCATTCGCGCAAAGATACGCCAAGGCGATTGGGCGCTGACCCTCCATGCACAGCAGCAAAGCTATAAGCGGAAGATCTCGCGGGATGAGATCGAATCTGCTATACTTGTTGGACGAGTCATTGAAGATTATCCCGATGACCCGCGAGGGCCAAGCTGCTTGGTAATGGGGTACACGAAGCAGCATCGCCCGATACACACTGTGCTAGCGTATCCCGTCAAGGGAGAGCACATGAGGGTGATCACAGTCTATGAACCATCAGCAGACAAGTGGCAAGCGGGCTGGCGCCGCCGTCGCTAGAAGGGAGCTTCGTCAGGTTGTGAAGGAAGTTGTAGATCGCCTCGACCCTATCGGGCTGCTCTCTCTTGGGTGCCCGGACGACGAATACACCCCAGAGATCGAGCGCATTACTCAGAAGCTTCGTGCTACCAAGGAGCTCTCTTTAGCAATAGTGCAAGCCATCTTGCATGAGACGTTCGTCGAGTACTTCGATCAAGAATTAGCTGGCCCCAGGGATCGCTATTATGACGCTGCACAGGAGATCCTGCGACGCTTGAAAAACTGTGCAATTAGCCGACGATCTCCTCAACCGTGAGCTTGAGAGGAAGAAGCTGTGGTGTGAGGGTCTGGCCGCGCCGCAGCGTCTGAGCGTCGCTATAGCCCTGGGGCGACGGAGCACGATAGACTCCGATCTGCTCTTGCGCTAAGTCTACTAACCAGACTTCGGGAATGCCGGACTTCGCGTAGAGGGGCAGCTTCACGTGCCGATCAAACTCACTAGAAGTCTCGCAGACTTCGATGAGCAAGAAGACGTCTTCGGGCTTGGGGTGCTCGGCGCTGTAGAAGTCTGGACGAAACTTTAGCACAGCGATATCGGGCTGAGGCTCGGAGTATTCACTCAAACGAACCGGATTCTGCACGCTCACAAGAGCGCGATCTCGCACACGATCTTGGAGCAGATGGTTCAAGCGCATGACGCAACCGGCATGACGGCTGCTGATCGGGCTCATCTCAATAATCTCCCCTTCCAACAGCTCGACGCGGTCATCTTCAGAAAAGATACCCGCCTGGGCCATCCGATAGTACTCCGTCACGGTGAAGAGCCGCTTTGTGATCTGGACAGCCATAATACCCCTTGGGAGTCTAGCAGACGAGAGCGCCCGCGTCAAACCCTCACGCTCCCACAGCCGCCACAGCGACAACCTCGATCACGAGCTTGCCCTCTCGCGCGTCCACGCGCACCGTGTCGCCCTCTTTGAGCTTATTCTCGACGATCTGCATCGCTAATTCGTTCTCGATCTCCTCTTGGATAACTCTCTGTAATGGACGCGCCCCGTAGAGTGGGTCATAGCCCTTCTCAGCCAAGAGCGCCTTGGCGCTCTCGCTCACTTCAAGCGTGATCCCCCTCTCGGCGAGCTTCTTACGCAGGGATTCTAACTTCAGCGTGACTATGTCCAAGAGATTCTCTTTGGAGAGCGGCTTAAAGACGATGATCCCGTCAAGTCTGTTGAGAAATTCGGGCCTGAAGAACCTCTTCACTTCGCCCAAGACGCGCTCTTTGATCTCTTGGTAGGAGCGCTCGTGGGCGTCGTTCTTCTCGCTGACAAAGCCCAATTGCACCGTCTTAGAGACGATAGACTCGCTGCCCAGATTGCTCGTCATCAGAATGATAGTATTCTTGAAGTCAACGGTGCGACCATGCCCATCGGTGAGCCGCCCGTCATCTAAGACTTGTAAGAGAATATTGAACACGTCGCGATGGGCCTTCTCGATCTCGTCGAAGAGAATGACCCTGTAGGGCTTTCTGCGCACGGCTTCGGTCAGTTGACCCCCTTCTTCGTAGCCCACGTATCCAGGGGGAGAGCCGATCAGCTTGGCGACCGAGTGGGGCTCCATGAATTCAGACATATCGAATCTTAAGAGCGCATTCTCGTCGCCGAAGAGCGCTTCAGCGAGCGCTTTAGAAAGCTCAGTCTTGCCGACTCCCGTCGGGCCTAAGAACAAGAAGCTGCCCGCGGGGCGCTTGGGGTCTTTCAGGCCGGCGCGGGCGCGGCGCACCGCTTGGGCGACGGCTTTGACGGCGTCGTTCTGGTCAATCACTCTCTGATGGAGTCGTTCTTCGAGCTTGGCTAAGCGCTCGCGCTCCTCCTCGAACATCTGCTCGAGGGGGATGCCCGTCCACAGCGCGACCGTCTCGGCGATCTCCCGCTCGGTGACGACCGGCTCGCGCTGGACTCTTTGCGCGTGTTCGGCCTCGCGTTGGGCTTTCTCGGCTTTGAGACGCTCCAGTTCTCGTTCGAGCTGCTGAACCGCAAGGCCCTCACCCCGGCCTGCGGCCACCCCTCTCCCGTAGTGACCTACGG
>JBKBIX010000083.1:0-5887 GCA_046293845.1 Bipolaricaulia bacterium | reverse complement strand
GGAGATGCTCAAAGACGCGATCGAGGCATGGATCTTCACCGCGGTACGCTTCGGGGATGAGATTCCCGCCATAGACGGCTGTGTCCTGCAACACGCGATGCTCTCCACCACCTAGATGCCAAAGTTGAGTCCGGAGAAACCAGCTGAGGTGATCCGCAAGCTGCGGCAGCTTGGGTTTGAAGGTCCCTTTGCTGGGGGGCGCCATCTGGTGATGCGTCACCCGCAAACGCGGGTGAAGATTTCCATTCCCATGCATCCAAGCCACGATATTCCTAAAGGAACCTTGCGGGCGATCCTGCGGGCGGCCGGCGTGACCATTGAAGAGTGGGCTAATTTATAACGGTCGCTCCCGTGGGAGCGATCCCGCGGGGGCGCTTGGTTTTTGACCTAACCCCCTGATCCCCTTCCCCTCTCCCCTCTGAGGGAGAGGGGACTAAGGGGTGAGGGGAGGGGCTGGGGGAGAGGTCAGCGCTCCCCGCCATACGAACGCTTGCACCGGTGGAGCGGGCGGGGTAGGATAGAAGCGCTATGAACCACAAGACGTTGGGAGATTGGCGTGAACGCATCTCTGTTGATCCCCAAATCTGTCATGGTAAGCCCTGTATCAAAGGCACACGGATCATGGTCTCCGTGATCTTGGATAACTTGGCCGCGGGGTTGACCATAGATGAGATCGTGGCGGAATACCCCCCGCTCACCCGTGATGATGTCTACGCTGCCTTGGCCTATGCCGCGGAGCTGGCCCGCGAGGAGGAGCTGCTGCCCTTGCGATGATCCCAGTGAAGCTCGATGAGAACCTTGGGCTGGCAGCCATAGCTTTGCTTCGCCACGCGGGCTACTCAGCCGAGCGCGTCTATGATGAGGGACTATCGGGAGCCCCAGATTCAGCCGTATGGCAGCGGGTCTGTCAGGAAGGACGTTTGTTCATCACGCTCGATCTGGATTTCTCTGATATACGGCGCTTTCCACCAGGGACGCATCCAGGGATATTGCTTCTGCGCGCCAAGGATCACAGCAGGGCCGCGGTGCTCCGCGTGCTAGAGCGAGTAGTACGCGAGCATCCACCTTCCCCTCTCCACCCTCACCCCTCTTTCCCCTCTCCCCTCTGAGGGAGAGGGGACTAAGGGGTGAGGGCCGTCCGCCATGCGAACGCTTGACCCCACAAGACGCCCAAGGTAAGATAGAAGCGCCATGATCACCTGGATCGCCGAGGCCACCAAGCGGCTGCTGCTGCCGGAATTGCAGAAGATGACCGCCCAGCTGGGAGAACTCTCCCAGCGCCTGGGCGATCTCAATGATCACATTGTGCGGCTTGACCAGCGGATTGACCAGTTCAGTGGGCGGATTGACCAGCTCAATGGACGGATTGACCAGACTAATGCCCGCATCGATGCGGTGCATCAAGATCTCTTGAAGCGGCTGGACGAGGTGCGGCGTGAGCTGATCGGGCTGATCACGAGCTCCCGCGCGGAGCTACGAGCTGAGATCGCCACGAACACCGAGCGCATCGATCAAGTTGCGGCCCGCCTCGACCAGACCAACGCGCGCATTGATCAGCTGGACACCCGGCTGAGCGCCCGGATTGACGAGGTGGTGCTCGATCTGGGCAAGATCCACGATGCGCTGGTGCGCCGTGAGGACTATGATCGGCTGCGCGAGCAGGTGCACGAGCTGGAGAAGAAGGTCGCGGCGCTGACACGCTAGCCCCCACACTGATTCAATCTCTTGACTGGGGCAAGCGGGCCAACAATAGGATAAGGGGATGACTCCACTAGCCTCCCGCCTGAAGAAGGTCTTGCGGCTGGAACAGAGCAGCGGTTATCAAGACACGGCTGTGATCGGGGGGCTTGAGGGGTTTATCGAAATATGCGCTCAGGAACTGAGCGCCTCCCAGCCGGAGATCGCCCAACGATTGCGGAAGCTCGTGCGCGGCTATGCTATAAAGCCCCCAGAGGCTCGTCGTTCGGTCGTGCGCGAATTGGAAGACTGCGTGAGAGCTGTAGAGGCCCTCACCCCGCCTGCGGCTCCCCTCTCCCGTAGTTCATCTACGGGAGAGGGGCTGGGGGTGAGGGCCCCGGTGCGCTTCGCCAAGGGCGTCGGCACCGAACGCGAAAAATTACTAAAAAAGCTGGGCATCGAGACGGTTGAAGATTTGTTAACGTACTTCCCCAAGCGCATCGAAGACCGCAGAGAGATCAAGAAGATCGCGCAGCTGCGCCACGGCGATAGAGTCACAGTGCGTGGGCGCGTGCGCGCTCTAGATATCATCAAGCCCAGAGATAATCTCGAGATCGTCAAAGCCGCGATCCAAGATAACACCGGGATTATGTATGCTGTCTGGTTCAATCAGCCCTGGCTCAAGAATCAGCTTGTCCAGGGGGAGCTGATCTCGCTCTACGGGACCGTCGAGAGCACGCACGGGCAGATCCAGATGAGCAGCCCCGTCTGGGAGCCAGCAACGAAAAACTTTCTCACCGGGCGCTTGGTGCCCGTCTATCCTGCTACTGAAGGGCTGAAGCCATCGCTTCTGTACAGACTGATTCAGAATAATCTCGCGCTCTATCGCGCTGCGCTGCCAGAGATCATACCCGAAGAGATTCGGGCGCGACACGGCTTGTTGCCGCGCCCGGAAGCGTTCGAAAAGATCCACTTCCCTCACAGCATCGAAGAGTATCAAAAAGCTCACGACACGTTGGCATTGGAAGAGCTCTTTCTCTTTCAGATCGGGGTTGCTCTAGAGAAGCAGAAGCTGGGGGAGCGCCCTGGGCGCAGCTTGACGATCTCTGACGCCAGACTCGAAGAGTTTCTCGGCGTGCTGCCGTTTAAGCTCACGCGCGCCCAAGAGCGCGCTCTCGCAGAGATCCGCGCCGACTTAGCAGTCCCAAAGCCGATGAACCGGCTCTTGCAGGGGGACGTCGGCTCGGGCAAGACGGTCGTCGCGACCGCAGCCTGTCTTATCGCTCTCGAGTCGGGCTATCAGGCAGCGTTCATGGCTCCCACGGAGATCTTAGCGCAGCAGCACTTCCGCAAGATCACCGAGCTGCTTTCGCGGCTGAGCAAGCCCCCTAGAGTCGTGCTGCTCATCGGGAGCCTTCCAGAACGCGAGAAAGACTTCTTGCGCGCCGCGATCTCCAGGGGCGATATAGACTTGGTCATCGGCACTCACGCGCTCATCCAAGACGAGGTGCGCTTCAAAAACTTGGGGCTCGCCGTGATTGATGAACAGCACAGATTCGGGGTGATCCAGCGTGCACAATTAGAGCAGAAGGGCGAAAATTTAGATATTCTAGTGATGAGCGCCACGCCCATCCCCCGCACGATCACCCTGACGCTCTACGGGCAGTTTGAGATCTCGATCTTAGATGAGCTGCCCTTTGAGAAAAACATTCAGACGTTTTGGGTCTCTGAAGAGAAGCGCGACCAGGTCTACGAGTTTGTCGCGCGCGAGCTGAAGCGGGGTGCGCAGGCGTATGTCGTCTTCCCCTTGATCGAAGAGTCCGAAGAGTTGGATTTGAAGGCGGCAACGCAAGCGAAAGAGGAGCTGGAGCAGACGTTTTTTAAAGGATTTCGCGTGGGGCTGCTGCACGGGCGCATGAGCGAGAGCGAAAAGCAAGCCGTCATGGAGCAGCTTGTCAATAAAGAGCTAGACGTTCTCGTGAGCACGACGATCATCGAAGTGGGGATTGACGTGCCCAGCGCGACGGTGATGATCATTGAGCATGCTGACAGATTTGGGCTGTCGCAGCTCCATCAGTTGCGGGGGCGGATCGGGCGCGCCGGAGATAAGTCATACTGTTTTGCGATAGCGACGCCGCGCACCGAGGACGGGCAACGACGATTACACGTCTTCCAGAGCACGCTCGATGGCTTTCAGATCGCTGAAGAGGACTTAAAGATTCGCGGGCCGGGGGACATGCTCGGGGTAGCCCAGCATGGGCTGGATAGCACATTTAAAGTCGCTGATCTCATCGCAGATTTAGATCTAATGAAAGCCGCTCGTGAAGAGGCATTTCGGCTTATGGCGCAGAACCCGGATCACCCGGTGGTCGAAGAGTTTCGGCGGCGGTTTGGGGACAAGTTCGCATTGACGCGAGTATAATAAAGTTATGATCACGCGCGACGAGGTGCTCCACATTGCCAAGCTCGCTCGGCTCAAGCTCAGCGAGGAAGAAGTCGCGCTCTTTCAGGAGCAACTGGGGCGCATTCTCCAGTATTTTCGCGAGCTAGAAAAGCTTGACACGGAGCACGTCCCGCCCATGAAGCATATTCTAGACGTGCACACGGTCTTGCGCGCAGACGAGCCGCGCCCGTCGGTCTCAGCCGAAGAAGCGCTGAAGAACGCGCCCAAGCGCCGCGATAATTATTTTGAGGTCCCCAAGGTCGTCGAAAAAGATTAGGCCACTCACTTCAGTCTCTCAAATGCTGCCATTGAAAGACCGATTCATACCGAGACTGTGACTGTATCGATGATCACGTCACCGGGGGGAATTGCGTCGCCAAACTCTCTGGAGACCTCAATCCAGCCCTCGATCGCTTCCTTAATATTGTCAAGGGCTTCCTGATAAGTATCACCCTCACTGACGCAGCCTGGAAGGGAGGGTACATAGACGGTGTAGCCACCATCCTCAGCAGGTTCAAGGACCACTTTATACGATAAGACTTTCGCCATGTGCTCCTCCTTCAATCCTTGTCATTATATCACAATATCACACAAGTAGGGCTGAGCGGCGCCCGCCCGGGCCCCTAGCTGATTCGCACGACACCAGGCTAATCGTCACATTGCCGCTACTAGAAAGCGTCCCCTTCACTGATGACTATTTGAACCCGTCTGGACGCGATGTTGTTGTCATAGCGATCAAGCTCGAATCGCAGCGCCGGGTCGCGCAAAATTCTTATTGAGTCTTGGAGATGGCGCACGCGCACTAAAAGCGTCGCATCGGGGGTCGCTACCGGCGGCACCCATGAGAACGTCACCGTTGCGGAGCTGTTCGCTGGGATCGAGACAAAGTGCCGAAAGACTGGCGCAGTTAACGGATCGGCGTCGTCGTCCACGGGCTGCCAGCCCTCCGGCCACGCCGACAGATCAAGCTGCGCGTTGTCCTTCCAATAGAGCTCAACAACGGCGTTGGGCACCTCCGTCAGCCCACGGTTGTGCACCGTGACGAAGACACGATTGACAGCATCGGCGACAGCGTTCTCGTGATCGTTCTCGCCGAAGGGTGTTTCGGTGCCGTTGACGATCCCTATGGGGGCGCCGTCCACGCGAATATCGGGGCTGAAGCCGATCTCTGCTGACGGGATGCTGCCGTCATCGCTCTCGCTGTCCCGGACGATCAGCTCCGCACTAGTTTGCTCTAAGAGATAGAGCGCTGCCGGAAGGTTCTCTTCAAACGTCGGGAGAATCTGATCGGCTGGGAGCACAAACCCCGGCTCGCCCGTATCCGGGCGCAGCTCGATCACAAAAGAGATACCCCCGGTCTCGCTGTAGAACCAGTCGTTGGAGACGCCTGCTGCGGGATAAGGGCACTCCAAGCTGATCTGGCACGCGCGATAGCTCTGCCCGTGAGTGCTATAGATGAGCTTGGCCATCGTCTCGCCGATGCGCGCGTACTCGACACTATCAGATGGGGGATCGAAGCGTTTCTCTTCGCTCAACGGGATTGGAGGATCGAACGTATAGCCCCAGGGCCAGCCCACGATCTGCGAATAGCTGTGATAGTCAATAAACGCTTTGAAGCGCCGATTGGGGGAGAGCACGAGGTCGCGGATCGCTCTGATCTCGGGCTCGGAGAACGGCTCTGGCCCGCGATATGTTATGCTTTGGGGGTTGCGGCTGCCGCCGGCGCGTGAGTCCCATTGATAGCTCCAGTTTCTGTTTAAGTCCACG
>JBKBIX010000082.1:0-5996 GCA_046293845.1 Bipolaricaulia bacterium | reverse complement strand
GCGGGCAGACAGTGATATGATGGGCCTTGCCGCCGACGTCAATTTTTGCGATTGTCTTGCGCGTTCTGAGATCAACTACAAAGACTTCATTGCTGCCGAAGCTAGCAGCATATGCGATCTTGCCATCGGGCAGGACGCCCACGCCGTGCACTGCTGGCCCGGCGGGCATAATCGTCAGCCTTCCTGAGCTGACATTCACCACCGCGATCTGGTTGGCCGCACCTTGAGCAATAATCAGTTCAGCTTGTGGCCCCTTGCTGGGGACAAGCAGCAAGAAGACCCCAAGCAACACTGCGAACGCAACAGCCACTATTAGCCTGATGTCCATAACCTCCTCCCTGCTTCACTGGCAGATGTGCCCTCACGAACACATCTGCCGTGACCAGTAGGCCTGCATCTAGCGCCAGTGCACCCCTTTGCCTAAGTCTTCTGTAAGCCGATTTCGCGAAGGAGCAGCCGCTCCACGGGCTGACCCGCGATCAGATGTTTCGTGACTATTTCCGTGACCTCTCCAGGTTTAGTGACCGTATACCACAGGCCGTCGGGATGGACGATGACCGTCGCTCCCTCCTGTGGACACACGCCTGAGCAGAGCGTTTGAGAGACGAGCACGTCATCCAAGCTGCGGTGGGCCAGCTCTTGCCGAAACGCCGCAAAGACTTCCGGCCCGCCGCGTGCGCCGCAACAGCCCTCTGTACAACAGACCAGCACATGCTTGCGATAGCTTTTCATTTTTTCAACCACCGTTCTGTCAACTCCCTCTGTGCGAGTTCAGTGACAGCCGCCGGACTTGTGTGATGTGCTCACGTACTTCTCCGGAGCCTTTTCGAACTGCTTCTTACACGCTGCAGCGCAGAAATAATAGGTTTGCCCTTGGTACTGCGCCGTAGCGGCAGCCTTATCTTTGTCAATAGTCATGCCGCAGACCGGGTCCTTCACTTTCTCGGCCATTCTTGGTACACCTCCTTACTTTGCCAGTGCCGTCAAGAACTGCCCTTCCCAGCGAAAGACGCGCGAGGGCGTGCCGATCTCTTTCAGTTCTAACTCGATGTATTTGGTCTCCTTGGTGATGATGGGCGCGCCCTTCAGAGTAGCAGCGACCTTCAGCAAGCCCTTGCGATGGTGGCCCGACTCGCTCTCCGGCTCCCAGCTGAAGCCCTCGCTGACGGTGATGCCCTCACTGGTGCGCAGCACCGCTAGTTTCGTCAGATCGAACTGTGATAGGTCTACAGTGTGCGTGTCCAGAGCGACTTTGAAGACGAACTGCCCCGCCGTCTCTTCAGGCTTGAGCAGCGGGTTCATGAACGTCACCGAGATGGTGATGCCCTCACCTTGAGAGGAGCGAGTTAGCTCTGCTTCTGTAGGAGCCTGTGCAGGCGCAGATGGTGTGGGCTGTGTCGTTGGGCCGCCCATCATGCCCTGCATCCCTTGCATCATTACTTGGCATTGCTTCATGTGCTCTTGCATCTGCCCCATCATCTGGGACATATCGCCCATCATTCCGGGGCCCATCTGCCCCATCATACCCATGCCCGGAGCACCCACAGACTTCTCCATCGCCGCAGCGATGCGCTCCAGAGCCGCAGCGATCCGCGCCATCGGGTCTGTCTGAGCTACGGGCGACTGCCAGCCCATCATCTGTCCCCGTGCCACAGACGACCCAACCCAATATGCTCCACTGGCCACGAGCACCGCGACCGCGATGCCCACTCCCCACAGCTTGACGCTATTGCGCATAACAAACCTCCTTTGTGATTAGTTTGACTGTGCTCGTTGAACGACAGCTTTCAGCCCCTCAAGGTCCTCGATAACCACCCAGTCACCCGGCTGGAGCGCCTCCGGGCCTCGCGCGCTCCACAGCTCACCGCGATAATTGATAAGACCTTCGCGACCGCTCCAGCTCCGTACTTCAGCGAGCTTGCCCTTCATGGCCTCTCGGCCCGTGACGACCGCTTGACGCATCGCTTGCCAAGTCTTCACGCTAACGAAGACCGAAAGCGCGCTTAAGATCGCGGCGGTCGGCCACGCCTGCGCCGGGGGCAAGAAGAGCAGCGCTGCCGCTATCCCCACGGGCAACCCGATCAGTATATGACACCACGGCATAGCTGCCTCCTCGCGCTCAGTGCTTATGCTCTCCCCCGCGCATCATGAACAGATGCGCCAGCGGACAGAGCAAGAGCGCCCCAACTAATAGCACCGTATTCACCGGCACGTTGAAGACCCAGATAGCTGCAACGGCAGCCACCGGAGCTAAACACCCCGCAAGCCACAGCCACGTGCGCCAACTTTGTGTCCCGTCTGAAGAGTTTTCATGCTGCTGATGCTCCATATCGGTTCACCTCCCGCTCTTCACTCACCTCGATACCGCCGTTTGAAATATGACGTTATGAGGGGCATGGTCACGATCATCGAGAGCAGAAAGACCCACACTGCCCCGCCTAACTGCACCGTCAGGGGATACTGCAACGCTGTCGCCGCACCAAAGAAGAGCCCGCTCAAGATAAGCGAAATCGCCGTGTACACACAGGCACTGAGCCGAAGAGCCTTGTGCTCATTCATGGCTTCTCACCTCGACTGTGGCTGTGGCTGGCGCGGGAGCCGGACGTGTGGGAGAGAGCGCCATCGTGAGTGACGGTCGGTAGCGCTTCAACAGCAGCGTGTTCAGCGTGACGGACACCGAACTCGTCGCCATGAAGAACGCTGCTAGCTCCGGGCTGACAACAAGTTTTGCTAACGGATACAACAGGCCCGCGCCAATGGGGATACCTAAAATATTATAGATAAACGCCCAGAAGAGATTCTGCTTCACCTTGCGCATCGTCGCTTTGGCGATCTCTAAGGCGACCACGACATCGCGCAGGTCTTCTTTAATTAAGATGACATGCCCGGTTTCTTTCGCGATATCCGTCCCGGAACCGATCGCTATCCCCACATCAGCTTGGGCCAATGCAGGGGCATCGTTGATCCCGTCGCCGACCATAGCCACGCGCTTGCCCTGCGCTTGTAGTTTTCTCACTTCTTCGGCCTTATCTTGGGGCAAGACTTCAGCCAACACGCGATCAATGCCCACCTGACGAGCAATGGCCTCAGCCGTCCTCCTGTTGTCTCCGGTAATCATCACGACCTCAAGCCCAAGCTGATGCAGATGCTGTACGGCCTCCCTGGAGAAATCTTTGAGCGTGTCAGCCACGGCGATTATGCCCACAGCGTGTCGGTCTTGGGCGACGAACATCACGGTCTTGCCGTCTCGCTCCAGCTCTTCGGCCTTCGCCAACAAGCTCGCGATGTCCACACCGCGCTCGCGCATCAGCTTGCGATTGCCCAGCAGAATCTCTTGCCCTTGGTAGCGCGCCTCTACGCCATGGCCGGGGATGGCGTTGAAACTCTCAGCGTCCTCAATGGGCACAGCGCGCTCGCGGGCCCCACGCACGATGGCCTCGCCCAGGGGGTGCTCGGAGTTCTTCTCGGCGATGGCCGCCAGGCGCAGCACTTCAGCGTGGGGAAGGCTCGCAACAGCGATCACATCTGTTACAGAAGGCTCCCCCTTGGTGAGCGTGCCCGTCTTGTCAAAGACGATGGTCGTGAGCTTGCTGGTGGCCTCGATAGCATCAGCTCCTTTGAAGAGAATCCCGTGTTCTGCCGCCTTGCCCGTGCCAGCCATCATCGCGCTTGGGGTGGCTAAGCCCACAGCACACGGACACGAGATCACCAGCACCGTAATCGACAGCAAAAGCGAGAACCCGAAGACCCCGATCTCCCCGATCTTATGGGGCGAGAGCAGAAAGCCCGTGTTCGGATCGAAGAAATACTGATACCCCACGAAGAACCAGAACAGAAACACTATGAGAGCTAAGGCGTGCACCCCTAAAATAAAGTGCCCGGCGACCCAGTCGGCCAGCTTCTGAATCGGCGCTTTTGACGTCTGCGCATCTTCGACAAGTTTTATGATCTGCGCCAGTGCCGTCTCTTTTCCAACCTTGGTCGCCCGGAATTGGAACGAGCCGGTCTTGTTCATCGTACCCCCAATGACCTCATCGCCGACTTTCTTCTCCACCGGCATAGACTCACCGGTGATCATCGATTCGTCTACTGCCGAATAGCCTTCGAGCACGATGCCATCAACAGGGATTCTCTCGCCGGGACGGACTAACACCAGATCGCCAACTTCGACTGCATCAGCTGGGATCTCTATCTCTTGCCCATCGCGCACCACGCGAGCGAGCTTGGGCTGCAGGCTCAGGAGTTTCTTGATCGCTTCGCTGGTGCGCCCGCGGGTCAACGCTTCTAAGAAGCGTCCCAGCACAATAAAAGTCGTCAAGAGAGCAGCGGATTCGTAAAACGTCGCGCCCCGGCCGCCAAAGCCCGCGTCCGGCCAGAGCGTGTTGATAACAGCGATCAGATATGCGGCACCAATACCCGTGGCGTAGAGCAGATTCATATCTGTCACGCCCGCGCGCAAGCCCCGCCAACTGTTGATGAAGAACTGCCAGCCCGGCCCAAAGACAATGGGCGTCGTCAACAATCCCACTAGCAGTTTGTTGCCGAGCCATTCGGGCACAAACGCCGGGAGAATCCAATAATCCCGAAACGTCCCAAGCATAATAATTACGCTCAGGGGGGCCGCAAACAGAAGATACAGCCCTTGGCGGCGAATCTCCCTTTGGCGTGCTTCGCGTTCGCGGTCTATGGCGTGCGCGCTGTCGGTTGTCTCAGACACTTCATAGCCGATATCGCGCACGGCTTGCGCCATCTGTGCGAGCGATACCAAGCCGGGATCGTATTCGACCTTGGCTGTGCCCATCGCTAGATTGACGATGGCTTTGGAAACCCCCGGCAACTCACGGAGCGCCTGCTCGATGTGTGCTACACACGAAGCGCACGTCATCCCGCTGATCTGGAGAGTCACGTGCTGCGTCGTCGGTTTTTCTCTGGCTATCTGTTGAGCCATCGTTCTTCACCTCGGGTTATCTGGGCTTGCTTCAACTCAGCGCGGAACCGCGCGAGCTTCTCTGGGCTGGGCCTGACGATCTCAACGATAATTGGCAGAGCTTTCCCTGTCCAGCGCCCGTAGAGCTTCACCCCTAGAAGGGCAAGCCCCATCAGCGCAAATCCTCCCATCACTTGCCAGCCGATGACGGCATCTCCTGTTGCTCCCCCATGCGCACCAAGTGCTCCACCGACTCCCAAGCCGATCAAGAACGACGCTGCCGGGAGCACGTACAGCACAAGACTTCCCCTGACGATGCGGCTCGCTGGAAACTCCAGCCGGACGCGCTGGCCACGCCTAGCCCCGAGGGAGTTATATGCTTCTATCTCGAAGACCTTGGGTGTGCCCGTGAAAGGCTCGCGCAGGTCGTCCACTTCACATGTGCCTCCAGCACCGAGCTCTTCAAGGGTGCAGCGCTCCGGCCCTTTGAGCAGCCGCACTACCGCGCGATCTCTGTTCACATCCCGAACTATCCCCTCAAACTGCGCCCGCATGATCTGATCACCTGTACAGCTTCTCTGGTTTTCCCAGACATTCTGTCTCACCCCAAATCCCATCCCACCTGGGATGGGGTAAGCCCAGTATACCCGCTCAACGTCCCGCTGTCAATGACGGCGATCACCCTTTCGCTTTACACGAACCAGAGCAAAATTGCGACGCCCAGGGCGATCATCACTAAGCCTTGACCAAGCTTCAACGCCTGCTTATGCTGCGCCTCCCAGCGACTGACTTGCCCCAGCGTCCGCCGGTTCCCCAGCGCCAAAAGAATCGCTACCAACGGCAAGACGAACATCACGTTATACATGAGCAAATACCCCAGGCCCTCAAAGTACGTCGTCTGCGCCGAGAGCAACCCGAGAATCCCAACGTAGACCCCGCCGGTGCAGGGGAATTCGCAAATCCCGACTAAAAAACCTAACACAGCTGGCGCCGGCAAGGTAGCTTTCTGCATCCAGCGCTCGCGCGTCTCCGCGCCAACTTTGAGAACCCCCAGACTGAACCAGCGCCC
>JBKBIX010000081.1:5884-6117 GCA_046293845.1 Bipolaricaulia bacterium | reverse complement strand
ACGGCGATGTTGCCCAGTTCCAAGAACCGGTCGGAGAGCTTGGCCGCGAATTCTTTCCAGCTTGGTTCCATAGTTTTGAGTATAGCACGAAAGATCAGCAATGACAATTTCTCAATCCCGGCCCATGAGGGCCGAAGGAGAAAGGAGGCTGAGAACAACGGAAAACGCAGAAACGCCGCGGAGAACACGGAACAAGCCTTGTCGTCTCCTGTGCCTTCAGTGGCTCATTCTGT
>JBKBIX010000081.1:0-5874 GCA_046293845.1 Bipolaricaulia bacterium | reverse complement strand
GTGATTCAAACGCCCCTGAACGAAGCTGCTAGATCCAAATAAAGGAGGGATCAACGATGTTCAGCAGCAAAGCGTATCGGACGGCGGGGCTTGTGGCCCTGTGTTTAGTGATCGGAGCCTTTTCTGGAGCCTTGGGCGGAGCGCAACAGCCACTCCCACAGTTCCAAATCCTTCCCCCTCCAAACGGCATACCCTCTCCAGGAGGGCCGCTTGGGTGGCCAAGGTCTCTCGACGATGGCTACCTGCTCGCCGAAGTCAAAGAGTGCGGGACTGCGATCGCTCAGATCATCTCCTTTGGCGTCTTCTGCGTCCGCAAGGCCAATGGAGTTGAAGCGATTGGGGGCATCCGGGTGCAGGAGAACCTCCTCAGCAGCAGCGGCGTGGGGCCCTTCCCCAAAGGGGACTACTATATCTTTCTCGGCCATGTGGAGGGATTCCCAGGTATACCGCTTCCCCCGGAGCTCGGAACGAGCTGGTTCATGGTCATGGTGAACTCCCAGGGTGAGAACGTGGCGGTCTTCGTTCCGAGTGAGCCCATTCTCGCTGAGGAGGTGAACGGCGATGAGATGCTCCTGGCCCTTATCCCGCCGTTCAATGGGATTCCCACTACTGCTGGGCCGGGGTGCTGCGACCTGACCGTGCAGATTCTGTCGGTCACCGCTCGGAAGTTCAGCTCCCCGTGCACTGCCCCTCCCTGCCCGGCATGGTGGGACATCATGGCGTCGGCGACTATTAAGAACATCGGCCAGAAAGATGTGAAAGCGCCGTTCACCGTGCGCGTCCTGCTCAACGGGCGGCTCATCCACGAGGAGGAGATCGCGGGGCTG
This sequence comes from Bipolaricaulia bacterium, assembly GCA_046293845.1. Lineage (GTDB taxonomy): Bacteria > Bipolaricaulota > Bipolaricaulia > RBG-16-55-9 > DRXL01 > JANXCC01. The sequence goes on along the minus strand of JBKBIX010000081.1, from coordinate 5,047 downwards.
GCGGCGGGGGCGTCACAGCCGATTTCAGCTATGGAGACGGTGACCCAACCGGGACTGTACCTCGTGACGGTGATCGTGGACCCGGAGGACAGGATCAACGGTGAGGGCGATGAGACGAACAACATCGCCGAAAGGAGCATCTACGTCCAGTGAGAGAGAGCCCTGCCCTTACTGTAGGGGCGAACCTGCGTGTTCGCCCAAGGGCAGACACAGGGGTCTGCCCCTACAAGGGCGCGGTTCGAGGGGGCATCTGAGCGCACAGTTCAGATGCCCTTCCCCCGCCCGCACAGAGATATGCGCACAACCCTGAAAAGGAGGGATAGCAGATGCGCAAAGTCTACACCGTAGCGGTCGTCGGCGCAGCCTTAGGGCTGCTGGCACTCGGAACGGTCACGTTGGCTGGGCCGCCTGCGCCTCCACCAGGGCCTCCTCCTAAGCCCGAGCCACCGCCCAAGATCACCCCGCAGCAGATCATTGATGGGGTCAATCAGCTCATCCCCCATGTGGCTATTTTCGTACCACCGCCGCCTGAGCTGCTAGGCCCCATACGAAACGGAATTCCCTCTATTGGTGCTGCTCGATCACTCGACGACGGCGACATCCTCCTGGCTTTCTCCCGTGATGGGGTCCGGCTCTCAGCGTGGAGGAGCTACGATGATGGCACCATATTTGCCCGACAGGCGGGCGGCACGCGCCTAGGGGCCATCGAGCTGATGCGAGAGTACAAGCTGGGCAACGGCTCGCTGAAGCAAGGGTACTACCATGTCGCTGCAATCTACGATCCCAAGAACGAGATCGATGCGAAGATTGACCCTCAGAACGAGAGGGACTTCCATTTGGTCTTAGTAGGCGACCTGAATGGGGATGGCCAGATAGACGAGAGAGATATCCATGCCTTCATGGGGCTGCCGCATCGGGAGCTGGCCCACGTGATAAGCATGATTGATCCAATGCTTCAGATCGAGTTCGCTCAAGCGGTCTTGCTCAATCTGATCGCGGCCTTGTTGCAGTAAGCGGGGAAGGGGAGCAGAGGGGGAGACTCAATCTTCCCCTCTGCTCTAGAGCTGAGAGCGAGAGGGAGGACAAGATGATCCTGACGTTCGAGCTTGTCAAGCCAGAAGCTGTTTCAGATGAGCGTCTCTTCGCCTTGATGCAGCGGGCGCGACAGATCGCCCTCGAGATTGACGGGGTCTATGATTTAGCTCTCTACCGGACGGAGCGAGCCAATATCTGGCAGTGCAGCATTGACACCGAAGACGAGCGAGCGTGGAAACTTTTGCAGGCCGACCCACGCTTCCAAAGCCTCCTCGAAGCCGTGAAGCGTCTGGGGGTGAGCATCACACAAGAGAGCCAGCTGGAGCGACAGATCTGAACTCAAGCCCGGATGTGCCCGACAGGCAGGTCTGCTTGCCGTGAAGAAGCTGTCTGCTTCAGCCGAAGCTTGACAGCAGGTCCTTGCAGCTATAGAATTAGCCATAGGTGATAGCTATGGCAAAGGTCGTTTCTATAGCCGAAGCGAAGAATAAGTTGACTCAGCTTGTGCGTGAGGTGGAAGCCGGAGAGCAAGTCATTATCACCAAGGATCGACACCCTGCAGCACGACTGATCGCAGAGGCTGAGTATGAGCAGATAGAGCGTCGTCTGGCGGTGGCGCGGCTGCGTGAACTGCGAGAGCGTTGGAAGGCAGCTGGGGTCAAAGCCAAAGAGATCTATGAAGAATCTCGCAAGCTGTTGGAGGAGCGCCCATGAAGACCTTCGTGATCGACGCTAGTGCCGTATTGGCCGCATGGCTGCCAGAGGAGCCCTATCAAGGCCAAGCCGATGCCCTGCTCGATCGCTATCAGGAGGGGCAGGTGCAGCTCTGCGCGCCTGTGCTGCTCGCGGATGAGATCCTCAACGGCTTATATATGGCTGTGCGAGGCAAAGGAGGGCGCACCTCCAGACTGACTCCGCAAGAGGCTCTCGAGGTGTGGAGGCTCTTTCAGAGCCTGCGCATCGCTCGAGAAGATACGAGCCATCTGGCAGCACGCATCCTAGAGTTGGCGTTCACCTATCACCGTCCCAGCACCTATGATGCGACATATATAGCTTTGGCTGAGCGCTTGAAGACGAAGCTCATCACGACTGACGAACGGTTGATCAAGAGCGTTCCAGAGAAGTGGGTTCTCCCTCTGTGGGAGTTCAGATGAAAGGAGGGATGACCGATATGTCCAGCAGAGCGTTTCGGATGGCGGGGCTTGTAGCCCTGTGTCTTGCGATCGGAGTTGTCTTTTCTGGCGCTGCGGGCGCACAGCCTCAGCCACAACCAATAGTGACCGTCGATCTGATCGCTACGCCCACTGAAGGGCCGGCCCCTCTGACAGTAGTTTTTTCGGCTATGGGCCAGCCCCCCAGCGACCGTGGCTGCCCACTGGCTACCTATAGCTTCAGGCTTCGGTGGTCGAGAGTATTGCAGAGAACTCACCCTTCGCGAGGAGGGTAAAGATGAGCTCTGTGAGCTTTGCATACGGAGCAAGATCCTCAAGATGATAGATCAGAATGGAGCTATCCAGCCCGACTCTTTTATAGCGAGCCAGGTCAGCAGCTAAGCGCTCGTGCCCCCCCACGACTCCCTCTCTCTCTGAAGATATTGCTCGATCTCATGCTTGCTCCGTCCCCACGTCCCTTTGAGCATCCCTCGGGTGAGGGCGGCGTACTGCTCTGGGGGGGTGAGGACGACCTGCCCCTTCTCGTGCAAGGTCACTATCACTGAATCGCCTTCCTTGAGCCCCAGGGCATCGCGGATCTTCTTGGGCAGAACCATCTGACCCTTTTTGCCAAGCTTGACCGACACTGCTATAGTCATCCTAAATCACCTTGGTTTGATCATATCTAAAAAGTCAGCCCTTTGCAAATATTCAGACCAATTAAATATACAATCTCCCGGGGTCGACTTCGGTGCGCAGGACTCTTAGCTCATCTGTTGAGGGCGGCTCATTCTGCATGACTTTTTGGGGAAGAATAAGCTCAAAGCCCGTGTTCTCGATGACCTTCTCGACGGTTACACCGGGATGGGTCGCTAGAAGCATCATGCGCTTTGTCTCTTCATCGTAGCCCAGAAGAGCCAAATCTGTGACGACGCGATAGGGCCCCGTCCCTGCGGGCAAGCCCGCGCGCTCCCGCGACAGCGGCCCGCTCAAATACCCCGGCGTCGTGATGAAGTCTACTCTCTCGATGAAGCGTTTCTTCTCGTGCTTCATGATCGCGATCGTGCGCCAGCACAGCGACCCGACGTCGTTGGCCCCGCCACTGCCAGGCAGCCGCACTTTGGGCTTATCGTGCGGGCCGATCACGGTTGTATTTAAGTTTCCGTAAGGGTCGATCTGGGCCCCGCCGAGAAAGCCGTATTCAATAAGCCCACGCTGCGCGGTTTCCATCACGTCGCAGATCCCCGTAGCGACCATTGCTCGATAGAACGTGCGGGCTTCGCCCACAGCACGGGGCAGGTCTTCTAACGAGGCGCCGATGCCGCCAAACTCGAAGATCGCAATGAGATCGGGGTTGTAGAGCTTCTTCGCCAAAGAAGCCGCGAGCATGGGGATGCCCGTCCCAATAAATGCCGTGCGTGCTTCTTTCATTAAGCGCGCAGCGATACAGATCATCAGTTCGGTGGGGCTGTAGGTTTCTGTTCCCATATTTTCACCGCCCTTTGTTTGCGCGCTTGAGGGCCTCAAGGCGATCTCGCCCAATGAGATCTAAATACTCTTGATGGGTCTTAGGGCCATACACGTATTTCTGTAAATATTGTTGAGTGGTCTCTTCGGTCTCGGCAGCCTTGAGAAACTCTAATAAGTGCTCTTGGTCGCGTTCGTAACAATAGCACATCTCGCCAGGGTGCGACCCGAAGGGCGCCACAACTACAGCGTCGACTAAAAACCACGGGATGATCGTGCGCTCTGGGTAACGCTGAATCTCCTCTGTTGGGATGAGCTCTTCCGTGCTGATGATCAGACGTTTAGAAGCGCGGGCCATCTCGAACGCGAACCCTGAAATCCCGTCGATCTGGGCGTTGCCGTATTTGTCCGCACGATGAACGTGAATAATTCCGACGTCCAAAATCAGGGCAGGCAGGAGCGTCACAGGGATGCCCGTGAACGGGTCGCGCACGACTTTGGCTGAGCTGTATTTCAGGGTATCCGTGCCGAGCATCGAGCGCACGGGGATGAACGGCACGCCCATAGCAGCAGCTTTGAAGCGCCAGGCCATCGCGGCGTTGCTCCACTCGACTAATTTTATTTTTCCGCTCTCCGCGGCGCGCCGGAGAATATTCGACAACCCGAGCACCTCATACCCGACATACGTGATATCCATGGCGTCGACGAGCCCTGCCGCCACGAGGAAATCTATCTCCAAGAGCCCTTGGCCCGCAAGACGAAGATGCTTCTTCCCCTGGCGGACTAGCTCGCGAATAATGGACATGGGGCAGCGCACCGTGCCGTAGAGCTCGACCCCAATATAGTCGCCGTCGCTGATAAAACGCTTGACGGCCTCGTGCTCGTCCATGACTTTGTCTTTGAGGGCCGCAGACTTGTTCTCCTTCAGCCAGCGCCGAAACCCTTCGACATCAGGCGGTTGCAAGAGCTCCTTCTGTCCAGATTCGATGATCTCCATATCTTATATGATAGCTCTTTAGATATAGCCCATCCATGACATTTCGCACATGCACAAATGATGATAATCAAGATCAGGGCCTATGACAAGAGCTTGCCTGTGCAGGCGGCAATGATCTAAGATAATCAGCAGAAGGGAGGCCCTCATGGTGACTCGGCGTCGGTTTCTCCAAGCGTTGACCGGTGGCCTCTTCGTAGGGGCCCTGATCTCCAAGCGCACGTTCCCCTCTAAAGCCCAAGAGCGCATCTCCAAAGTCTCGCTCGTGAGGACCCAAGATCGGCGCTATGGCGTGCGGGCAGCTGTCAGTCTGCTCAAGATCGATAACCCGTTCCAAGGCAAAGAGATCGTCCTGAAGCCCAACTTTAATAGCGCGCATCCCTTTCCCGGTTCGACTCAC
>JBKBIX010000080.1:0-6253 GCA_046293845.1 Bipolaricaulia bacterium | reverse complement strand
GTGGGTGGCGAGCATGGTCGGGGTTGGCGGCGGGATCTTCATGGTCCCGCTCTTGGTCTTTGTCGGCTCTGTGGGCACCACTCAAGAAGCTGTAGGCACAAGCTTAGCTGCGATTGTCTTCAACTCGATCTCCAGTACGATCGCGTACTCCCGACAAAGAAAGATAGACTATAAATTCGCGCTGGCGCTCTTGCCGATGGCGCTGGTGGGCGCATGGCTCGGCGCGTTTCTCACAGAATTTATCTCGAGCGAAGCACTAGCTATTGCGTTTGGAGTGCTCTTGCTTTACGTCTCCGGGCTGATGCTCGCGGGCAGAGAGCCCAAAGAGCTGGGCTTGCTCTTGCGGCGCGGACTGGATGCCCACGGTAACCCTAGCCCGCTCTTAGGAGCTCTCGTCGGTCTGGTTGCTGGGGTTGCTGCGGGGTTCTTCGGGATCGGCGGGGGGATCGTCATGGTCCCAGCGATGAATATCTTCTTGGGGGTAGAGATCGTGAGCGCTGTGGCGACGAGTCTTTTCGTGATGGGGCCGTCGTCGCTCATCGCGGCGATCACGCACTTCGTTCAGGGCAATCTCCATATAGATTTGGCGATCCCTCTAGCGTTGGGGATTATTATTGGGGCACAGCTTGGGGCGTGGAGCACCACGAAAGTCTCAAAAGTCTTTCTGAGAAGGCTTTTTGGCGTTGTACTGCTCTACTCAGCTATCCATATGATTTGGAAGGGCGTGCAAGGAATTCTTGCGTAACATGGCGAAGTTGTTATCATTGAAGGGTCTCGATGAAGACCACAAGCTATTTCAGAGCAAGTGTCTTGGCACGCCGTCCCTATTTAAAGATGGAGTGGATCGAATATGTTTTGCAGCACCCTATACGCAAGGAGACGCAACCCAACGGACGAATACGATATTGGGCTTTTATCGTTGAAGCAAACAAGTATTTGCGAGTGGTAACGGAAGCCGATGGAGAGACTGTTCACAACGCCTTCTTTGACCGAGGTTTTAAGCCTTAGGAGGGCTCACTATGATCTTCAAATACGACGCTGAGACCGATATGCTCTACGTTGAGCTCAAAGATGTGCCTAGCGTAGAGTCTGAGGAGATTGCTCCGGGGATCGTGCTCGACTTTGATGCCACAGGGCAAGTGATCGGCATGGAGATTGAAGACGCAAGCCAACGAGTAGATCTCTCCAAGCTCGAGATCACAGCTTTGCCCTTTGCTGATCTCATTGTAAGCCCAGGGCATGCCCATGCAGATCGCCATTGATGGCCCCGCTGGATCGGGAAAGACGAGCGTCGCCCGCGCGCTAGCCAAGCGCTTTGGGTGTCTTTTAATTAATACCGGCGCGATGTACCGCGCCGCCGCCTTGGGATTATCGCAAGGGCTGAAGCTCTCCGATATTAATATCGAAGTTCGCCCCGACGAGCGCGTCTTGCTCAACGGCCAAGACGTCACAGAAAAGCTCCACACCCCAGAGATGGACGAACTCGCCTCGCAAGTCGCAGCCCGCCCCGAAGTCCGAGAGTTTCTCATTGCCCAGCAGCGGGCGCTCGCCCAAAAGAGAGATGTCGTCATGGAGGGGCGAGATATCGGTTCGGTCGTGCTTCCCAACGCCGACGTCAAACTCTATCTGGACGCGTCTGTCGAAGAGCGCGCCCGCCGACGCTGCCACGAGCGACACAATAGAGCGTCATATGAAGAAGTCTTGGCACAGATGCGCGCGCGCGATGCCCGTGACAGCACAGGCTTCGGGCGCTTGCAGATCACCTCAGATACTCTAGTTATTCGAACCGATGGCCGCACGCTCCAAGACGTTATCGCTGAAGCTGTGCGGGTTGTGGAGGCCGCGTTGCAGAGACAGAGCACGTCTGGTAAACTGAACGAGTGAACGCGGCCGAAGCCTGGAAGGATTTGTTCTATCGCTTCTTGGCGATCCTAGTCAGCCTGGTGGTGCGCCCTCTCTTCCGCCTGCGAGTGCGAGGGAGAGAGCACATTCCCCAGGGTGGGTTTCTGCTGGTCGCGCGCCATCGCAGCTACTGGGATATTCCCATAGTGGCCATCGCCTTGGGCGGACGCCATCGAATTCACTTTGTAGCGCGCAAGACGCTTCTACAAGAGAACAAATTCTTGGCATTCTTCGTGCGGCTCTTCGCGATCACCATAGATCGCGAGCACTTTCAGGTCGACGATATGCGCAAAGTGTTAGAAGCCATCAAGTCTGGGAAGATCGTGGGCATCTTTCCCGAGGGGACGACGCAGCGTCCCCAGCGGGCACACCCAGGGGTGATTCGCTTTGCCGAGCGCACCGGCAGCGAGTTCGTCGCGGTGCGCTTAGAGGCGCACGGGCCGTATCCCCCAAAGTATCCGTTCCGGTGGCCCCAAATCACAGCATATATCAGTACGCCGTTCAGCTTGAGGGATTTAGAGTTTGATCTGGGAGAGGTCTCAGACCGTCACGAACGCTATCAGAAGCTCGCAGATTTACTCATGGAGCGCATAGACCGAGTCGGGCTAGAGCAGAGGCCGATCTTGCAGGAGAGTCTATGGTAACCAAAGTGCAGCCGACGATAGAGATCGCGCGCAGCGCCGGGTGGTGCTTCGGCGTGGAGCGCATCGTCGAGATGGCCGAGAGATTATTGAGTGAGACGCCCGACGGCCCGGTCTATTGTCTGGGTGAGCTCATTCACAATCCTCAAGAAGTCGAACGGCTGCGAGCTCAGGGGATGGTCTTTGTTCAGTCTCATGAGGAGCTGCCCCCGCTGGAGCCGGGGCAAAGACGCAAAGTCTTGATTCGCGCCCACGGCGTCGCGCCCACTGTGAAGAAGGCTCTCCAGAGAAAGGGCTATGAGATCTACGACGGGACGTGCCCGTTGGTGACGATCCCACAAAGATTCGCGCGCGAGATCGTCGAACACGGCTACAGATTAGTCATCATGGGGCATATCGAGCACCCGGAGATTCAGGGAATCTTGGGCCATGTCGAAGGGCTTACCGCCCAAATAGATGTGATCACCGGCCCGGAAGAAGTAGAGAAACTGAAGCTGAAGGCTTCAGATCGCGTGGGGCTGATCTCGCAGACGACCCACCCCTACGAAAAGTTCGCCCAACTGATCGGGGAAGTCTTAAAGCATTGCTTAGAAGTCCGGGCATATAATACAATCTGTCAGGCCACGTTTGATCGACAAGATGCCATTCGGGAGTTGGCGCAACGGTGCGATGTTGTTATAGTGATAGGCGGGCGCAACAGCTCCAACACGTGTCGGCTGGCAGAGATCGCATCGCAGTACACGACGTGCTATCATATTGAGGACGCATCCGAACTGAAAGGAGAGTGGTTTCGGGGGAAGCAGCGTATCGGTATCTCGGCGGGGGCCTCGACCCCCACGCGGTCTATCGAGGCTGTTCAAGCAGCTATTGAACAGCTGACGGCTGGAAAACTCTCTCGGCACACAAGCGGGTGATCGAACATGTCTGAGGAACTCAAAGAGACAACGGAGCCATCCCAGATGGAAGCGTTGTTAGGTGACCAAGACGTGCTGACGTATTCACGCGGGGACATTCTCCATGGGCGAGTCGTCCAGGTGAACGATCAGGGTGTTCTCGTTGACATCGGGTACAAATCAGAGGCGCTGATGCGGCCTACAGAGCTAGCGCCGTTCCATAAAGAGCCGCTCCAGCCCGGAGACGAAATCGAAGTTCTCATCACGTACATCGACGAAGAAGAGGGCACGATCCACGTCTCCGAGAAAGCAGCGCTCTACGAGAAGCGCATCAGTGAGTTAGAGCGCGCCTATCGCCATAGGCTCCCGATCACGGGCACCATCGAGGACGAGGTCAAGGACGCGGGCTATCACGTGAATCTGCTGAAATCTGGGATTCGCGCGTTTCTGCCCGGCTCGCATTTGGGCGAGGATCTCCCTCCACGCATCGAAGAGCTGCGCGGCAAGGAAGTGCCGTTTATCATCTTAGAATTAGACCGTCGGGAGCGGAATCTCGTCGTCTCCCATCGGGAGTATCTCAAAGAGCTGGAGCGCCAGCGCAAGGAAGAGCTGTTCAACAAGCTTCAACCGGGGCAAGTCATCGAGGGCACGATCAAATCTATTGTAGACTTCGGGATCTTTGTGGACGTCGGCGGCTTTGAAGGGTTAGTCCATCGCTCGGAGATCAGCTGGAAGGACATCCCCATTGTGCCGCCCAACACCTACAAAGTTGGCGATACGATCACGGTCAAAGTTTTGGGCGTGGATCGCAGCAAGGAGCGCATCTCGCTGTCTATTAAACAGCTGCGCCCCGACCCGTGGATCGGCCTGAAGCAGCGGTACCCCGCGGGGACCAAGACCACGGGGACAGTAGTCAGTCTGACGGACTTCGGTGCGTTCGTGCGCATTGAAGAGGACGTCGAGGGCCTGGTGCACATCTCGGAGCTGTCGTGGGGGTATCCGGAGCATCCCAAAGAGGTCGTCAAGGTTGGGCAACAAGTCGAGGTGGTCGTGCTCGATGTGAACGAAAAAGACCGGCGCGTCAGCCTCTCCATGAAGCGCGTCCAACCCGACCCGTGGGAGAAGATCGAAGAGAAGTATCCTGAGGGCAGCATTGTGCACGGGCGGGTGACGAAGCTTGCCGACTTTGGCGCGTTTGTGCACTTGGAAGACGGCGTGGAAGCGCTCTTGCACATCTCCGAGATGAGCTGGGATAAAGTGAACAAGCCCAGCGACGTCGTGCACGAAGGCCAAGAGATCACGGCAAAAGTCATAAAATCGGACGCGAGCAAGCGCAAGATCCGTCTCAGCTTGAAAGAACTGCAAGAGGACCCATGGCACAAGTTCTTGGAGAGCTACTCCGTGGGCTCGATAGTCGAAGGCCCGATCACAGAGCTGAAGGACTTCGGCGCGTTCATGAAGATCACCGAAGACGTCGAAGGGCTTATTCACGTCTCTGAGATCACTGAAGAGCGCATCTCGACTCCAGCAGACGTCTTGCAGGTGGGCCAGACGGTGAAGGCGCGCATCATCGGGATCAACGAGGAGAAGCGCCAGGTGCGGCTCTCCATGCGCAACGTGCACAAGCAAGAGCGCTTGGTCACCAGTGAAGATGCGGGGCACGAAGCAATCACGATGGGCGAGCGCATCAAGGGCCTCAAAGAGCTGTTGAAAGAATCTGAGCGTTCCTAGAGTCACTCGATGGACTGGCAGACCATCGGGGCAGCGGTCGGCTGTTATCTTGTCGGCTCTCTGCCCTTCAGTTATCTGGTCGCTCGGCTCAAGCGCATAGACATTCGTCAGCACGGCAGCGGCAACGTCGGCGCGACCAATGTCACCCGTGTTGTCGGAGCGGGCTACGGTGCGCTAGCCCTGATAGGGGACGTTGGGAAGGGTGTTTTTGCCGCGTGGCTGACGGGTTTTCTCAACGCTCCCCTGTGGCTTTCTGGCCTGGCGGTCGTGGGGCACAACTGGAGTTTGTTTTTAAAATTCACTGGGGGCAAGGGGGTCGCTACCACGCTTGGGCTTCTGTTAGTCTTCTCATGGCCGACGCTGCTGGTGACGCTAGCTCTATGGGTTGCGACGGTCTTGCTCACGCGCTATGTAGCTATCGGCTCGATGATCGCGCTACTGTCAGCTCCCGTCGTGCTCTCTTTCTTTCAAGCGCCATCGGTGAACTGGGAGATCGTGGGGCTGTTTGGCGCATTGGGGCTGATGACGGTCTGGCAGCATCGCAGCAACATTCAGCGAATTGTGCAGGGCACAGAGAGCCGTGTATTTATTAAGAAATCTCGCTGAGGCGTTCGGCCATTTCAGCCATCTGCGCGAACGCCTCCGGGTCGAGCGACGCGCCGCCGACAAGTGCCCCGTCTATATTGGGCTGCTTCAGAAAGCCCTCAAAATTTTCAGACTTGACGCTCCCCCCGTAGAGAATCCGAATCTTTTGCGCGATCTCTTTATGAGAGAGCTGAGCTAAAAGCTCGCGAATGAAGAGCGCGCTCGCTTCGGCTTCTTGGGGCTCAGCGTTGACCCCAGTCCCGATGGCCCACACGGGTTCATACGCGATCACCAGACTTCGTCTGGACTGTACTCCTTCGCCCGCCTCTGGCGGGCGAAGATTTAGTGCCCCGCGAATCTGGATCTCCAGTACAGTCTGGGTCTTCCCCGCGCGACGCTCTTCTAGAGTTTCCCCGACACAGAGAATTGGAGTGATCTCAGCGTCGAGCGCAGCCTTGAGCTTCTTATTGATAAGCTCGTCGGTCTCGCCGAAGAGCCGCC
>JBKBIX010000007.1:0-28466 GCA_046293845.1 Bipolaricaulia bacterium | reverse complement strand
GCCCCGATTCTTGCATATAGATACTAAATCCTTTATTGTCCAATAACTGGGAGCTGACGATGGTAACATCAGCGCCCAAGATAAAAATACCAACCCCATCGCTACCTGAGATCTGCGAGTCAAAGATGTTTACCTTAGCTCTAAATATCCAGATATTGGTAAAGCTACCTCCAGCGACGGTGAGCCTCTCTAGAGACACCGCGCTCTGAGGAACGTCGAAGATAATAACGCTTGTTCCCTTGAGCACGAGCTTGGTCTTCTCCCAGCCTGCACCACGTAACGTCAGGCCCTTCGTGATCTGAATCTCCTCTTCCCACGCTCCCGCGGCTAGACAGATGACCGTACCTTCAGGGGCGGCATCAATCGCTTGCTGGATAGACTGCCCCGGTTGCACCGTCACGGTGCAGTCGGGCTGCCAGACTTCGTCTGGACTGTACATCGTGCCGCTAAGCGGCACGGTAAACGGTCCAGGCGAAGCCTGGCTCAGCAGCCCTAGCACCATCACTAAGGCTGCCGCCGACCCAAAACGCTGCGCTGTGAGAGTCATCGCGCGTCCCTCCTTTGTGCTCCTCGTCGCTACTTCAAGAGTTGAACAAACTCTTCGACAGTCAAGCCAGCTTTGCGTATTAAGCTGCGCAAGAGACCTCTATCGAGTTCTTTATGATGGGGTACAGAGAGCGAGTAAAGACTTCCCGACCGAGCAAAATTACGCTGACTCAAACGGTCAAGAGTCCAGCCAGCTCTCACAAAAGCTTTCACGGCTTCTTCCCTGCTGATTCGTGGAAGGCGCGGCACCTCACACAGCCACCTCGATTTCGTGGGTCTCGACCGTCAACGGCATACCTCGTTGTTTGCGCACCTCCAAGCAGGCGAGGATCGCGTCTTTAATGTTCTCCAAGGCTTCTTCACGGGTGCGACCTTGGGAGATGCACCCTGGAATAGCCGGACACTCTGCGATGATATAGCCATCTTCGCCAAGCTCAAGGGTGACGGGAAGCTTCAGGGCCTCTTTACGCTTGCTAGCCATTACTGATTCCTCCTTCACGCCAGTTTACCCCAAAGGCCTTGAAAAGTTCAAGGCAAGCTCGCATCTCAGAAGATCTTCTGCAGAAGCCCACGCAGCTCCTCAGGGTTAGGCTGGCGCGGATTAAACAGCACCGACCCGTCCGCAAGAGCAAGCTCAGTGATTCTGTCAAGATCGCTCTCTTTCACCCCGACATCTCGCAAGCGCAACGGCACCCCAACTTCAGACATTAATCTTCGCACACGTGCAATTCCCTCTTCGGCTGAAGTAGTCCCAAGCGCTTGCGCGATCTGCTCGTATTTTGCTCGCTGAACGTCAAGATTGAACTCCATCGTCGCTGGCAATGCCAACGCGCAGCACAAGCCGTGCGGCAGATCGTACAGCCCGCCCAAAGAATGCGCTATCGCGTGCGCCAACCCCACCCAGCCGTTATTAAAAGCTACCCCCGCAATGAGCGCCGCATACGAGAGGCTCGCCCGCGCCGTCATGTCCGAGCCGTCCCTAACTGCACGGGGCAGATTTTCAGAGATCAGCTTGATCGATTGAAGAGCTAACAGATCGCTGATGGGCTGTGCCGAGATCGAGACCAAAGTCTCGATAGCGTGCGTGAGCGCGTCCAACCCCGTGTGCGCCGTCACGCTTGGGGGTAGTGTCTTCGTCAGCTCTGGGTCAATGATCGCCAGCGTTGGAGCCAAGTAGCGACTGACCAAGGGAAGTTTCTGCTTGCGCTCCGGCACGGTGACCATCGCGATAAACGTGACTTCGCTGCCGGTGCCGGCAGTCGTTGGGATAGCGATGAGCGGGCCGCACGGGCCGGGGACAGCGTCATTGCCCTCGTAATCTAATACTGAACCGCCATGCGTCTTGACAGCATTGAGAGCTTTAGCGCTGTCAATGACGCTGCCGCCGCCGATAGCGATGAGCACATCGCGCCCTTGAGCAAGAGATAGAGCATGCTCAATGCACTGCACTGTCGGGTTGGGGAGAATCCCGTCATAGACAACGTAGTCCAGTCCAGCTAACTGCTCTTCTAGACGTGTCAGCAGGCCCGCGTGAGCCACGCCCTTGTCGGTGACGACGAGCGCGGACTTCCAGCCGCGGGTGTCCAGCTCCAAGCGCAAATTGCCCAGAGCGCCAACGCCGAAGAGAATTCGCGTAGGAAGCTCGAAGCTGAAGAACGTCTCGTGCATTGTGCACTCCTTGTGTGGCCCTCACCCCGCCCTGCGGGCACCCCTCTCCCGTAGCTCACCTACGGGAGAGGGGTTGGGGTGAGGGCCTCTCCTAGATTACATAAACCAATCGAAGAAATCCGGGCTAATATCTATCTGCACGCTCTTGATCTCTGTATAGAGATCGAGCAGGCAGTGCAGCCCCGCCTCGCGCCCAAAGCCGCTCTTCTTAAAGCCTCCGTAGGGCACCCCCGCCGGATGCATGTTGTAACAGTTCACCCAGATCCTGCCGGCCTTGACCCGATGCGCCATGCGCACAGCTCGGCCAACGTCCTGCGTAAAAATCCCTGCTGCTAGGCCGTACTCTACTGCGTTCGCGATGCGCACGGCTTCGTCTTCGCCGTCAAAAGCCATCACCGCGACGACAGGGCCAAACACTTCTTCGCACGCAATGCTCATAGTCGGCTGGACGTCAGTGAAGACCGTCGGCTCGAAGAAAAAGCCGCGCGCAAATTCTGCCCCTTGGGGTTGCTTGCCCCCTAAGACTAAGCGTGCTCCTTGCTCGTGAGCGAGCTTGACGTAGTGCTTCACTTTCTCAAGCTGGGCTTGGGAGTGGAGCGTGCCGAACTCGGTCATGGGATCAGTAGGATCGCCGATCTTCAGTTTAGAAGCGCGCTCGACGAACGCGTCTAAAAATCTCTGATAGATCGGGCGCTCGATGAGCAGTCTTGCCCCAGCGGTGCACATCTGCCCCTGGGCGAAGAAGTTCGCCAGGAGCGCCTGCGCGAGAGTTCTCTCGAAATCGCAATCAGCGAAGACGATAAACGGCGCCTTGCCGCCAAGCTCGAGCGAGACGCGCGTGATGTTTTGGGCAGCGAGCTGCATAATTTTTGTCCCCGTCGCTGTTGAGCCCGTAAATGCGATCTTATTCACGAATGGGTGCGCGCACAGGGCGCTGCCCGCTGTTGCTGGAGTTGGGTCAGTGAGCACGTTGTAGACTCCCGACGGCAGCCCGATGCTCTCAGTAATCTTAGCAAGCTCAAGAGTCGTCAGAGGTGTTGTCGGTGCAGGTTTAATGACGACAGTGTTTCCAGCAGCGAGCGCTGGAGCGATCTTTAAAGCTGCCAGCCACAGCGGGAAATTCCAGGGCGTGATCGCCGCGACGACGCCTAAGGGTTCGCGCCGCGTATATGTTAAATACTCTCCGGGGACGGGGATGGTCTCGCCCATAGTCGCCGGGCCGATTCCAGCGAAGTACTCAAACAGACTGATCGTTGCGGGGATGTCGTGGGCTTGGATCTCTTTGATGGGGCGCCCGGTCTGTTGGCACTCTAGGAGCGCCAGCGCGTCGAAGCGCTCTTTGAGCGTATTCGCAATAGCTCTTAAAAACTCGCCGCGCTCTTCATAGGAGCGCGCGGCCCAATCTGGAAAAGCTTCTGCTGCAGCGCGCACAGCGCGATCCACGTCGGCTTCGGCGGCGATGGCGCAGTCGGCGATGGGCTCTTGGGTGGCGGGGTTGCGGACTTCATAGCGATGGGTGGCCTCGTGCCAGTGGCCTCCGATGTACAAGCCGTAACGCTGCATAGGCTCCTCCTGCTGCCTCCTGTGCAAACTAGAAGCCACCGCATAAGACAAGATCGGTGGGCTGGTGGAGCCGAGCGGAGTCGAACCGCCGACCTCCCGCTTGCAAAGCGGGCGCTCTCCCAGCTGAGCTACGGCCCCAAAAGACAGTTTGACAGTTCTAAGTTACCAGTTTCCAGTTCAAAGTTCAAGGCGAGGAGACCTACTGCACAGACTTCAGATACCTAACGAAGCCCGAGATTGCTTTAGAGGTCTCTTCAGCTTGCTGAGAAGCCCGAGTGAATTCTTCCTTATCAAGGTATCCTAAATCGAGAGCAATGTAGAGCAAGCTTCGCACTTCTGCACAAGAACCACGTGCAATATGGAGAAAGTTCATGAATTCTCTGGTGGAGCCACGCCCAAAGCCTTCAGCAATGTTGGACATTATAGAAACAGCAGCTCGTTGAATCTGGTTGCTCAAGCTTGAGTCTTTATGGAAAGGGGTTTTGTCTGTGAAACTGTAAACCATCTTGACAAGATCCCTTGCGAGTTGCCAAGCTTTAATCTCTTCAAATCTCTCGATCTTTGCCACAAAAAACTCTAAACTGTTTAACTGGAAACTCAGAACTGTTCCGTGTGGGTCTAGGAAGAATCGAACTTCCGACCTCGCGCTTATCAGGCGCGCGCTCTACCACTGAGCTATAGACCCAAAAGCTCGATTTATATTAACACCATCGGCCTCGGCTGTCAAGCTTGCCTCCATCGTCAAGATTTGTATAATTACTGTACTTTTCTCTGCGAGGTGAAAATATGAGGGCTCGAACTCTGTGGAAGTGGTTGGTGCTTGGGGCAGTGCTTCTGTGCGTGGGCTGGGGCAGCCAGGCCCAGCAGGCAGCGTGGCAATCGGTCGTGATCGCCGAGGCAGGCTTTGCCAGCGGCGATCTTGTCTATAACTCAGACTTGGCTGTCGCGCCCGATGGGACGGCCTACGTCGTCTGGGCCGATCTTGGCGGAGATATCTACCTCAGTGTCGTACCTCCTGGGGAGACTCTGCAGCCGGGAGACCCCATCAATGTCTCTGAGGGCGCAGGAGGAGATTGGCCAGTTGCTCCGGCAATCTCGCTCGGCGGCGGACGGCTCTGCATCGTCTGGGAGGGCTGGGACGATCTCGGCGGTGATATCTTCATGCGCTGCTCTGATGACGGTGCCCAGACATGGCTCAGCGCCCCAGTGAGAGTTGCTCAGACTGATGGAGCTTCGGGTCAGCACGAGCTCCAAGGCGAATGGGACGGCAACGTGGACGTCTTCGTGGATACGCAAAAGACCGTCTACGTCGCATGGTTTGAAGATTTCTCCAAGCTCGTCTGGAGCAAATCGTCTGACGGCCAGACGTTCTCAGAATTCCAAGTCTTGCTGGAGACGTTCGATTATTTGCGTTGGCCCTATTGGGCTCAAGGGCCTGATGGCACGCTCTATCTCGCGTATACGCTCGCTCTGAGCTCCGACGAAGCCGATGTCTATTTCTTCAAGAGCGCCGACAGCGGCACGACATGGGAGGGGCCAACTCAAGTCACTACAAACCCCGGATTCTCCGACGCGCCCGAATGGGCTCTTATTAATAACACGATCTATAACGTCAACGACGACACCGAGCAAGCCCCCGATAGCGCCGATATTATGCTGACAGTGTCGCCCGACGGCGGCCAGACCTGGAACCCCACTGTTGTCATCGCCAAGGATGGGGCGTTCCCGTCTATCGCTACGGATGGGAAGAATCTCTACGTGAGCTTCTCCAGCATTGTTGAAGAAGAGCTGACGGGCTTTGTCTGCTCCACAGATGGCGGGCAGACGTGGACGCGCGACGATATCCCCGATTCCGGACCGAATTTTGTCTTCTTGGGCTTACGCGGTCCTGGGATTGACGCTTCTGAGACGGCTATCGCTGTCGATGCTCAAGGGAACGTCTACGTTGCGTGGGCGCGCGGAGGCCGCGATTTGGGGCAATCGCAGATTATGCTCGCCAAGCGCACCGGATGCTGAGATATTCTGGCCCTCACCCTGCCCTATGGGCACCCCTCTCCTGTGGCTCACCCACGGGAGAGGGGTCAGGGGTGAGGGCCTACTTCTCCAACTCTGCTAACTGCTGCTCACGGTACGCTTTGTCAAGTGCCGTGAACAACTCGTCCAGCTCTCCCTCGAGAATGCGATCTAATTGATGCAGTGTTAAATCAATACGATGATCCGTCACGCGGTTTTGCGGGAAGTTATAGGTGCGGATCTTCTCGCTGCGCGCGGCCGTCCCAACTTGGATGCGTCTTTGCTGGGTGATCTCCTGCTTCTGCTCCGATTCGTATTTCTCTTGGAGCCGGGCACGCAGGAGCTTCAGCGCTTTCTCTTTGTTCTTATGTTGGCTACGCTCCTCTTGGCAGGTCACGACGATCCCCGTGGGCTTATGAATCAAACGGACGGCCGTTGCAACTTTGTTGACGTTCTGCCCGCCAGGGCCACCCGCGCGGAACGCCTCAAATTCAATATCTTCGTCGCGAATCTGAATCTGTACGTCTTCGATTTCAGGCAGCACCGCGACCGTCGCCGTGCTCGTGTGAATACGTCCTGCTGCTTCGGTCTCGGGGACGCGCTGGACGCGATGGACCCCGCTCTCGAACTTAAACTTCCCAAACGCCCCCGGCCCGCTGACTTCAAAGACGATCTGCTTAAAACCCCCTAAATCTGTAGGATGCGCGTCGAGAATCTCTATACGAAAGTTATGGGCGTCCGCGTACTTTTTGTACATTCTGAAAAGATCGGCAGCGAAGAGCGCTGATTCTTCTCCTCCAGCTCCAGCGCGAATCTCTACAATCGCATTGCCCGCATCGCGCGGGTCCTCGGGCACAAGCAAGAGCCGCGCCTCGTCTAAGAGCCGAGCACGCTCAGCTTCGGCACGTTCAAGTTCTTCTTGCGCGAGGGCGCGCAACTCGCCGTCGCCATCGAGCAGCTCGCGCGCTTCGGCTATAGACTTTTCTAAGCCCTGCAAACGCTCATATAACTCCACAGGGCGCCTGAGCCGCGCGTACTCCTGCGAGAGCTGTATGTATTGAGAACTATTGATGATCTCTGGTTGGCTGAGCTGATGCTCCAGCTCATAATATCTCTTGCGCAACTCAGCTAAACGGTCTAAAAGACTTTCCATAGCCCTTTTACTTTAAGCGACAAAGCCCGAAGATGCAAGGCACCGCCCCTCGCTCAGGTTGACAAATCTCCTGATACACGGTATAGTGTAGATTTGTCCGATTCCAATAGCACTTTTAGATAGTGTTGAACACACGAACCAGAGGAGCTTTTCGAGCATGCAGCTGTACAAAGTCGCCAAAGAACTCAACACAACTATCAGCGAGCTGGTCACACGGCTGGAGAGCCGTGGCATCAAGAAGCGTAAGCACAGCTTCGAGAGCCTCACTGAAGAGGAGTATAAAATCGCACGGGAGCTTTTCGCCGCTCCGCAGCCGAAGCCCGTAGCGGAGAAGGCGCCTGCCCAGCGCCCAGCGCCGTCACCGACACCTCCCAAAGCTCCTGAGCCAAAGCTCGAACCCCCACGCCCGGCCCAAACGCCGCAGCCCGCTCCTGCGCCCGCACCGACGGCAGTCGCTCCGACTCCCACAGCAGAGCCGAAAGTCGCCCAACAAGTGCTCGAAAAGCCTGCCCATCCTGCAAGACCGAAGGTCCCACGCCCGCCGGTGGTCACGATCTTAGGGCACGTCGACCACGGCAAGACCACGCTGTTAGACTATATTCGCAAGACGCGCGTGGCCGCCAGCGAAGCCGGAGGGATCACCCAGTCCATCGGGGCGTATCAAGCCGAGTATAAGAACAAGAAGATCACGTTCATTGACACGCCGGGGCATCGGGCGTTCGCCAACATGCGCGCCCGCGGCGCCCAAGTGACTGATATCGTTGTGTTAGTCATCGCTGCCGATGACGGCATCATGGAGCAGACACGAGAAGCGATCAGCCATGCCCGCGCCGCGAAGGTCCCCATTATCGTTGCTATCAATAAGATAGATAAGCCCACAGCGAGCGTGCAGCGCGTGAAAGAACAATTAGCGCGCGAAGGGCTCACCCCCGAAGACTGGGGCGGCGATACCATCACTGTGCCCATCTCAGCGATCACCGGCCAGGGGGTGGATGATCTCTTAGAAATGATCCTACTAGTCGCGGAGCTGCAAGAACTGAAGGCTGATCCCCAAGCCATGCCCAAGGGGGTCGTGATCGAAAGCTCCCTCGATGCCACGCGCGGCCCCTTGGCTACCGTGATCGTCCAAGACGGCACGCTGCGCGAACGCGACATCGTGCTGTGTCATACGGCCTATGGGCGCATCCGCGCGCTCTTAGACGACCGTGGCCGCCGCGTGAGCGAGGCCGGTCCTGGCTCAGCTGTCCAAATCTTGGGGCTTTCGGACGTCCCCGGAGCTGGAGAACACTTCGAGGTTCTATCTGATTTAATGGAGGCCAAGCGCATCGCCGAAGCTCGCCTTGAAGAGCTGCGCCGCAAACGTTTAGAAAGATCACGTCGTTCTATCGAAGATATTTTGAAGCAACAAGAGCACGCGAAACGGCGCGTGTTGCAAATCATCCTCAAGGCTGACAGCGTCGGCTGCCTTGAAGCCGTGCGCAATGAACTCAAAAACATCAAAGTCGAGCCGGTGCAGCTGGAGTTCTTGCACGACGGCATTGGGAACATCAATGAGAGCGATGTGCTGCTCGCCTCGACGGCTAAAGACGCGGTGATCATTGGATTTCGCACGTCCGTGGACGACAAGGCAGCGCAGATGGCCGATCAAGAGGGCGTGCCCATCCGCGTTTATGACGTCATCTATCAACTGACCGACGACGTGAAGCGGGCGTTACAGGGGCTCGTCGCTCCGCAGGTCCGCGAGACGAAGGTCGGCGAAGCCGAAGTGCGTCATATCTTTAAGATCCCCAACGTCGGCCCTGTGGCCGGCTGTTACGTGCGCGATGGCCAGGTGTTGCGGGAGGCGCGCGTGCGCGTCAAGCGCAATAACACGGTGATCTTTGATGGCACGCTGGCCAGCCTCAAGCACTTTACCGAGGACGTCAAGAAAGTCGAGAAGGACAAGGAGTGCGGCATTCGCATCGCGGGGTTTGATAAAGTGCAGGTTGGGGATATCTTAGAGTTCTACACGCGCGAGGTCGTACCGCGCATATAAAGAGAGCTTGAGTTCACCAGGTGGCAGTTCTCAGGTGCACTCAGAACTGTCTTGGGGTGGTCGTATGAAGATCGGGGTCGTGCGCGTGACGCTGCGCCTCCATGAGCCGTCCTCCCTCAAAGAGAAGCGCCACATCCTCCAGAGCCTCATCGCCCAGATGCGCCGCAGATTTAACGTCTCTATCGCAGAGATCGACCGTTTGGACGACTGGAAGTCCGCTGTGCTCGGAGCGGCGATCGTCTGCAACGACGGGCGGGTCAACAACGCGCTCTTGGCGAAGCTCGTTGAAGCCATCGGGCACTGCACAGAAGTTACTATTGAAGACTACGAGATCGAGATCTTATGAGCCGATGGGGCCTCGCGCGATTACAAGAAGAGATCCACCGTCGTCTCAGCGAGATCTTACAGTTTGAGGCGCGGGACCCGCGCCTGGAGCGCGTGACGGTCTTTTCGGTCAAACTCTCAAAAGATGTTCGTCATGCGTGGGTCTATGTGAGCGTACTCAGTGATTCACCTAGCGAGGAGACAGAAGCTCTTGAGACGTTGAGAGAGCATCGCGGGTTCCTGCGCACAGCGCTGGCCAAGCACTTACAGATACGGCATACTCCAGAGTTGCACTTTGAGCTCGATCAAGCCGAGCGCCGCGCGCGCCGTATTGAAGAGCTCCTTAAGGGAAAACCCTAAATTTTGCCGACACCGACACTTTCATTGTATGATACTCCCAGCACAAAGCGTGAGGAGGTTCTGATTATGAACGTCGCGCATCTGCTCGACCGCGCTGCTCAACAATCCCCAGAGAGAACAGCTGTGTATTTCCCCGGCATCCCCAACACCGTGCCCCCACGGGCGATCTCGTACCGAGAGCTTTCTGAATGGACAAGCCGATTCGCCGGGGGACTGAAAGCCTTAGGGCTGGCACCAGGAGATCGTTTTGCTGTCTATCTGCCCAACCTGCCCCAATTTGTTATTTCTATCTGGGGCGGGTTCAAAGCCGGGTGCGTCCCAACTCCTATGAACCCTACGCTCAAAAAGCGCGAGATCATTCATCAGATCACAGATTCTGGGGCCAAGCTCATCATCGCGCCGGTCTTCATGCTCGAAGAAGTCGCCAAAGCTGCCGAAGAATTGCCCAACTTAAAAGTCTTCGTCGTCGGCCCGGGCTCGGCGTACCCCAATTTTGACGAGCTTCTTCAGCACCCCCTGACTTTCGTCGAGCGCGATGACGACGATCTCGCCCTCATGCCCTATACGTCCGGGACAACCGGAAAACCCAAGGGCGTCCTGCTCACCCATAAAAATTTGAGCAGCAACGTTCAAGCCGTGATGAAACTGATGCAAGCCAAGGGCGCAGGGGAGCGCCTGCTCGTGCCCATCCCCATGTTTCACATTACGGGGATGACTGTCTTAATGCTCAGCCCGCTCTCCATGGGCGTGACTATCTACCCGATGCTCCGCTGGGACGCCGAGCACGCCATGCAACTCATCCAAGAGCATAAAATAACAAGCATGGTCTGCGTTCCCACGCTCTATATTGATCTGCTCAATCACCCGAAAGTCACGCAGTACGATCTCAGTTCGCTGAAGCTTTGTAGTTCGGGCGGCGCGAAGATGCCCGTCCCCGTCATCGAAGCGATGCGCAAGAAGCTCGGCGTGACCGTCTACGAAGGGTACGGCTTGACTGAAACGTCACCGGTGACGCATACGAATCTCGCTGCACCCAAGCCCAAGATCGGCTCGATCGGCTGGCCCATCGAAGGAGCGGAGTGCAAGATCGTTGACGAAAACAACAGACGCCTTCCCGTAGGGCAAGTGGGGGAGCTGTGCGTGCGCGGCCCCATGGTGATGAAGGGTTATCACAACAACCCCGAAGCGACTCGGCAAGCTATTGACTCTGAGGGCTTCTTCCACACGGGAGACTTAGCCTACGTTGACGAAGAGGGCTACTATTACATAGTAGATCGCGTCAAAGACATGATCAACGTTGGCGGCGTAAAGGTCTTCCCTAAGGAAGTCGAGCACGTCTTATATGAGCATCCTGCTGTTGCCGAGTGTGCTGTCGTGGGGATTCCCGATGAGCGCAAGGGTGAGACGGTCAAAGCCTATATTGTGCTCAAGTCCGGCTACGCACCTTCAGAAACTCTTGCTGAAGAGATTCGCCAGCACTGTCTCAGAGAGTTAGCAGCGTACAAGCACCCGCGGGAGATCGAGTTTGTGAAAGAGCTGCCCAAGACCGCATCGGGGAAGATTCAGAAGTACGTGCTGCGGGGGCAAGCTTAAACAACTGTCTTGAACGGGTTAACGATCTCCAAGCTATCAATCTGAGGATATGCGCCGAAGTTTTCGGAATAGAGCCGCTTCACGCCGCCCTCAAGGCAGGCCGCAACAATGAGAGCATCCCAGAATGAGAGGCTGTACTGCTGTAGGAGCTGGTCAGCGAGTTTCAGAGTGCTCCACGTAGGTAGAATGGTTATCCAAACCTGATGCAGTCTTTGGATGTCTTGCCAGGCCTGAGAGCGATTAAACCCGAGAGGCTCCAGCTTGCGGCTTGCTGCAAGATACTCGCAGGCGGCCTGCCACAACAGTGCGCCATCAGTCAAAGACAGAACAAGTGAGATCGCTTGTTGCTGCTTAGTTGGCTCGCGCGGATCGTGAATAAAAGAACATTCGTGTCAATGGCGTCCATGCAAAACCTCACGAGTGAGCTGCTTTGTACTCACGGGCAAGGGGTTTTTTACCATATGCTCCAGAACTTCTTGCAAGATACGAGTGCGTTCTTGTGCGTTTGCGACAGTGGGAGACAGACGTGCAGGTCCTTGGAGGATCAGCTCTATCTCAGCGCCTTCAGGTACATCGCAAGGCTCCTGAGGCACAAAGTGCCCCTGTTTATAGACAGCTTTAATTGTTTGTTCCATAAGTCTCTCCCTCCCCTTAATTACATTTATTCTAAAGATTCCAGAGTTTTATGCAAGCTATATCTCTCACTTAAGGCCATCCCAGCTTCTTGCTCTGACGAAGATCATCCCAATTTCTGCTATAAATCACGAAAAACCCTCTTGACAAGCGGCCTATCGTTATGCTATAGCGTGCTCATGGCCTGGTTGTGAGCACTCAAATGCACTCATTGATGCGATCAATAAAGCGAACAATGAGACACTTTATCCCAGCCCAGATACAATCGAGCTAGTAGCAGGCACCTATGTTTTGAGTGCAGTCAACAACGAGGTGACACAAGATGAAGCTGGCCAGCCCAACACAAATTAGGAACCGTGGTCTCGAGGCATTAGCAAAAGCGTTGGGGCCTGTGGGCATGGTGCGCTTTCTCCAGCAGTTTGAGAGTGGCACTGGAGACTACACCAAAGAGCGTGCCCAATGGCTTGACAAGCTGACTGTTAAGGAGATTGTCACAGAGATCAAAAAGTCCCG
This sequence comes from Bipolaricaulia bacterium, assembly GCA_046293845.1. GTDB lineage: Bacteria > Bipolaricaulota > Bipolaricaulia > RBG-16-55-9 > DRXL01 > JANXCC01. The sequence goes on along the minus strand of JBKBIX010000007.1, from coordinate 16,065 downwards.
AAAGCGGCTGCCTTAATTCTCAGCTCTTTCGCTCCCCGGGGTTGCTGGGGCTCTGCGCTTGTCTTTCTGACCGCACGCGCGAGATCGCATACCCCAAAAACCCGATCATCCCAATAATCCCCGCGATGAGAAAGACCTTCGGGGCTGTGGGCGGCGAAAAAACCATGTACCCCAGCCCAATAAACCCGATCACCCCACTCACTAGCATAATGATCGCAAAGATTACTTCACCCATAGTGCGTTCGCTCCTCAGTTCGAGTTTACTCTATTCTAACATATAAGAGCTGGAGAGTCTAACTTTTGCCCTCAAGCCACGGCCAGCTAGTGAGAGACTCGTGTCTGTCTCACACTGCCCCAGGCGTCCATCATCTGGCGGAAGAAGTCGCGCCCCCGCCTAGACCTCAGACACCGTTGCCCAGCCTGCTGCATCGTACAATCAGTGTATAGGTGCTGCTGTGCAGAAGTGCTGCGGTTCACGGCAGCACTGCAGCACAAGCGAACTGTAACACTGCAAAGTGAGGTGCTATGCGCCGACAGATCTGCTTGCTCGCTCTTGTACTCTCTATCTCCTTGTCCAGCGCGATCTCAGAGCATTCTGTCTACGCGGACTGCCCAGTGGTGATCACGATCACCTCCAGCCCGTTCGCGCTCGTCTCTTCCGATGGGCCACGTGTTGCCACGCTCTCTGCGAAAGTGCAGAACTCTGGCTCGACGGCTCTTAAGAACGTCACGGTCTTCCTCGGCAACGGCACGACCCCCGGCGTGTTCGACGACGCCGGCGGGCAAGGCTTACAGATGCTCGGCTCATCAAGCGAAGCAACTCGCTTCTTGGGGAATCTCTCTGCCGGAGCTACACGCACGCTCTACTGGCACGTCGTCTACCCCAGCACAACCGATATCTCGTACCCGTACACGGTGTGGGCGACCTCAGAGAGTAGCTGCTCAGCAGCGCAGAGCGCGACCCTGCAGACCAGGAGCGCTTCAGCGTTAAGCTCCAGCAAGATCTTACCCACCGACGGCTCAGTGACCCTCGAGCCAAGCTCTGGCCAGATCGGCGTCGGGCAGCTCGTCACGGTCACGATCACGGGATTCGATCTTGGGGCTGTAGGAGCAGGCCCCGAAGCCGTCGAGGACGTCTGGCTCCAGCCCGTCAGCAACCCCAGCTTCGATCCCTCGTGTCTGCGTTTAGTCCGCACCGAAGCCGCACTCAACAGCATTCGAGCAACACCCTATAGCGATCAGATTTATTTTACGGGCATTGGCTCGCATAACCCGCCGCCCAACTACGCGCGCAACCCTTCAGATTATGTCAAGTACACGTTCATCGGGCTGAGAAACTGTTCGACGACGCTCCAACCCTATCAACAAGCTGCCTCCGGCAGCGGACACAAATTTAACACCGACATCGGCGCGATCACTCTCAATATTCACGTTCGTGATACGTTAGGGAGGCTCTCGCTTGATACGTCCGTCACGCCGACGGCCGCAACTCCGGGCACGACGCTCACGTACTCTATTGCCTACGGCAACACCGGCGGCGCTCCCGCGGGCGATCCCGCCTCGGGCAGCAGCCTCGTGATCACAAATATCCTCCCATCGGAGATCACCTACGTTGCGGGAAGCTCGACGTGCAGCGCATCGTGTCTGAAGCTCTGGTCTACCGACGGCGGCGCGACGTTCGTCACGACGGAGCCTTCTCCCGCAGCGAGCGTCACCGCGCTGCAGTGGGTCATCCTCGAGCCCGTCCCCGCTGGGCAGAACCCCGCAGGCACGGTGGGCTTCCAAGCAACGGCGACTTCAGCCGATACCGTGTGCACTACGGCTCAAGGCGCATTCGGCTCAGCGTCGGTCGTCGCTTCAGATACGGCGTGCGCCAACAGCGCGACAGATATCGAGCTTGCTCTCTCCGGCCCCACGACCGTCCTGCCCGGCGCCTCACTGAATCTTATTATCAGTTATCACAATGCTGGGCCGTCGGTCGCCGAGGACGTTCAAATCGCGCTCACGCTCCCCGACGGGACTCAGTTCGTGAGCGCCAGCTCAGCGCCCACGAGCACTTCTGGGCAGTTAGTGACTTTCTTGATCGGCTCGCTTGCGCCGGGGCAGGGCGGATCCGTGAGCGTCCAAGTCGCGGTGCTCAGCTCCGTCCCCACAGGCACGACGCTGACAACTATTGCCCAAGCGACGACGGACTCCTCTGAGACAAACACCGCGAATAATTCAGCGTCCTTGACGACAACCGTAGGCACAGCCACCCACAGCCCGCAACTGCAAGCGATTCTTACAGCTACTCTCGTCGAAGACGCGCCGCCGCTTGGGGCCAGCCCAGGCGATACTCTAGAATACTCCGCGACGATCACCAACGCCGGCCCATCTCCGGCTACGGGTGTCGTCTTCCGCTTCACCCAAGACCCTCATACTGATCTTGTTGAAAACAGCGTCGTTGCCACTACCGGCACAATAGCCTCAGGCAATGCCCCTGGGGATTCCCAAGTTCGCGTTGATCTTGCAACGCTCGCCCCCGGTGCGTCTGCAACTGTTCAGGTTCGGGTGCGCATCAAAAGCCCGCTGCCCTACGGGACAGTGAGCATCCGTGCCCAAGGGCTTGTCTCCAGCAACGAGCGCCCCGATGAGCCGACCGATGACCCGACAACTCCTACCCCCTTCGATCCCACAGAGACCTTCGTCAGCACAACACCGCTGCTGAGAGTACAGAAGAGATATGCGATCTTCAATGATCTCGATGGGAACGGTCTCCCCAGCCCCGGCGATATTCTCAAATATACGATCACGGTGACGAACGTGGGGCGCGAGAACGCTGGATCTGTCGTGCTCTCCGATGGGCTTGACCCCAACGTTACGCTCGTCATTGGGAGCGTCACGACGACCCAGGGAGCGGTGCTCTTTGGCAACGCTGAGAACGATAGATTCGTCCAAGTCAATCTCGGGACGCTGGCGGGGAACAGCGAGAGCGTCACGATCACGTTCCGCGTCGGGGTGAACACGTCGCTGCCCGGTGGCGTCACGACTGTCTCTAACCACGCCCTGGTGAGCAGTGAAAACGTGCCCAGCTTCCCCAGCGATGATCCCACCACCCCTGCCGTTGATGACCCGACATTCACCGTCGTCACCGAGCAGCCTTACGTTCTCGTCTCCATGCGGGATTTTCTCAAACTCGACGCTGACGGGGACGGCCTGCCCAGCCCCGGTGATACCCTCAGCTACCACATCACGCTTATCAATATTGGCAACGCCGACGCGACCAACGTCTTTCTCAGCGACACACCAGATCTCAACTCTGCACTGATCGTGGGCAGCGTGCGAACTTCTGTAGGGACAGTGCAGACGGGCAACACCGTCGGCGATAGCTCTGTCGGGGTTTTGATAGACAGAATCCCACGGGCGGGCGGGATCGCTTCTGTCTCGTTCGATGTCACAGTGAAAGACTCTCTGCCGTCGAGCGTCGTCAGTCTCGCCAACCAAGCCCTAGTCAACGTTCCCGGTGTCGGAAGCACAGCGAGTGACGACCCCGACACCCCCGCCCTCGCAGATGCGACAAAGACAGCCATTGCCGCGGCGCCGCTCATGCACTTCACCAAAGACGTCTTTCTCGTCTACGACACCGATCACAGCGGCACCATCAGCCCCGGCGATATCATCGAATATGCCCTGACGCTCATCAACGCTGGGACCAGAGATGCCACAGATATTCTCTTCTCCGACACGCCTGATCCCAACACGCGCGTGGTCGGGGGATCAACGAGCTCCGCCCTCACCGGCAATCTCGGGATCATTGGGGCGTTCGGGGGACAGAAGCGCACGAGTTTCCGCGTGTACATCAATAATCCCTTGCCACCCGATGCGCTCACGATCTCCAACCAAGCCCAGATCTCGGGTGCGAATATCGCTGCCCAATACAGCGACGATCCCAGAACCCCAACGCCCAACGACGCAACGGTCGTAGCTTTAGGAAGCTCGTTCTTATTGTGTGGCGATGTGGACAGCAACGGCTTGGTCGAAGAGGCCGACGCCCAGGTGGTCGCCCGCGCGATCTTAGGAGCTGTTCGACTCACCGAATCGCAGCGCCTTGCTGCCGACGTTGCGCCGCCGTTTGGTGTGCTCGATGCGCGCGATGTCACACTGATCAGCGAGATCGCGCGCGGCTACCGCGCTTATTGTCCGCCGCTGGACGCGCGCAATCCCGCAGTCACTATCTTGCAATCTCGCGCTTCTGTAACTCTCGAACGCGTGTGGCATCAAGCTCAGGGGCGAGCGATTCGCTTCCGTGCCCAGGGGGTGGGCATCGCCGAAATGAGCGTCCAAGTCTTCAATCTCGCTGGGAAAGCCGTCTTTGTAAGCGAGTGGCAGAAGGGCACAGAGCTGCACTGGCTCGCCCTCTCTGCAGAGGGACGCCCCCTCGCCAACGGGGTCTATCTCTATGTGCTAAACGTTCGAGGGGCCGACGGCTCGCTTGTGCGCAGCCGTATCCACAAGCTGGTGATCCTCCGATGAAGTTTTTCAGATTACTACCAGCTCTCCTCGTCGCGCTCGCAGCTTTAACAGGCTGCGAAGGGTCGTATCGGACGCGGGTGATCGTGGGCACGCTGAGCCTGCCCGCCGGTGGGACGGGCGTCGTCCGGATCAGCATCTTAAATCCTCCAGATGCCAAGGCCATCCAAGTCGGCCCCACCGGCCTGCTCACGTTCGATCCCTCGGTCATCCAAGTCACGGGCCTGACGGGCGTGAACGGGTTCACTGTCTTTGGGAGCACGATCAATAACACGATGGGCTGGGTGCAGTTCACGGCGAGCTTTCCTGGGGGGAGCATCCGGCCCATCATCATGTCGGGGCTGGGAGTGCTTGAAATTCCCATCATCGAGATGGCCGTGCAAGCCGTCGGGGCTGTTGGGGCTCAGACAGCCCTCACGATCACGGCCGTAGATCTCTTCACGGACAGAGTGGGGCAGCCGATCCCGATGGGGCCTCCGCAACCCGGCCAGGTGGTGATCATCGCGCCATGAAGAAAGTTCCAAGCTCCTGGTTATTGCTTTTTGCTATGGGTGCTCTCCTCCCACTTGGAGCTGCGGTAGCCGCGCCGGTCTCCGGGGAGATCGGGGTCGCGATCTTCTTCGAGCCGCTCAACCCCGGCCAGACCAAGATAGACCAGATCAACGTGGACGCTGAGACGACCCTGCAATTGGGGCTGTTCATCAGCGGGGTCGCCCTCAGTAGCACGAGCGTCTTCAGCTTCAAGGGCGCGGAATTCCAAGCGTTTGAGATGCACGCGGGCATGGCCATCTCGTTCAGAAACGTCGTGATCTTCGCCCCAAATATTCTCGAGGTCGACGACGACCCCTTCTGGACGATCCAGTTTGCCCAGCCCGATCCGGGGCTGGTCGGCGTTCCCCTCCGAATGTTCATAGACGAGCTGGCCTCGCCGTTAGATTTAGCCAAACTGCTCGCGCCCACCGTAGACGACCCTCTGCAGTTTAGAAAGCTCATCTCCCAGATGGGAATGAACGTCTACGGCGTGAAGTTCTCGATCACTATGCTGATCGCGAACCTTGGTGCTGTGAATCAGCCGGATGTGCAGAGCGGGCTGATCTTCGAGGCTGGCGGCGTCACCCTTGGGGGTGCTGAGGTCATCTCCCAGACGTACATCGGTGCGCGGCAGGGCTGGGAGTGCTTCGGCGAGTGCAAGGCCCTCGAACGGTACTTTGAAGGCCGCGTCGTACCCGGCTTCCAGTTTGAAGAAGAGAAGCTTATTATTAGAAACTTAACGCTCGCCGGGGTGACGCTCGGCGCGGAGCTCGCGTTCGATTTCACGACGATTTCGCTGTCACAGATTATTCTCTCGCTGCGCGTCTCCATCATGGGTGCTGTGCTCCAGCAGAAGATCGTTCTGAACGATTTAGCGACGCCGTCGTTTGTGAGCTTCGGCTGGACGGTGCAACTAGGAGACGGATTGTTTGAGATCGAATTTATTGACCCCAACGGGCTCTTCCAGTTCCCCGCCAAGCGGTTGAGCTTCTTTGTGCAATGGGAAGCGATCTCGTTCAAAGACGAGCTGGTCGTCCAAGACCCCGTGGGACTGCTGCACACGGTGGAGGTCACAGCAGAGTTCGACCCATTCAGATTTCGTGCGCAAACAGCGTTTTTGGGCGGGCTGATCAACGGGTTCTACAATCAAAAATTGGAGATGAGCTGGGGGTTGGTGGGGCCGGGGACATGGGCCTGGATTGCTACGGTAGAAGCGCAGGTCCGCCGAGAGTATCTGCTCTATCTCAGTCCCTCGATCAGCGTGAAGTTTTAAGCAGCACCTGCTCTCTTGCCAGATGCATACAGATTCGGGTAAACTTTTGAAAAGGTGGTAGCGATGCGACAAGAATATCCCATTCCGCAACAAGTGAAAGAGATCAGCAGACACATGAAGGTTATCTATCTTGAGCGGGTCGTAGAGACTAAAGATCCGTGGGAAGAGCTAACTGGTATGTTCAGGATCGGAAGAGAATTGAGCGTAGAAGATTTGATCAAGCAGCGATGGAGCGAGTATGACGAGAGCCTTGGATTTTAAGGAAGAGCCTCCCACCATTGCTTACCTCGATCCTTCGTTCTTGGTGAACCTTCTCTTAAGTGATGCGAAATTCCACAAGGAAGTTAAAGAATACTCACAACGCCTGAAAAAGAAAGGCACAATTCTCATCCTATCCCACCTTGGTCTGGATGAAATCTGGTTTGCCCTCCTGAAGGCTTTTGCTGTAAGAGATTATGGTCTCAAGAGGGGTTTTCGTAAACTCACAGAGGACCCTGAGACTGTTAAGAAATACGTTGAGGATATTGAGAAAGCAACTACTGTAATTCTTGAGCTCCCCCGCCTTTTCGTTGTGGAAGTCACATTTGAAAGAGCTTTAGGATCACTCGAATTTGTGAAGAAATATGGTTTACTCCCGCGAGATGCACTTCACGCGTATACTACTTTAGCTGCTGGTATCCATGCCATGATCACAACGGATGCTGATTTTGCACGAGTTGAGGAGCTCAGCGTGTACACCTGCAATCCCAAAGCACTTCAGAGATAAAAACAAGTGCTTGCGCGTAGAGTTCCGGCTCATCCATGAACTCTGCAAGTTGCCCGACACGACGCGCTCGCGCTAAGATAGAGCGATGAGCGAGATGCGATCATTGTTCACAGAGACCACGGCTCCTCCTATCTTCACGGTGAGCCAGCTCAACCGCGTCGTCCGGGACTTGCTCGAAGCGGGCCTGCCCGCCCTGTGGCTTGAGGGCGAGATCTCCAACTTCACCCATCATCGCAACGGCCATATGTATTTTACGCTCAAGGACGAGTCCGCCGAGATCGAAGCCGTGATGTTTGCCAGTCAAAATGCGCTCCTGCAGTTCACCCCCGCCGACGGCCAGAAGGTGATAGCATTTGGGCAGATCACGCTCTATGAAAGAAAGGGGCGCTATCAGATTACTGTCCACCAGATGCGCCCCGCGGGCATCGGGAAACTTCAGCTTGAATTTGAAAAGCTCAAAGAGCGTCTGCAAACTGAGGGGCTGTTCGACGCGCGTTTTAAGCAGCCCATCCCGCGCTTCCCGGAGCGCATCGGGATTGTGACTTCTCCCGAAGGCGCGGCCCTCAGAGATATTCTGAAGATTTTGCGCGAGCGATATCCCATCGTCGAAGTCGTGCTCTTCCCCGCGAAAGTCCAAGGGGAAGGCGCTGCTTCTGAGATCGCCCAAGCGATCCGCGCTGCTAACCGCTACGCGCTCACCATCGAGAAGATAGACACTTTGATCGTCACGCGCGGCGGCGGCTCCTTAGAAGACTTATGGGCGTTCAACGAAGAGCCCGTGGCCCGCGCGATCTTCGAGTCTTCTATTCCGATCATCTCTGCCGTGGGGCACGAAGTCGATATTACTATTGCTGATCTTGTCGCGGATGTGCGCGCGCCCACGCCCACAGCCGCCGCGCAGATGGCCGTCCCCGACCGACGAGAGCTTATCGAACTTGCCCAGAGCGCACGAGCACAACTAGAGCAGCTTGTCTCTGGGCGCATTGAGAACTATCTCTTACGGGTGGAGATGCTGCAGCGCAGCCGCGGGCTGCATCGTCCTATACAGCTTCTGCGCGAGCACCAGCAGTCGCTCGATCACGCGTCAGAGCTTTTGCTGCGCACGATGCAGCAACGCTTGACTCGTCACCAGGAGCGCTGGCACAGCTTGGTACAACGCCTGGAGAGCTTAAATCCCGCCAGCGTGCTGCGGCGCGGCTTTTCCGTTGTCGAGAGCGAAGCAGGGCAGATCGTGCGTTCCTCTGAGCAAGTGCGCGTTGGGGAGCGCGTCAAGATTCGGCTCCATCAGGGAAAACTGCTGAGTCGCGTCGAGGCCAAGGAGGCCGATCATGGAGAAGAAATCTTTAAAGATTGAGCCAGCGCTGGCGCGGTTGGAGGAGATCGTCCGACAATTAGAGAACGAGCAGGTCTCGCTCGAAGAGTCGTTAGAGCTCTTTGAAGAAGGAGTCAAGCTCGCTGACTCCATCCAAAAGAGACTGAGCGAAGCCCAGCTGCGCGTCAAAAAAGCCCTCGAAGAAGCTGAGGGCTTCAAGATCGAAGATTTCGGGGGATAGTTTGAATCACAGAAGGCACGGAAATGAGCCACAGAAAGCACAGAAACAGAAATAGAGAAGCTTTCCGTGCCCTTCGTGATCACTCCGTGCTTTCCGTGATTCAAATATCGAAGGAGGTAAAAAATGCGTCTCATAGTGTTTAGTCTTGCTCTGTCGCTCGTTTTCTTGGTCAGTCTCTCAGTATCAGCGCAGTTTCTCGACTTAGATCCGAAGCTCGATTGGTATGTGCTCTCCACAGAGCATTTTCACGTGATCTATCCCAAGGGCCTAGAAGCCATGGCCCAAGAAGCCGCGCTGGTGAGCGAAGACGCGTATCAGTTTTGGGCGAAAGAGCTCAGATACGCCGTGCCCTTTAAGATTAATATTATTTTAGCTGATCCGTCGGATTTTGCCGTGGGCGCGGCCAACCCCTTCGGCGACGTGATCGCCAGCGTCTCCAACGCCCGTGTTTTTAATGAATGGCTTAATCCCCAAAATCCATCTTGGCTCGATGATGTGCTCTATCACGAGATCGGGCACGTCTTCGATATCACAAAAGCTTCAGGGCTGTCTGCAGAATTGCGCCCCTTTCTCGGCCCGGTGCTCACGCTCACCAACAGCGCCAAGCCCGGCACTATTATCGAAGGGATTCCCATCTATTTTGAGCTGAAGCGCTCTGGGGCATCGCGCTCCAATTCTGCCCGTGACGCCATGTACTTCCGCGCCCAGGTCTTAGAAAATAAATTTATCCCTCTTGACCAGATGGGCGTGGGCTACGGCTACGATCCCCCGCACTGGCCCTCAGGGTATATGCTCGCTCACGACTGGGGCGCGTGGTTTGCGCGCTTCATCGCCGACAGATACGGCGATGACAAGCTCGCCCTGATAGATGAGATCAACGCTGATTCGCTCTTGCCCATTCTGACTTTTGGCGCGCTCAACGACTTTGGGAGCGTCTTTAAGAAAGCTTTAGGAGTCTCGGAGCGCGAGCTTGAGAGGGCCTGGCAGGACTGGCTCAAAACTCAATTTGAGCCTCAAATAGAAAAGATCAAGAGCGAGGGTGTCACACCGTCGCGGAAGATCAGTCGCCTAACCTATTGGCACAACGACCCGACATGGTCACCCGACGGGAAATTTATCTATTACTATCACAAAGACCCAATACGCGAGGCGTCCATCCGGCGCATCACACCAGACGGCAGAAGCGAGCAATTTCTCTTCACCGTGCCCTTCGAGCTTGACTTTTTCAGGCCACCGTTCTTCGCGCCAGCTCCGCAAATCTCCCCTGACGGAAAATACGTGCTCTCCACCAAGCACGAGATCTTTGACAATCACTATGTCTATGCTGATCTCTATCTATGGGATTTGGAGAAGAAAGAAGAGCGCAAGCTGACAGAGCGCGCGAGAGCGTATAATCCTGTCTTCTTCCCCGACGGCAAGAAGATTCTCTTTGCGCAGCAGCGCCCCGACGGCCAAGCGCCGATGCTCGCGATCTACGAGATGGACAGCGAAAAGATCGTGCCGTTCTACGAGTTCCCCGACGGCACTTTGATAGATTCTTTCGCGATCTCGCCCGATGGCGCCAAGATCGCGCTGACGCTGTGGAAGATGGGAGGCTATCAAGATTTGTATCTGTTAGACCTCTCCCTCCCCTCTCCCTTGGAGGGGAGAGGGGATAGGTTAATCCCCATCACCCAAGACAGAGTGGGCGACTTCGATCCCGCATGGTCTCCCGATGGGCAGTATATTCTCTTCAGCTCGGAGCGCGACGGCGTCTACAATCTCTACGCGTATCGCGTCTCAGACGGGCAATTCTTCAAAGTGACGAACATGCTGACAGGCGCGTTTGCCCCGGCAGTCTCACCCGATGGCACGAAGATCGCGTTTATCAGCTATAGCACCGTGGGCTACGAGCTGCATCTGATGGACTACGATCCCCACAGTTGGAAGCCTGTGCAGTTTGAGGGCGAGACGATCCCAGAATGGCCCGGCTGGCGCGCGGGGTCTCTGTCAGAGAAACCCTATCGCGCTGAGGAGTTCTTATCTCCGCGCCTGTGGGTGCCCATCCCCAATCCCCTGCAACCCGCAGTGCTCTTGGTGGGGTTCGACCCGCTTGGGCATCACGACTATGCGCTCTACGCCGGGATTGATCTTATGACCCAGCAGCCCGTGCTCGCTTTCGATTATTCTATGGAGTTTGCCCTCAAAGGGCGTGGCTGGTTGGCAGAGACAGTCAATGCGTTGAGCCCCAGATTTCTAGCTCATCTGGGGCATACGGCCGAGTCTGAGAGCGTTGTGCGCGGGGAGGTCGAGCTGACTGCTTCACGGATCGTAGGGCGGGAGCAGACGCTGGCTTTAGGAGCGCAGCTGCGTCAAGCTGAGCAGCTTACACCGTCGTTCCTAGTGCGCTATAGTGAATCGCTTGAAGGGGGCAGCGATCTGTTGCGCATCGGGCGCGATCTAGAGCTTTCTGCACAATTCGTGCTCGCTGAAAATTCCCAATGGAAGATGCTCTTTCAGATCAGACAGCGCGAGAGCATTCAGCTCCCGTTGGGGTTTGAGAATCGTCTGAGTCGGCTGACTGTGCTCACGCGCGATGATCTTGAGCCGTTGAGCGTTGGCGGGCTGGGAGAGTTATGGTCTTTGCGAGGCTTCCCGAAAGACTTCAGAAAAGCGACGCAAGTGATCTACACTGGGTGGGAGTTTCTCTTTCCCCTGATGCACATTGGGCGGGGGATAGGGCTGTGGTCGGTCTTCTTTGATCGCATAGACGGCGTGCTTTTTACAGAAGGGGTGCATCTTTCTGGGGAGCCGTTGACGGCGGACGAAGCGCATTTCAGTTATGGGGGCGAGCTGCGCGTGAGAATTGTGCTGGGCTACGGAGCCCCCCTAGAGTTAAGATTCGGGCTGGCGCAAGGGGAGGGGCAGCCCGGCCCGACGTTCTATTTCGATGTACAGGGGGGAATGTAGTATTATATCTTTGCACGTTGCACATATCGTAACATAATGATAAAAATAACTTAACCATGAGCGAGAAAGTTCCAACAATTGTAGACAACACTGGTGAGCTAACGGTGCTTCAGGTGTTGTCTCGCATTCTCCCGCAAACAGCGTATCTTGACATCGCTACAGGATACTTTGAAGTCAGCTCCCTGTTGGCGCTAGGAGAGGCATGGTCAAATATAGAGCGCATTCGCATTCTTATGGGAGATGCAACAACGCGAAAAACGCGGCAACTCCTCGTTGAAGAGCTCAGCCGAAAAACAGAGGAAAGCCTTGAAAACCATAAAGAGCGCGATGATTCTCTAACGGGCTTAGACCGGGTACGTCAAGCCCTTCAGCAAAAACAGATTCAAGTGAGGGTCTACGATCGCTCGAAATTTCATGCGAAGTGCTACCTCATGCGTACTCGCCCACCGCAGCTAGTCAACCTTGGGCTTATCGGCTCGAGCAATTTTACCGAGTCCGGGTTGACATCCAACATCGAGCTGAATTTGCTCACCAGCGAGCAACACCAGTTGCGAGCCCTCTGGGAGTGGTTCGAGCAAGCTTGGAAAGAAGCCAAAGAAGTGAATGCTGATGTTCTCAAGGTCATCGAGCGCCATCTGCAGCTCTTCACGCCCTTCGAGATATGGGCCAAGGCACTCTATGAATACTTTTTAGGGCGAGAGAAGCCTGTCACCCATTGGGAAGAGCACGAGTCGGTTGTTTATCCGCTCCTCAGCAAGTATCAACAAGACGGGTATCGCATGGCTTTGAGGATCGCTGAGCGCTGGGGGGGAGCACTCATCTGCGATGGGGTCGGTCTTGGGAAAACGTTCATCGGGTTGATGCTGCTCGAATACCATTTCAAGCGCGGGGACCGCATTCTCTTGCTTGTGCCTAAGTCCGCCCGCGCCAGCGTCTGGGAAAGCGCTATTGACCGCTATCTACGCCCTCAATATCGCGTGGATTGCACGGCTCATTTGCACATCCATAATCACACCGACTTTGGGCGAGAAGGCACAATCCCTCAAGAAGAGCTCGAGTTCTATCAAGAACACTGCAAGGTCATCGTAGTTGACGAAGCTCATCACTTCCGTACACCCTCAGCAAATCGGAGCAAGGTGCTGCGCACCCTCTGCACAGGTGGGGCACAAAAGCTGTTGTACTTCCTCACAGCCACACCGATCAATAACTCTCTGCGCGATCTCTATCATTTGATCAATTACATTGCCCGCGACGATCCCAAATACTTTACGGCATTAGGTATCCAAAGCTTGAGCCGCTACTTCAGCGAAGCCGAGATGCGCCTCGAAGAGGCTTTTCTCAACACAGGAGCAGATGTCGCTGCTGCTGTTCAAGATACTGATCTCCTTCGCACCGACCCGTTGCTCAAAGCTCTTGTCATCCAACGGAGCCGCTCCTATGTGAGAGAGACGGAATCACAAAATAGCAACACACCAGTCTTTCCAGAGCGCGAAAAGCCCAGAGTTATCGAATACTCTCTCAAGAGAGTCTACGCTGGCCTCTACAGTGAGCTGCGTACCGCCTTCGACCGCGATGACCCCTTGTTGACTCTCGCCATCTACAATCCTGAGCGCTTCCGCAAAGGCAAGCCCGATGAGCAAGTGCTCAACCGCGATAGACAAGTGATCGGCTTGATTCGCACCCTGCTGCTGAAGCGTCTGGAAAGCTCGTATAAAGCCTTCGAGGCCAGTCTAGAAGATCTCTTGTGTAAGATGGCTGCTTTCGTAGAGCGCTATGCTCCTCAACGCTGGCAAGCCTGGCACACGCAAAACGCGCGTATCTGGAAGGCCATCCAACAGCACTATCTAGAACGCTGTGCTCTCGACGAACCTGATAGCGAAGAAGAAGAGGGAGACGAGCTTGACGATATCGCTGTAGCTCAGCTCCCTGCTGCCCCAGACGAGTACAATCTCGATGCGCTGCTCACTGCTATTGAGTCGGACATGACATTGTTGGCAGATATGCTGGGCAGAGTCTATCAACATCTTTCGCCGCAGAGCGATGACAAGCTCGCCCAGCTCCTGAAGGTGCTCGCCGAAGATCCGTTGCTCCAGCGCGAGAAGGTCGTGATCTTCACGGAGTTCCGTGACACAGCACGCTATTTATGGAAAGAGCTCCAAGCGCGCGGCTTCACTCACGTCGAAGAGCTGGACAGCACACGAAAGATCAATCGCGAGGCTGTGATCAAGCGCTTCGCGCCCTACTACAACTGCGACGATGAGGAGCTTCCGCTGTATGCGAACGATCAGATCAGGGTCCTTATCAGCACCGATGTGCTCTCCGAGGGACTGAACTTACAAGATGCGCGACTGATTATCAATTACGATCTGCACTGGAACCCGGTGCGGCTGATGCAGCGTATTGGGCGTGTAGATCGCCGCTTGAATCCTGAAATCGAGAGACGCTTAGGGCGCTCCCAACCCGTGAAAGTATACGTCTACAACTTCTTGCCTCCTGATGAGCTTGATGAGCTGTTGGGGCTTTATCGCCGTGTCACAGGGAAGCTCGTGCGCATCAGCAAGACCTTGGGGATCGAAGCACCGGTGCTCACCCCAGAAGACGAGTTTGAAGCCTTGCGGCTCTTCAACGAAAAATATGAGGGTCAGCGCAGCATTGAAGAGGAACTCCATCTGGAGCTGGAGCGTCTCAAGCGCGAGCATCCGGGGCTGTTTGAGAGACTCTCGTCGTACCCGAAGCGCATCTTCAGCGGCAAGCAAGCAAACCCAGACGGTATTCGAGGGCTGTTCTGCTGCTATCGTTTCCCAGTCGTCGCCAAGGAGGGAGAGGGCGGGAAAGAGCCATCCCTAGGGGAGATTCGTTGGTACTTCCGAGTAGCAGAAACGGGGGAGATCTGGGAGTCGGATCGTCTTACAGAGATCGCAGAGGCGATCCGTTGCCTACCCGATACGCCCCGTGTAGTCAAAACTTCTGCACAGGTCCTAAAGAGCTGGCGTGAGGAGATCGAGCGCGGCCCGGTCGCTCGGCACTTACGAGCTTTGCAAACCCCAATAGGCGTGAAGCCCACTCTGGTCTGTTGGATGGAGGTGTGTTGAAATTCCGCCATAGCTGTAATATGGTTGACATGTATGGCGAAAGGAGGATGGCGATGAGCTCGATGAAGCGCACCTATGCCTTGCCAGCAGATCTGCTGGAGCAATTCGAGCGAGAGGTGGAATCCGGGCGCCGGAGCAGGGTGATCGCGGAGTTGTTGCGTCAATGGCTCGATGAGCGCCGCCGCCAGCAGCTCCGAGCTGGGGTGATCGAGGGGTGCCACACGATGGCCAAGGTGATGTTGGAGATCGAGCGGGAGTTCCGCCCGCTGGACGAGGAGATCGATCGTGCCCTTGAAAACGCCCCTGAGACGCGGTGACATCGTGCGCGTGCAGCTCAGCCCCATCGTGGGCTCCGAGCAAGCGGGCGAGCGCCCCGCTCTGGTCATCTCTCCGGATGTCATCAATGAGCACTCTCCAGTCATCTTGATCGTTCCTCTCACGAGCAAGAAGACCGAGCACGTCTATCCCTTCGAAGCGCTCATCGAGCCGCCTGAGGGCGGGCTCGCGCAGCGATCCAAGGCCATGCTCACTCATCTGCGTGGCGTGGACAAGCGGCGGATTAGAGAGATACACGGTCGCGTGAGCGCGGAGACCATGCACCGCGTAGAAGAGGCGTTGAAAGTAGCGACAGGTCTCATTGAGTTCTAGGAGAGAACGCCATGAGCTTAGAAGCGGCCGTGCGTTCCGTGCAAGATTTGGATTCCCTGCTGGCGCTCCTGCGCGAGGAGCTGGCCTGGCCCCTGCCCGACCGCTCGGAGTGGAGCGAGCTGACCTTCGAGTGGCACGCCAACGAGCTGCGCGTGAGTGAATCCGCAGCTCAGCGTCTCAAAGACGGCAGGGTCTATCAGTTACGCAGCTTCCACCCGCAGCAGCCGTGGGGCATCTTTTTCGTGATCTTCGATCAGCCGCGCATCTCTATCACGACGTTGCGGCAGACTCTGCGTGGCCTTGTCTCTCAGCGCCGTCACACTGACCAGCCGACATGGAAAGTAGAAAATCTGCTCTTCATCTGCACGACGCGCGACTATGATCACTTCACCTTCGCGCACTTTCGGGGCGAGAAGGCCCAGCGGGCCGTGCTGACGACCTTCAGCTGGGAGCGCGGCGAAACGGCCATTCATACGTTATGCAGGTATAACTTAGAGAACCTACGCTACCCTGACGACCCCAGCGATGCGCAACGCTGGCTGGAGCAGTGGCGAAAAGCCTTCGATGTCCAAGCCGTCACCGATGCGTTCTTCAGGAATTACGAAAGCGTCTTCACCGTGATACAGCGTCAGTTGTATCAGCACACGAACGATAAAGTCTGGGCGCACGATTACGCGCTGCAGCTGCTCAATCGCTTGATGTTCCTCTACTTCATTCAGCGCAAGAGCACGCCCGATGGTCACT
>JBKBIX010000079.1:0-6303 GCA_046293845.1 Bipolaricaulia bacterium | reverse complement strand
CAAGGCGGGGTGAGGGCCAGGAAGTAGAAACTATGAAAGACCTATGGATTTGGCTACTTGTGGCGGCTGCCGCAGGGTTCTTGGCAGCTTATCTTATGCTACAATCGCCAAAAAATGAGAAGCCAGCGATGCAGCCACCGACCCCCGTAGCTCCCAAGGCGCTTTTGGACGAGCCGGCCCAGGGCGCCGAAGACGCCCCAGTCACGATCGTCGAGTTCGCTGATTTTCGCTGTGGCTTCTGCCTGAGACACTTTACCCAGACGCTGCCCGTTCTCAAAGAAGAGTACATTCAGACGGGCAAGGTGCGCTATGTCTACCGAAATTTTCCGATCTTGGGGGTGCAGTCGCGCTGGGCGGCGCTCGCTGCCGAGTGCGCTCACGAGCAAGGGCGCTTCTGGGAGTATCACGACAAGCTCTTCGCGCTCGCCCAGCAGGGCCAAGAGTTCGTGCGCTCGCGCCTGAAATCTGTCGCTGCCGAGCTTGGGCTAGACTCAGCTCAATTCGACAGCTGCCTCGACTCTTCCAAATATCTTGACGAAGTCCAAGAAGATTTTGCACTAGGGCAGAACGAGGGCGTCACGGGAACCCCAGCATTTCTCATCAACGGCGAGTTGCTCATTGGCGCGCAGCCTATAGAAGTCTTTCGCCAGAAGATCGCAGAAGCGTTAGCGAAGAAAAACCCTTAGAGTTCGACCGGATATTTTTCGTTGTTGCCCCACTCAGCCCACGAGCCGTCATAATTGCAGGCATTGGGGAAGCCCGCCAGCCGTTGGGCACAGTAAGCAAGTGCTGAACGAATGCCGTTCTGGCAATAGTTGACTAATGTTTGATTGCGGCGAACGCCGAGCGCGTTGAGGTCGGCTGCGATCTCTTCAGGGCCTCGGAAGGTGAGGTCGGGCTTGAGCCAGCGCGTCCACTCGCAATGTCGTGCCCCCGGGATATGTCCGCCGCGCCGCGCGCGCTTGTCTTGGCCAGAAAATTCTTCTACGGAGCGGGCGTCTAGGAGAGCGACTGTCGCATCGTGCAGATGGTTGAAGACCCACTCGCCGGTGACGCGCTTGCTGTGGTCGGGCGTGAGCGAAAAATCGCTCTCGGCAACGACGGGCACGGAGCGCGTCACCTTCTGGCCCGCGCGCACCCACGCCTCGATCCCTCCATCGAGTAGATGGACAGATTTATGCCCCGCATATTCTAAAGCCCAGAAGAGATAGGCAGCGTCGCAGTTGCCCTGCTCGCCGTAGACGACGATAGTGTGTGCGTGCGAGACCCCAGCAGCGCTGAAGACGCGTTCCACATGGGCGGGTGGTCCTAGCACCTGCGCGCCATCGGCGCGAGAGTGCATGAGCGCCCCAATGAAGAGGTTGACGGCGTTAGGCAGGTGCCCTTCTTCGTAGCGCAGAGGGCTGCGGGCGTCGAGAATCACTAGATCGTCGTGGGTACGCGCGAGCGCATGGGCGTCTATCAGCACAGAAAGCTGTGGCTTCATGGTTTCACCGCGACTAAGACGAGATTGCGCCGTCGGTAAAAGATCTCGTTGTTTTCTACGCGCACCCGCAAGCCCGTGCGATCCTCGGGGATGCTCTCGATCAGCATCTGCTTAATCTGATGCACAATCTCTTGCGGCGGGGTGATCACTGACAGCCACCACGAGAGCGTGCGCTCGTCTTCGAAAATCTCGTGCTCTTGCACGACAAACCCCGCATCGTGCAGGAGCGCGGTCAGCTCACTCAAGCCGTACATCTTGACGTGGGAGGGATCGCGGAGCTTTTCAATATAATTATGCAGGGTGTTCTTGTGCGGGTCGTCAGCCGAGAGCGTGTCGCCGAGCACGAAGCGCCCGCCGGGCACAAGTACACGATGAATTTCGCGCAAGACTTTTGATGGGGTAGAAAAGTGATGGAACGCTTTATGGCACGCGACGATGGTGAACGTGCCATCGGGGAAGGGCAACTGTTCGGCATCGCCCTGGACAAAGTGTAGGTTATGCAAGCCGCGTTCGCGTTGGCGCTGGCGGGCTTGCTGGAGAAGCGCCTCGGTGAGATCGAGGCCGACGACTTCGCGGGCGCGCTCGGCGAAGAGCAGCGCGACGAACCCCGGCCCACAGGCGACCTCTAAGACGCGGTCGCTCGGCTGGACTTTAGAGAGTCGGAGCATCGCTTCGTGGGAGGCACGGTCGGCGTTCGCCTTGAGCGTCGTGAAACTGTGGGCTGATTCCGTGAACACCCTTTGCACTTGCGCTTTCTGATCCATAGAGGCGCTCCCTCCTGTTACTTTGTTCTCATGCTTTGAGATTCTAGGGGGCGCGCTGCCAAAAAGCAAACGTGCCCCCTCTTGACACGCGCAAATCTCCGTGCTATACTCAAGCCGTCCTCGCTTCAGGTGGCACGGAAGCGAGCAGTGATGGCTGTCAGAGTCAATGACGTTGCCGGTGGCTCACCCCCTCCGTGCAGGTCGTTGTCGTCGAACAGTCAAATTCAAGCCACAAGGAGGGAGGTCACATGGCGACGGGCAAAGTCAAATGGTTCAACGACGCCAAGGGCTTTGGGTTCATCCAGCAGGATAATGGCGGCCCGGACGTCTTCGTGCACTTCTCGGCCATTCAAGCCGAAGGCTTCAAAACCCTGCGCGAAGGCCAAGCCGTCGAGTTCGACATCGAGCAAGACCCCAAGGGCCTGCGCGCCGCAAACGTCCGTGTGAAGAGTGCCTAAGCGCTCTGGCTAGATATCGCTTTCGTACACCGCCTCGGCGCGTGCCGGGGCGGTGCGCTCTTTAATGGGCTTCTAATGCCCTCATCGCAATCGTGCTCAGCACCCGCGCCCCTAGCTCTACGCTTTCTATGTCTACTCGTTCGTTGTCGTTGTGAATGAGCTTCTCTCGATCTGCGAGGCTCATCTTCGTGGAGAGCGGGCAGAACCCGTAAGATTTTACGCCCAGCTCCCTCACAAAGCGCGAGTCCGTCGCACCCGTCAGCATAATGGGAATCGTCTCCACGCCGGGGAGTTCTTCTTTCACGGTGCTTTCAATCAGCCTATAGAACGGGTCATCAATGGGCGATTCGGAGACGTCGTGCGACTGGATCGTCTCGATTTCGATATCGTTCTTGTACGCGCCCGCAAGCTCTAAGAGCGTCTCGCGCACTTTCTGGTGAGTGTATCCGGGCACGAGCCGACAGTCTAAGACGAATTCGCAGCTGTCGGGGATGACGTTCTCTTTGACGCCCGCATGGATCATTGTAGGGGAGATCGTTGTGCGCACCAGGGCATTGAGCAGTGTCGCGCTGATGGGGGAGTCCTTGGGCAGCAGTGAGAGATCGAGCTCTTGGGATTCGTCCACGAGCGCGAGCTTCTTGATCTGTGGGGAAAGAGCGTCGCTCGCTTTGAGGATAAACTCGC
This sequence comes from Bipolaricaulia bacterium, assembly GCA_046293845.1. Lineage (GTDB taxonomy): Bacteria > Bipolaricaulota > Bipolaricaulia > RBG-16-55-9 > DRXL01 > JANXCC01. Next base: position 2,911 of record JBKBIX010000079.1, on the reverse strand, counting down.
GCACCGCCGGGGCGATTCTTTTGGGGAATTTATAGTTCGAGACACGATCAATGATATACGCGGCTTTCGCGAGCGCGTTATCGGGGTGCGGGAGCGAGCCGTGCCCCGAAGACCCCTTCACGCGCACCTTGAACCACCACAAGCCCTTCTCGACGCTCTCGATAGTATAAAAAGTCTTGGGGCCGATCTGGAGGGGCATCCCCCCGCCTTCGGTGAGACACCAGTCGGCGCGCAGTTTTTCAGGGTGAGTCTTGGCCAGCCACTCCGCCCCGTAATTGGACCCCTTCTCCTCATCGGCGGTCGCCGCGAAAATAAGCTCTCCCGCGAAGTCGAGATTCGCTCGCTTGAAGAGCGTGAAGACCGAGAAGTGTATCGCCGTGATGTTCTTCATATCTAGAGCGCCTCGGCCCCACACGTATCCCTCCGCGATGGCCCCGCTGAACGGCGGGTACTTCCATTTGCGGGGATCAGGCACGGGGACGACATCGACGTGTGACATCAAAAGCAGCTTCTTGCCGGGGCGTTTGCCCTTCAGCCGCGCCACAAGATTGGAGCGCCCACGCTCTTTCTCAAAAACTTCACTGGCGATCCCCTCGTGAGCGAGCTTTTTCTGGAGATACTCAATCGCTTTGTATTCGTTCCCCGGCGGGTTGGTCGTGTCAATTTGTATCAATTCCGAGAGCACCTGTGTCGTCTCTCTGCCCAGCGTTGCCCAGTCTATAGTCTTCATCAAGACCCCCTTGTCCGTGAAGATAGTGCTATCGTACAGACGCGATGAAAGCTTGTCAATTTTATGCTAGTATTTGTTGATGATGGAGGCTAAACTGAAGACCCTGCCGGCAGAGCCGGGCGTCTATCTCTTCAAAAATGCCCAGGGCGAGATTCTCTATGTCGGGAAAGCCGCGTCGCTGCGCGATCGCGTGCGCTCGTACTTCCAACCTACAGATGATCTGAAGACGCAGCGCCTCATGCGCGAAGCTTCAGATTTCGACTATATCGTCACGCGTACCGAACGCGATGCGCTCATCCTCGAAGCTACACTCATTAAAAAGCACCAGCCGCGCTATAACATCCGTCTCAAGGACGACAAACGCTACCCGTATATCAAGCTCACAGATGAGCCGTTCCCCAGGATCGAGATCGCGCGGCGCCCGACGCGCGACGGAAGATACTTTGGCCCCTACACCAGCAGCGACGCCGTGCGCGAAACTATAAAGATCCTGCAGAAGGTCTTTCGGGTGCGCACCTGTGCGCTCTCTCTGGAAAAGATTCCGGCGCGGCAGCGCCCGTGCTTGGATCACTATATCGGGCTGTGCGACGCCCCGTGCGTCGGCGCGATCTCTCAAGAAGAGTACGACAAGCTCGTCGAAGGAGCGACGCTCTTTCTGCGCGGGCGCACGAATTATCTCATGGCGGAGCTGCGCGCGCGCATGGCGGAAGCGTCGGAGCGTTTGGAGTTTGAGCGTGCGGCGCGCCTGCGCGACCAGATTGCCGCTTTGGAGAAGCTCTTCTCTGGGCAAGAGGAGCTGGCTACACGCCCTATCGAGCGCGACCTGATCGGCTACGCGTTTGGGGACAACAGGGCGTGCGTGCAGGTCTTCTTCGTGCGCCAGGGGAGACTCGAAGGACGCGAGAGCTTCTTCGTCGAAGTCCCGTCAGACACAACCCCCGCAGAGCTGCTGACGGCGTTCGTCAAGCAGTACTACAGCACAACAGAGCAGATTCCTAAAGAGGTTCTCGTGCCTTGCGCGTTGGACGAGTCCGACGCGATTGCCGCATGGCTGTCGGAGCGCCGTGGTGGCCCGGTCGCGCTGAGAACGGTCACGCGCGGGCCGGCGCGCAAGCTCTTAGATTTAGTGATACACAATGCCGAGTTGGCCCTGCGCGCTCACCTCTCCCCCAGCCCCGCTCACCCTCACCCCTCTGTCCCCTCTCCCCTGCGAGGGAGAGGGGACTTAAGGGGTGAGGGGGTAGAGAGTGCCCTCTCCGAGCTGCAACGGGTCCTTCGCTTAGCAACCCCACCCCGGCGCATCGAAGCCTATGATATCTCTACCCTTCACGGCCAGTACGCGGTCGGCTCGATGGTCGTCTTCTGGGACGGCTCGCCCAAAAAATCCGAATACCGGCGGTTTCGCGTGCGGACCGTCTCGGGGATTGACGACGTCGCGATGATCGCTGAGGTAGTGAAGCGTCGGCTAGAGCGTGCGCTCGGAGGGGACGAGCGATTCCTGCCCCTGCCCGATCTCGTTCTTATAGATGGGGGCAAGGGGCAGCTCAGCGCCGCGCGGGCAGTGCTGCGTCAGCTCGGCTGTGAGAAGATCCCAACGATAGCGCTCGCCAAAGAACACGAACATATCTTTGTCGAGGGCCAGGTGCAGCCAATCGTGCTTCCCAGAGAGTCCCCGGCGTTGCAGCTCTTGCAGAGAATTCGTGATGAGGCTCATCGGTTCGCGGTAACGTATCATCGCGTGGTGCGCCGAAAGAGATTCTTAGAGTCGATACTCGATGGGATTGAGGGGCTGGGGCCCAAGCGCAAGCAGCGGCTCTTCGAGAGATTCGGGTCGCTGCAGGGCATCGCGCGCGCGAGCATAGATGAACTTCGTGCGGTGCTGCCCGATAGTCTCGCGCGGCGGCTCTACGAGGCGCTGCATGTCCCTGATTCAGCGTCCGCAGGGTCACTTGTAAAGCAGACGGATGGCTCGCGCCAGTGAGACCCTTCCCCTTGAGCAGACCCTTCTTCCTTCGTAGACTCAAGCGCTATGACTACTGCGAAGCTCTTGCAGACGGCGCCGCCATTCCGACCGGACCTTGAAGCCCCTCGTCGGAGTGACCGGCTCTGGCGTTGGATGGAGGAGATCGCGGAGCGGGTGCGGTATGCGAGAGGGGAGTGGATTCACGCTGGGCACGATAT
>JBKBIX010000078.1:0-6473 GCA_046293845.1 Bipolaricaulia bacterium | reverse complement strand
GTCGAGTGGCGCTCACGGGAAGGACAACAGGGGCGGGGTTGTTCGAGACGATGGAGCTGATTGGGCGTGAGCGGGTGCTCGCGCGACTTTCGTCGGTTGCGTCACTACTCGCTTGAGGCTACAATTGCTCTCTTACAGGAGGGCTGACTATGAGCGAAGCCCCAAAAGACTTCATCCGCGAGATCATCGAAGAAGACATAAAGTCGGGCAAGTTCGGGGGCCGTGTGCACACGCGCTTCCCCCCTGAGCCCAATGGGTATCTGCACATCGGCCATGCTAAGAGCGTCTTGCTCAACTACGGCATCGCCAAAGAATACAGGGGGAAATTCAACCTGCGCTTCGACGATACCAACCCCGAAAAAGAAGAGCAAGAATACGTAGACGCCATCAAGCGCGACTTACGCTGGCTCGGCGTAGACTGGGAAGACCGCGAGTTCTACGCGTCAGACTACTTCGAGCAGCTCTATCAATGGGCCGAAGAACTCATTAAGAAGGGCAAAGCGTACGTCTGCGATCTCTCCCCTGAAGAAGTGAGCGAATATCGGGGCAAAGCGATCATCCAAGACGGGAAGGTCATCACTCCCCCGGGCAAAGAGAGCCCCTATCGCAACCGCCCCGTCGAAGAGAATCTCGATCTCTTTAGAAGAATGCGCGCCGGGGAGTTTCCTGACGGCTCTAAGACATTGCGGGCCAAGATCGACATGGCCCATCCAAACTTAAATATGCGCGACCCCGTGATGTATCGCATCATGCACGTCAGTCACCATCGCACCGGCGACACATGGTGCATCTACCCCACGTATGACTGGGCGCACGGACAATCTGATTCTATCGAGGGGATTACACACTCGATCTGTACCCTGGAGTTTGAGGACCATCGCCCGCTCTATGATTGGTTCTTGGATCAGTTGGGGATTCACCATCCCAGACAGATCGAGTTCGCCCGATTGAATCTGACTTATACGGTGATGAGCAAGCGCCTGCTCTTGCAGTTGGTGCAAGAGGGCTATGTGCGCGGCTGGGATGACCCGAGAATGCCCACGATCGCAGCGATGCGCCGACGCGGCTACACCCCCGAAGCGATCCACGAGTTTGTCCGTCGGGTGGGGGTCTCCAAGCGCGAGAGCATCACGGAACTAGAACTTCTGGAGCACTGCGTCAGACAAGATTTGAACAAGCGCGCACTGCGCCGTCTGGCCGTGCTCGACCCATTGAAAGTCGTCATCACGAACTATCCCGACAGTCAGGTCGAATGGCTCGATGCGATCAATAATCCCGAAGACCTCAGCGCGGGCACGCGCAAGGTCCCGTTCTCCAAGGTCTTATATATCGAGCGCGATGACTTCATGGAGAACCCGCCCAAAGACTTCTATCGCTTAGCTCCGGGGCGCGAAGTCCGGCTGCGCTATGCGTACTTCATCAAATGCGTCGAAGTCATTAAAGACGCGCACGGGAACGTGATCGAGCTGCGCTGCACATACGATCCGGCGACGCGCGGCGGCGAAGCGCCCGATGGGCGCAAAGTCAAAGCGACGATTCACTGGGTCTCGGCGCAGCACGCCATCGACGCTGAAGTGCGATTATATGATCGTCTCTTCACCAAGCCCGACCCGTTGGATGTGCCTGAGGGCCACGATTGGAAGGAGAACATCAACCCCAACTCGCTCATCGTGTTACAGAACTGCAAGCTCGAGCCGAGCTTAGCCGATGCGAAAGTTGGGGATCGCTTTCAATTTGAGCGCAAAGGGTACTTCTGCGTTGATCCAGACTCGACCCCAGAAAGATTAGTTTTCAATCGCACGGTGACGCTCAAGGGCGAGTGGGAGAAAGCGAAACCCTAAGATACAATATCAGCTGGATGCGCCCGGTATCGCTGGCCCCTGGACTGGAGTTGATAGACCTCGCGCTCTTCTTGCCCACAAGACGAGTGCTCGCTATCGCTGACGTGCACGTGGGGATCGAAGACGCCCTCACAGATGAAGGCGTCCTCGTGCCCAGACAGCATCTGGCGCACGTGCAGCACAGATTGGAGCGCATCTTCAAAGAGCTGCACATCGCGCCGTCGGAGCCGTTACAGAAGATTATTATTAATGGCGACCTGCGCCATCAGTTTGGCCCGCTCTCACGAGTTGAACACAGAGAATCTAAAGAATTCTTGCGCTGGCTCGCCCAGTGGACAGAGCACATTGTGCTCATTGAGGGCAATCACGACGGCTCGCTCCAGCAGTTTGCCAGCGAGCGCATTACAGTGACGAAAAGCTATAGTGAAGGAGACTGCTGGTTTGTCCACCAGGCTTCGCCTGCACGCTGCGCGTGGGCTTCATCTTCGCCCGCTGGAAGCGGGCGAAGGTGTACGGTCCAGGCGAAGCCTGGCTGGCTCGTCATCGGCCATGAGCACCCCGCCGTGGGCTTGCGCGATCCCGTCACGGGGCGCACTGAAGTCTATAAGTGCTTTCTCGTCGGAACCTTCAAAGAGCATAATCTCTTGGTGTTGCCGTCGTTCAATCAATTGGTGCGGGGAAGCGACTTGCTTCGTCTGGACAAGCTTCGCTTGACCTTCATCTTCGCCGGCCGCAGGCCGGCGAAGGCGAACAGTCCAGACGAAGTCTGGAGCGATCTCGAAGAGTTTTCAGTCTACGTCGTCTCCGATGATGGGCAGATTTACGCATTTGGCCCACTGCGCCGACTTCTGACTGCTCTATGACCTACGAGGCGATGCTCCAGAAGCTCTATAATCTCAAAGGGGCTGGGCTTGATCTAGAGGGCATTTTGCGCTCCTTGGGTGATCCCCAAAAGAGCTTTCGCGCGATTCGCGTCGCTGGCACTAACGGCAAGGGCTCGGTCTGCGCGTTCTTAGCGCAGATCTTACAAGAAGCGGGCTTTCGCGTCGGGCTGTTCACTTCGCCCCATCTTGTCCATCCTGAGGAGCGCATCCGCGTCAATAACTATGAAATCTCGCGCGCGGAGTTTCACGCCCAGTTTGCGCGCATCTGGGCGGTGATCGAAGGGATGCACGGAGCCGAAAGTGAAAGATATGCGCGCTTCTTCGAGGTGCTGACGCTCATGGCGCTCGACTACTTTCGCACGCAGAACGTAGACTGGGCGGTGATCGAGTGCGGCGTGGGGGCACGCACCGACGCCACACGAGTCATTGCAGCGCCCGTCGCTGTCCTGACGAACGTAGAGCTCGACCATCGCGAATCGCTTGGGGAGACAATTGCGCAGATCGCGTATCAGAAAGCCGCTGTCGTCTCTGAGGGGGGAATACTGATCACGGCTGAGCCCAAGCCCGAAGCGCTCGAGGAGATCGCACGCGAGTGTCAGCTCAAGAACGCTCAGTTGATTCAGCTTGATCTCTCAGGGCTTCAGGCAAAATCGAACAGTTGGGACGGCCAGCGCTTCGACTGGCGCGACTATAAAGACTTAGAGCTTTCGCTCTTGGGGGGGTATCAGCTGCAGAATGCTGTTTTGGCTCTAGAAGCTGCGAGCGCCGTGGGTATCAGGGAGAGGGCGATTCGACTGGGGCTGCGCACAACCCGTTGGCCCGGACGGATGGAGTTGCTTCAGAAAAACCCCTATGTTATGCTAGATGGAGCGAAGAACCCCGCGGGGATGCGGGCGCTCTGCGCTGCACTCTCCGCGCTGAAGTATGAGCGTTTGCTCGTTATTATGGGGATATCTGACCGAAAGGATGCTGCCGCGATGGTCCGCGAGATCGCATCGCACGCTGACAGTGTGATCGTCACGCGCGCGGCGTTCCGTGGGATCGACCCAGAATACTTGGCATCGTTGGTGTGTCCCTATGGTGTGCCCTGCGCTGTCGTCGCTCCTCCTGAGAGAGCACTAGAGGCAGCGTTGGCGCAAGCCCATCAGAACGATTTGATCTGCGTAACCGGCTCGCTCTTTGTGGTGGGCGAGGTTCGGGCGCAGTGGAGAGGGCGAGAGCATTCTGTCGAAGATCTCTCTTGAGAACTTGCAGCTGTTTGGGTATCACGGCGTGCGCGACGAGGAGCGCGAGCGCGGCCAGCTCTTCTCTATTGACACGGAGATCGAATTCGATTCCCCCCACAGAGATGATCTCTCTGAGACGATAGATTATGTGCGCGTGATTGAGGGCATTCGAGAGGTGAACGAGGCGCGCACGTTTCAGCTGATCGAGACGTTCGCTCAGGCGATCGCTGATAAGATTCTGAAGGATTTTCGGCAGGCGCGACGAGTAGTTGTCCGGGTGAAGAAGCTCAGACCCACTATTGCTGCGGGCATCACGCTCGACGCTGTAGCTGCTGAGGTGATCCGAGAAGGCCCTCATCCCCGACCCCACAAGGTAGGGGCAGGCCCCTGTGCCTGCCCCTGGGCAACCACAGGGGGTTGCCCCTACAATTCTCCCGTAGGTGACCTACGGGAGAGGGATGCCGCCAGGCGGGGTGAGGGCCTTACTATCTCTATGGTTCGGGCGTTCATCGGCCTAGGGGCGAACCTAGGCCAGCGAGAGGATTCTCTCGAGAGGGCTATAGGTGCGTTAGCGCAGACCCCCGGCGTTCTCGTGCGAAAAAGATCTGAGCTGTATGAGACCGAACCCCTGGGGGGTGCTGAGCAGCCGTGGTTTGTCAACGCCGTCGTCGAGATCGAGACCGATTTATCCCCACGAGAGCTTCTTGGGGTGTGCAAGCGGATCGAGCGCTCGCTGGGTCGTCGGGAGCGCGTGCGCTGGGGCCCGCGCGAGATCGACTTGGATATCTTGCTCTATGATAATATTATTGTGAACGAGCCTGATCTGCAGATTCCCCACGCGCACTTGCACCAGCGGCGGTTCGTGCTCGTGCCGTTGGCCGAGATCGCCCCGGGGGTCGTTCATCCGATTCTGCACAAGACGATCGCCCAATTGCTCCAGAGCGTAGATGACTCCAAGGAGGTGAAACCCCTACGATCACAGAGATTTTGATCGAGACCGTAGCTCCAACGACGCGCATCGCGCTGTTGGAAGACGGACGCTTGATGGAGATTCACTATGACGACCCAGAGCGTCTGTTGGGCAATATTTACAAGGGGATCGTGCGAGATATTCTGCCGGGTATTGGTGCAGCGTTTGTGGACGTCGGAAAAGAGCAGAAGCTCTTCTTGTCGAGCAAAGAGCTGAGCGATAGCCTTGTGCGGCAGGGGCGCAAGGGGCGATCCCCCCAGATCCAAAAGCTGCTCAAGAGCGGCCAGCAGATCGTTCTGCAAGTGAAGCGCGAGGGGATCGGCACGAAAAACCCCCAAGGGACGATGAAGATCAGCCTTCCCGGGCGCTACTGGGTCTTCCTGCCCACGGACGAGCGCTTAGGGGTCTCGCGGCGGATCACAGATGAGCGCGAGAGCCGACGTCTCAAGAGAATCGCGAAGAAGCTCAAGCGCGAGGGCGAGGGGCTGATCGCGCGCACTGCTGCTTTTGGCGCATCCGAAGAAGACTTAGAGAGAGATTTTAACTATCTTTTGGGCACATGGAAGGGGGTCGAAGAGCAAGCGCAGCGCGTGAAAGCCCCAGCGTTGCTCTATCGCGGGGTGGACTTAGTGCGTGCCTTCTTGCGCGATCGTCTCCTGGGTGATGTGCAACGAGTTGTCGTAGACAGCGAGAAGACCTATCAGGAGATCAAAGATTTTCTCTCGTATATGCACATGGAGGAATTTCTCGATCGGGTAGAGCTCTATCGCGGGAAGCGGCCGCTCTTTGAGGCGCGCGGCGTCGAGAAGCAGCTGCGTGAGAGCTTGCAGCCGCGCGTCAGACTGCCTGGGGGCGGCTCGCTGGTCATTGCCGAGACGGAGGCTTTGACGGCGATTGATGTGAACACGGGGGGCGATGTGAAGTATCCGGACCCAGAGCAGGCGATCCTCAACACGAACTTAGAAGCCGCGGTGGAGATCCCCAGGCAGCTGCGGTTACGCAAGCTGAGCGGGATTATCATCGCAGATTTTGTGGACATGAAGCGGCGCGATCACGTCGAGAAGGTGATTCGCACGCTGCAGGAGGAGCTGAAGAAAGACCGGGTTCCCACAGATTTTGTGGACATCACCAAGCTTGGGCTGGTGGAGATGACGCGCAAGCGGGAGGGGGAGAGCCTGATGGGGATGCTCGAAGAAGACGACGAGCCTTGAAAGTGCAGGCAAAACGCGCTAAGATTGTAACTGAGAACTGGTCGTGGGCGCATAGCTCAGCGGGAGAGCGCCTGCTTCACACGCAGGAGGTCCGAGGTTCAAGTCCTCGTGCGCCCACCAGAAAAGCGAAAACCCGCTCACAGTATGTAATATCTTGCCATACGGCGCCCTAACTCAAACGTCGTGAATCTGGCTCAAAATGACCCAAGGCAGGCGCACTACACGGAGACGGTTTCGACCCTCAGCCAGGCCATAGAGCAGTTTACCCTCATGGCCCGCGTCGAGGGCCGATCTCGCAAGACGCTTGAGCTGTACGCTTGGGTCTTCGATCACTTCACCGA
>JBKBIX010000077.1:0-6515 GCA_046293845.1 Bipolaricaulia bacterium | reverse complement strand
TTCAGCAGGCAGATTTGAGTGTAGAAGCTTTTGATCTTGCCCTCGACGATCTTCTCGATGACCTGAGGGGGCTTGCCCTCTTGCTCCGCTTGGTGACGATAGATCTCTTTCTCGCGCTCGATGACTTCAGGGGGCACGTCCTCGGGCTTGACGTACTGCGGGGGTGGGTATGCCGCCGCGATGTGCATCGCTAAGTCTTTTAAGACTTCGCGGAACGCCTCGCTGTTGGCGGCGAAGTCCGTCTGGCAGTCCATCTCGATCAAGACGCCCACGCGCCCATTGTGATGGATATAGGCTTCGACGCGCCCTTGCTTGGCCTCCCCCGTGCGCGACGCGAACAGCTCTTTGCCCTGCTCGCGCAGGATGAGCTTGGCTTTCTCAAGATCGCCGTTGGCTTGTTGCAGGGCTTTTTTGCAGTCGAGAATCCCAATGCCCGTCTCCTCACGCAACCTCTTCACCAGCTCGTTCAAAGATGCCGTGCTCATTGGATAGCTCCCTCTTCCGTGTCTGTCGTCTCTGTGGGGGCTCCGTTGCCCTCTACCACAGCTGCGGCTGTTTCTTCGGGCTTTTTGGCTGGGGCTTTCTCAGCGGAGCGCCCTTCGCGGCCCTCGAGCACCGCATCGGCGATGCGGGCCGTGATCAGCTTCGTCGCTTTGATGGCGTCGTCGTTGCCGGGGATGGGGTAGTCAATGGGATCGGGATCGCAATTCGTATCAACAATAGCAACGACAGGGATTCCCAAGAGCTTCGCTTCGTGGATGGCGTTCTTCTCCAAGATCGTGTCCACGACGAAGAGCACGCCGGGCAGTTGATCCATATGGCGCAGGCCCTCGAGGTTGCGCTGCAGCTTCATCAGTTCGCGCCGCCAGTTCTGGGCCTCTTTGGGGGGCATGCTGTCGAAGACCCCGGCCTGCTCCATGTCCTCCAAGTCTTTCATTCTCTGGATGCGCTTCTGAATGATGCCAAAGTTGGTGAGCGTCCCGCCCAGCCATCGAGTATTGACATAATGCGCGCCACAGCGCTTGGCTTCCTCGGCAATGGTCTCTTGCACCTGGCGCTTGGTCCCCACAAAGAGTGCGTTCTTCCCCGACGCGACTGTGTCCCGCACAAAGAGATACGCCTCTTCAAAAAGACGAATAGTCTTCTCGAGATCTATGATGTGAATGCCCTTGCGCTCGGTGAAGATGTACTCGCGCATCTTGGGATTCCATTTCCGCACGCGGTGCCCGAAATGCACCCCCGTCTCCAGTAACTCTTTAATCGTTAGAAGCTCCACATCGCTTCCTCCTTTCTCCATAGTTCCGAGCGTCCTTCGCTTGTCCCACCAAGAACGGGACTGCGGGAAGGACGCGCGAGCAGCCTTCTAATGTAGCAAAAGGGGCGCCCCTCTGCAAGTCCATAAATTCTGGGCCCTCACCCCCTCACCCCTTAGTCCCCTCTCCCTCGGAGGGGAGAGGGGAAAGAGGGGTGAGGGTGAGAGGGGTGCCCGTAGGGCGGGGTGAGGGCCTTTGTCGTGAAGCTGTTTTTGCGGCTATAATTGATATAATTGAAGCGGGTGAGACTATCGTGCCCGACGAATTTGCGCGACCGTTGCCGAAGAACCGCGAGGCCGAACAGGTCGTCCTGGGGGCGGCCATGTTCGAGCCCGAGGCCGTCGTCCCGCAACTCTTGCAAACTCTTCAACCCGAGGATTTCTACTGGAAAGCGCATCAGATCGTCTATCGGGTTATCTTGGAGCTCTTTGAGGGTGGGAAACCCGCCGATCTGATCACCGTGGGGAATCGTCTGGACGAGCTGAACAAGCTCGACGATGTCGGGGGCCGGGCGTACTTGAGCGAGTTAGTCTCAAAAGTCACCACGACGGCCAGTGTGCCCTACTACGCCGAGATTATTAAAAAGAAGGCGACCCTGCGAGCGCTCATCGAAGCGGGGCACGAGATCGCCGAGCTGGGGTTTCAAGAAGAGTCCGAACTCGAGCCCCTGCTCGACGCTGCCGAAGAGAAGGTCTTTCAGATCTCGCGCTTCCAGCTCAAACAGAATTTCTATCTCATCCGAGACTTTCTGCACGAACATTTGGAGCACCTGGAGAAGCTCCAACGCGATCCGTCGCAGCACGCTGTCACGGGGTTGCCCACGGGCTACAGGAGGTTCGATGAGATGACTGCAGGATTGCAGCCGTCCGATCTCATCGTGATTGCGGCACGCCCCAGCGTGGGCAAGACGTCCCTAGCGCTCTCTATCGGGCGCAATATGGCCTTGCGCTTCGGCAAGTGCGTGGGGTTTTTCAGCTTGGAGATGACCAAAGAGCAAGTCTTAGAGCGGCTGCTCTGTGCCGAGGCACGGATTAACTTACATCGGTTGCGCGGGGGGTATCTGCAGACAGACTCTGAGTCGTGGCGGCGCATCATCAACGCAGCAAGTAAGCTGCAAAACAGCAAGATCATCATTGACGACACGCCCAGTATTTCAGTGTTGGAGTTGAAAGCCAAGGCGCGGCGCATGAAATCTGAGCATGGGCTGGATGCGCTCTTTGTGGACTACTTGCAGTTGGTAGAGGGCGGGGGGCGCAGCGACGTGCGCGAGCAAGAGGTCGCGTATATCGCGCGGTCGCTGAAGGGCTTAGCGCGCGAGCTCAATATCCCTGTGGTAGCGCTGTCACAGTTGTCGCGCGCGCCGGAGCGCCCGCCGCGCAGACCGAGATTATCAGACTTGCGCGAATGCGTGACCGGTGACACCAACGTGATTGATGGAAAGACTGGCGATTTGTTAGAGATTCGCAACGTCTGTCCGGGGATGACCGTGATCGCTCTCGATCATGAGCAACGTCTACGTCCAGCGCGTGTTCTCGACGTCATCCCTAAGGGTGTCAATCATGTATACAGAGTGCGCGTGCAGACAGGACGTGAGATCCGTGCGACCGCTGCACATCCGTTTTTGACAGCAGAGGGATGGCGTTCTTTGCGGGATTTGGCTCCAGGGGATTTGATTGCGACGATGCGCTCCGTCACACTCCCTGGAGAGCAACGCCCACCAGAACTCTGCCGCTTCCTTGGATATTTGACTGGTGACGGTACGTATCTGCGCCACCGTGAAGTCGGGTTTATTAACTCTGACCCTCTCTTGATTCAAGACGTTGTGGACATTGCGCGAAAGTATTTTGACATAGCTATCTCTAGCCGACAGCGTTTTACAAGCGAACAACTTGCGTTCGTCAAAAAGAATTCTCGCGGGTACGGTCAGCCTTACGGGAATCCCGTGCGGAATTGGTTGCGCGAGCTAGGCCTAGTAGGGCAACGATATGACCAAAAGAGCGTTCCTGGTTGGATTTTGACTGCTGACGCTCAAGGTATTGCTGAGTACCTGGGAGGCCTCTTCGCTACTGATGGGACTATAGTGCGCAGATCGGAAGGATATTGGGATGTGAAACTCAGCACGACAAGCCTCCAGTTAGCCAAACAAGTTCAGTATCTGTTGGCTCGCTTAGGTATTGTGACAGGGATAACATCGGGCTATAAGAGCGCAAAAGCTACGTGCCCCCTTTATACGGTGTATGTGTCGCGAAGCGAAGAGAACCTGAGAAAATTTGCCTTGCTTATCCCTTTGCGAGGGCGAAAGGCCCTTTTAGCTCAGGAGCTTCTTCTCTCCATGCCGCGTCAGCAGACCAATAGTGGTCTTGAGGCCTTGCCCCCATCTGTTTCTCTGCTGATCAATCAACGGCGTCGAGAACAAGGCCTTTCTCATGCAGCTGTGGGATATCGTGCTGTAGGAAAGCGCATCTCTCGCTCACGTGCGGCCGCAGTTGCTGAACGACTATGTGATCCCTTGTTGCATCAATGGGCCACAAGCGATCTTCTCTGGGAGAGGATCGTCTCAATCACGCCTGATGGTGAAGAGCCGGTTTGGGATTTGGTTATAGAAGGCGTGCACAATTTTGTTGCGAATGGGATTGTCGTTCACAATTCTGGGGAGATCGAACAGACCGCCGATGTCGTGCTCTTCTTGTATCGTGAAGACATGGGCAGCGAAGAGAACTCCGAAGAGCAGCCAACAACGCCGCTCGTCCACGAAACAGAGATTATTATCGGGAAGCAGCGCAATGGCCCAACGGGATCGTTCACGCTCCTCTTTCATCGCGCGTACACGAGCTTCGAGGAGCACTACGTCGGGGAGGAGGTCGGGCCGACATTCTAGGTGCCCCTTGCCCTCTCCCCATCTGATGCGCTATAATCTCGACAAATTCCCTTGTACTGGAGGGTGCGATGAGCTCAGAAGTCTTGCTCGAAGTGCGCGACTTGGTCAAAGACTTTGGCGGCCTGCGCGCCGTCAACAAGTGCTCACTGTCAGTGAAGCGCGGTACGATCACCGGGCTGATCGGACCCAACGGTGCGGGCAAGACCACGCTCTTCAATCTCATCACGGGCTTCTATAAGCCCGACAGCGGGCAGGTCATCTTCCGAGGGGAAGACATTACAGGGCTGCCCGCGCATCGCGTCTTTCATAAGGGGCTCTGCCGCACGTTTCAGATCCCCAGGGAGTTCAAGCAGATGACGGTCTTAGAGAACTTGATGTTAGTCCCGGCGGGGCAGCGCGGCGAGAATATTTTTTACTCGTGGTTTTTGCCGGGGCTTGTCCGCCGCCAAGAGGCCGAGATCCGAGAGAAAGCCCTCTCGGTTCTGGAGTTTGTCAATCTCATTCACTTAAAAGACGAGTACGCGGGGAATCTCTCTGGGGGCCAGAAGAAATTACTAGAATTGGCGCGCACGCTCATGGCCGACCCGCAGATGGTCTTGCTCGATGAGCCGGGCGCAGGAGTCAACCCAACGCTGATGAAGCAGCTTGTCGCCAATATTGAAAAGCTCTGTTATGAGCGGGGCGTGACGTTCTTATTAATCGAACACGACATGGACTTGGTGATGAATCTCTGTAATCCCGTGATCGTAATGAGCAATGGCGAGAAGTTAGCTGAGGGCACGCCTCAAGAGATCCAACGTGACGAGCGCGTCTTAGAGGCATATCTGGGCAGCCAATATCGCGCGGTGATGACGGAGTGAGCATGGCACTCTTAGAAGCGCAGGGGATCGTCTCCGGCTACGGGGGCATGGAGATTTTGCACGGGGTCTCTGTGAGAGTTGAGCCGGGGCAGATCGTCACTATTATTGGCCCCAACGGGGCAGGCAAGAGTACCCTGCTCAAGACGATCTTCGGGCTGTTATCGGTCAAAGCGGGAAGGGTGACGTTCAACGGCACGGAGATCACGAACTGGAGCCCAGATCGCATCGTGCGGCTGGGGATGTGCTTTGTGCCGCAAACTGAGAATGTCTTCCCGTCGCTCACTGTTCAAGAGAACTTCGAGATGGGCGCGTTCATTCGCACTGACGACTATCGTGCTCGGATGGAGGAGGTCTTCGCGCTCTTTCCGGACCTGAGGGCGCGGCGACACGTGAAGGTCGGAGCGCTCTCTGGGGGGCAGCGCCAGATGGTAGCAATGGGCCGGGCCTTGATGCTCGATCCCCAATTGTTATTGTTAGACGAGCCCAGCGCGGGGCTTGCCCCGAAGATGGTCGAGCTGATCTTCGAGCGCATCAGAGAGATCAACAAGTCCGGGGTTGCTATTGTCATGGTCGAGCAGAACGCCAAAGAAGCATTAAAGTTTTCTGATCACGGGTATGTGCTCGCTGGTGGGGAGAACCGCTTTGACGACACCGGCCCGGCCTTGTTGCAGAACGAAGAGATCGGGCGATTGTATCTGGGAGGATAAGAAAGTGCTCGAGCTCATCGTCTACGGGATTATTTACGGAAGCATCATCGCGTTGGGGGCGATTGGGCTTACGTTGATCTACGGGATTTTGAGATTTGCCAACTTCGCCCACGGGGATCTGATGAGCGTCGGCGCGTATATCGCGCTCTTTTTGATCAATGTGCTCTTTCCCATGGTGGGAGTCCCTCAAGAGCGGTTTGGGGGGACGAGCTTCGGCTGGCCCTTACTCTTAGCGATACCCATCTCTGCTTTTGTGACGGCGCTGCTGGCGATCGCGCTCGACCAGATGTTCTATCGTCCGTTGCGGGCGCGCCGCGCCAACGCTGTCATTGTAGCGATGGCCTCGCTGGGTGTGGCGTTCATCGTGCGCAACCTCATCTATATCTTTTGGGGGCCGGATAAGATCAATTACTTTCCCGGACTGTATCGTCCGGCGTGGCAGCTCCCGTTTGACGTGCGCATCCGGCCCGATGAGCTGATCATCTTCGTGCTGGCGCTCTCTTTAGTAGCATTGGTCTATCTCTTCTTGCAGAGGACGAAATTGGGCAAGGCGATGCGCGCTACGGCCGATAACCCTGATCTTGCCCGCGTGACGGGGATCAACACGGAACAAGTGCGAATATGGACGTGGGGGATCGGGGCGGGGTTAGCAGCTGTTGCGGGGATCATGTACGGTGTCAACGCGCTGCTGTATCCTGAGATGGGCTGGGGGTTTTTGCTCCCGCTCTTCGCGGCGACTGTTTTGGGAACGGTGGGG
>JBKBIX010000076.1:0-6725 GCA_046293845.1 Bipolaricaulia bacterium | reverse complement strand
GCAGGGCACGCCCGCTGTGGATGGCGCTTGCGGGAAACTTCCCGAATTTCCCCAATCTGCTTGCGCAACTACGAACAGATGAACGCATCATTGGGGTGGTGCGTCTGCCAACCTGGCTCGACCCCACACAGGGGTTTCACGTCTATTATAGCGATCACGTCGCAACATTTGGCAAGAAGCCTTAAAGGAGGCTTAAGATGAATCCCACCACACGGTGGATGATCCTCGGCGGCGTAGCCGTCGCCGTCGTGGTCATCGTGATTTTTATTGTGCTCTTGACGCGCCCCCCGGCGGCGATCACGGCAGAGTTTGAGGGCGTCGTCGCACACGGTGACGCCCAAGCGTTTGCTCTCAAAGATGTGCAAGCCCGCGATAGCAAGCTCTCTCTCTGTTCACGGGAGAACCTCGCAGTGCGCGTCGCACGGGAGTCTGTCGCTCTCGCAGTGGGCGACAGGGTCGCCGTCAAGGGCGAGTACGACGAGAAAGCGTGTCAGATCACAGTGAAATCTGCGGAGCACTACGTGCGAGTCACCGTCCCAGCCCCGGTGGCGATTGAGCTTGAGGGGGTCGTCGCCCGCGCGGGGCAAGAGGGTTTTACGCTCAGCGAAGTGACCGTCTTCTCCGGGCCGCAGCCGTGTTCGCTCGAGAGGCTCACTGTACAGATCGGGTCGCGCGATCTTCTCCCGCCAAACGCTCTGCAAGCGGGCGATCTCGTCACGGTGAAGGGCGAGTATCACTCCGAAGACTGCACGGTGCGCGTGAGCACGCCAACTCATTATGTTGAGCTGCGCCCAGTCTCTATTGAACTCGAAGGGGTTGTGAGTGCGGGGACACCTACGCAGTTTGCCCTGAAGAACGTGATTGTGCTCGCAGGGCCGCAGCCCTGTCAGCTTGAGAATCTCCCCGTCCAAGTCAAGTCCGACCAAGCGCAGACCGAACCCATACAGCTTTCTGAGCGCGTGCGCGTCACAGGCGAGTATCGTCCAGATAGTTGTCGTGTCGAGCTCGCCACTAGACAACACTCTGTCGAGCGCCTTCCTACGACCATAAAGCTTCAAGGTACCGTCGCCCAAGTCGGCAGCGATCAAGTTGTCTTGCAGGGCGTCAGGGTGCTCGATGGGCCGCAGCCGTGCACAACTGAGAATCTCGCTGTGCGTGTGCGTGGGGCAGCGAGCTTGCGTGGGGGTGAGGGCGTCGAAGTCGTCGGTGAGTACAATCCCAAGAGCTGCCACGTGAGCGTGGAGCAGCCGACGCACTCGTTCGCGCGGCTCTCTGCGCCGCCGGTGCCAGTCCCGCAACCGCCAGTGACACCTCCGAGCGTGCCTCAGCCGCCTGGGGTGCCGCCGATCCCGACCCCCACGGGGAGCTTGCCGTTCTTCATCTCCGGGGGTGTCTCTTCGATTGGGCCAGTGCTGGCGTTTCGCGGCTCCGTGGGGATGGCCTTCAACAGCTCTCTCAAGGGAATGCTCTCTGTCGGATACGGCTCCGGCTCGATACAGAAACCCGAGTTGACCAAGCCCGTCAATTTCACCGTGATGCCCGTAGACTTCACTGTATGGTACAGTCTCGGAGGTGGGCTGCATATCGGCGGCGGCGCAGGAGTCTTGATCGTTCAAGGGCCAAAGCCCAAGTTCTCCAACACCGTCCCGACAATTCATATTGCCCTTGGCTTTGCCATCACGGACTTTTTGATGCTCTCAGGAGGTATCGCCTACGTGCCATGACTAAAAGAATTTTATCTTTCGGCTTGCTGGTGGTGCTGCCCGCTCTCGTGAGCGGCTGCTTTTTGACGTTAGGTGACTTAGAGAAAGTCTTTCCCATCACGATCGGGCCAGCGTCTATTTCGAATATTCGCGTCGAGCCGGCGACCCTCCCCGGCGGCGTGACTCAGTCTGTCACGGTCAGCTTCGTCTACACTCACGAAGACGGCGATCTAGGCCTGAAAGCGAGGGTGATCGTCAAGCTCTCCGGGGCGACGGTGAAAGAAGAGTCTGTAAATTTAGATAAGACAAGCGACACGGTGCGCGTTCCCGTTACGGTCTCGACGCCCAACACCGAGACGAATTTATCTCTCGAGGTCGTCGTCGCGATTGGGGATCAGATGAGCGCGTCGCTGCCCGCGACGATCCACGTTGCTGCCGACGACGACCGAGATGGCGTCTCCAACCGTGACGATGCGTGTCCTGCTGAAGCCGGAGGGCCGGTCAACAGGGGCTGCCCGTATCCCCCTGCCAATACCCCAGAGTGCATCTGGTTTGTGGACGCTTACACTCCCCCCATCAAGCGGGTCTTCAGCTACAAAGTAGGACGGGAGATCTTTGCCATGGTCAACGACCCTGATGAGAACATCAGTTCGGACACTGTAGATATTGTGTTCGTCTGGGTGACGGTCCCGCACACGGGGGATTTGGAGATCTTCCGGCTCGCGGAGATGGAGTTGAATTCGGGTATCTTTACGAATGTTGGGCCGCTGCTGACAAGCTTCCCTATAGGCTCAGCGCAGAACGATGGCAATTTAAGTGTCTTTGATGGCGACACCCTGCTGATGTTTTACGGAGATGTGAACAACTTCTCGCAGCAGTGCATGGCACAGGCGGTAGCGGGAGGATAGGCCCGAAGCATAGTGGAAGCCGACCGGAGTCGGATTGGTGCGTTGCACATAGTAGGTGTCTTTTGGTATGATAAAATGATGAAAGCCTTGTCGAGAGAGCCTGTACGAATCACCAGAGCTGACTTGCTGAAGCGCTTGGAGCTTCTACAGGATGAGATTGACTTGCTCCGCGCTCTCGTGATCAAGTTGCAGAGGCATCCCAAAATCCCCCTAGAAGAAGCCCTGCAAAAGCTTGGTATCTCGACTCCCAAAGCCAAACGCTCAACTCGATAATGCGATATGCTGTAGCGTTGGATGAGGCAGCCTTCCGAGAGCTAAGTGATCCCAAACGCTACCCAGCGAAGGTCTGTCGTCAGCTACTGCTGAAGGCTTTAAGACTAGGAGAAGAGCCTCGCCCAGGTGATAGCCAAAAATTGGGGGAGAACATCTATAGGGTCACTATAGGGGAATATCGCATCATCTATGAAGTTGACGACGTTCATAGAAGAGTTGACATCTATGTGATAGACAAGCGTGACATAGTCTATCGTCGTTGGAAGCGACAAACTTAAGTGGAGCCGACCGGAGTCGAACCGGCGACCTCTGCGTTGCGAACGCAGCGCTCTCCCAACTGAGCTACGGCCCCAACAGCAAAGCTATTATAGCCAACAGCGTCAGTGAAGGCAAACGCTTGCCCTTGACAGGAGAATAGGGTTTCCGCGACAATAACACCATGTACTTGAATTGGGAGTTAGCGGTGCGGTTACTGGTCGCAGCGTTGTTGGGGTCGCTCGTGGGATGGGAGCGCGAGCAGGCGCAACGTCCTGCGGGATTGAGAACGTACATGCTCGTCTCGTTCGGCTCGGCGTTCTTCACGGTGCTGTCGGTGGCGGCGTTTGGGCCCAATGCCGACCCCAGTCGGCTGGCGGCGAACATTGTAGTGGGGATCGGGTTTTTGGGAGCAGGCACGATCTTCCGTGAGGGGGAAGTCGTGCGCGGGCTGACAACCGCCGCGGGGCTGTGGGCGGTGGCTGCTATCGGGATGGCCGCAGGAGTCGGACAATATCTTTTAGCAGCGATCTCCACGGCCATTGTGCTCATTATTTTAGCGGGCGTGCGTTTTTTGGAGACGCACAAGAACACGCGCTAGGGTGTGATGAGCCGCGTCTCTAGCCATCTTCAGCTCATTCAGATCACCAAGAGCTTCGTCCGCGATGGGCTGCCATTGCCCGTGCTCGATAAGATCGATATAGAAGTGCAACGCGGGGAATTGGTCGCGCTGATCGGTCCCAGCGGCTGCGGCAAGACCACGCTCTTGCACATCATCGCCGGGCTGATCCGTCCCGATGCGGGGACGATCTCTCTCAATGGTGTCCCTGTCAGCGACTGTCGGCAGCATGTCGCGTATATGCAACAGAAAGATTTACTTTTGCCGTGGCGCACGGCGCTCAAAAATACTTTGCTCGGCCCGGAGATCGCCAACGAAGCTTTACACCAAGCTGAAGCCAAAGCTCGACAGCTCTTTGAGGAGTTTAGCTTAGCTGGGTTTGAGGGCGTCTACCCCGCGCAGCTTTCGGCGGGGATGCGCCAGCGCGTCGCGCTCATCCGCACGCTTCTGTCTCGAAGAGAGATTCTCTTGCTCGATGAGCCCTTCGGGGCGCTCGACGCCCTCACACGAGCAGAGCTGCACGACTGGCTTCTCAAAGCGTGGGAGAGATTCTCTCAAACGACGCTCTTTGTCACCCACGACGTCGAGGAGGCGCTCAAGCTCGCCGATAGAGTCTATATTCTCTCGGAGCGCCCCGCGCGCGTCAAAGCCGTGCTCACGGTTTCACTCCAGCGCCCGCGCGACCCCACTCACTCAGATTTTGTCACGCTGAAAACTGAGCTTCTTCGACGTCTCTGGCCCTAACCCCTCTCCCGTAGGGCGGGGTGAGGGCCCTTCTCTTTAACTCAGAAGCATCGTGAAGATCTCATATCCGTTATCGAGATAGAGCCTGCTCGCTCTCGCTGAGGCCTCACTAAAACCCCGTGCAGCCTTGCGGGGGAGGGCATCACCGCTCCGGTAAATCACGAAGGGCACCGGCTCAGCAGTATGAACACGCAGGCTCACCGGCGTGGGATGGTCCGGGAGCACCAGAAGAGCAAATTTTTCAAACTGCTCGAGGCCCTCAACGAGAGGGCCTACGATGTGAGCGTCGAAGTCTTCGATGGCTTGAATCTTCTTTTGAAGATCCCCTTCATGGCTGACCTCATCAGGAGCCTCGACATGCACATAGACCAGATCGTCTTCCTCTACAGCGCGTAAGGCAGCCTCTACCTTGCCCTGATAATTCGTATCGAGATAGCCCGTTGCCCCTGGCACACGCAGCACCTTCAAGCCCGCATAGATGCCTAAGCCGCGTATGAGATCAACAGCGGAGATGATAGACCCTCTCAGGTTGTAGCGCTCTTGTAATGTGGGCATGTGGGGCTTTCGGCCGGCGCCCCAGAGCCAGATCGCGTTGGCTCGCTGGCCAGCGAGCTTCTCACGCGCTCGCTCCATAAGACTCCTCAAGAGATCGCTGCCCTCTCCTTGAGGCAAATACGGCTCGATGGGGCGCTGAGGGATGTCGTGCGGTGGCGTCAACTTAAGATCGCTCTTTCCCCCTCGCCAGATCACCAGATGCCGATAGCTCACCCCGGCATAGAATTGGAACGTCTCATCTTCGAGTTCGTCGCGCAACAGCTCGATCAGCTTCTTGGCCTCCTCCGTCGGGATATGCCCAGCACTATAGTCTTCCATGACCCACTGATGATTCTTTTGAGTCAGCGTGACGAGGTTGCAGCGTAATGCCACATCGTCTGGGCCTAGTTCAACCCCTATGCTTGCGGCTTCCAACGGGGCGCGGCCCGTGTAATAGCATCGTGGGTCGTAGCCCAGAATACTCATATTGCCCACATCGCTGCCGGGCGAAAAACCTTTGGGAATCGTGTTAACCAAGCCGAGCGTCCCTCGTTGGGCGAGCGCGTCCATGTGGGGTGTATGGGCTGCTTCGAGGGGGGTCTTCCCATCCAGTTCGGGCATGGGGTGATCTGCCATGCCGTCGCCCACTACGATCACATACTTCATAGCCCCATCACCTCACTTTGAGACCTGCACGAGCAGCATAGTTGGTCATTATATTTAACTCTCGGAATGTCTTCAAAGTATTTCCCTTGACAAGCTCTGCTGAGACTGATAAAATATTTGCGAATAGGGGAGCTCGGGGAACCGGGCTGAGAGGGTCTCTACTCTGAGACCGACCCTTCGAACCTGATCCGGGTAATACCGGCGTAGGGAGCTTTCAGCACTCCTCCCGAGATCTCTCCTCAGAAACTCTTACAATAGGAGGGATCATCATGCTGCGTCGCGCAGCACTCGTCGTACTGCTTCTCGGTTTGTTGGGGCCGGCTTTGAGTCTTTCTGTCTCTTTGGCTCAGGCTGGCGAAGGCTCGAAGCTCGTCGTCTACGTCTATGACAGTTTCGTCTCGTGGGGGCCGGCGAAGTTTATCAAGGCCGAGTTCGAGAAGCGCAACCCCGGTGTCGAAGTCGAATTTGTCGCTACGGGGCCAAGCCGCGCTATGCTCGCGCGGCTCGTCCAAGAGATCCAATCAGGCGGCACCCCCGCTGACGTCTTCCTCGGCGAGATCAACGACGTCCCCAAAGCCAAACAGTTTGGGCTTTTTGTGCCCTTGAGCGAAAGCGACGTCCCCAACTTAAAGACCGTCTCGAAATCGCTGCTGTTTGACCCCGAACGGACGCTCATCCCCTATGAACACGGGTTCATCACGCTCGTCTACAACAGCGAAAAACTTAAGCCCGAAGAGCTGCCCAAGACGTTCGCCGACTTAACGAAGTCTCAATATCAGAAGAAGCTGATCATCCAAGATGCACGCACGTCGAGCGTCGGGCACGCCTTCTTGCTCTGGACGATCTATAACTACGGAAACTTGGGGTATCTCGACTATTGGAAGCAACTTCTGCCCACGATCTTGACGATCCAGCCCGGCTGGAGCGCGGCGTATAAGCTCTTCACCAAGGGCGAAGCGCCGATGGTCGTCAGCTTCTCGACTGATGCGTGTTTCGATGCACGCTACAAGCCGCTCTTGCCCA
>JBKBIX010000075.1:0-6843 GCA_046293845.1 Bipolaricaulia bacterium | reverse complement strand
AGTTATCCAACAAAATATCTTCTTCTCGATCCTGACGAAGTTCAGTTTGGGATTAGGGGTCTTTCCCGGCTATGTGACGTTAGTATTAGCTGTGCTCGTCGGCGACATGGGGGCATCGCTGGCCGTGACGGGCAACGCGCTGCGCCTAGCGCATATGAGGCCAACTGAAAAGTGATACTATGACAACGAAGGCAAAGCTGACGTGCCCAGAGTGCGGGTTCGTCCAAGACGTCGAGATGCCCATGGATCGCTGTCAATTCTTCTATCGCTGTGTACATTGTCAAAAGACTCTAAGACCCAAAGCAGGGGACTGCTGCGTCTTCTGCTCATATGCTAACGTTCCCTGTCCACCCAAGCAAGCACAACGAGCGTCGGGCGAGTGAGATCTCAATAATGAGCACTCTTGCAATCTCGATTGAGCACCTGCGCAAAACGTATGGCGATCTCGTCGCCGTGGATGATCTCTCTTTACAGATCGAGCGCGGGGAGTTCTTTGGGCTGCTTGGCCCCAACGGCGCGGGCAAAACTACCACTATCAATGCTATCGTTGGGCTGGTCAAGCCAACAGGCGGGCGTATCTCCATAGGTGGGCTTGACGCTGTGCGCGACTACCGTCGCGTCCATCGTCTGGTTGGGATCGCGTTTCAAGAGCTGATCCTCGACGGGAGCTTTCTCAACGTGCGCGAGATCTTGGTCTACCAAGCTGGGTACTGGGGCATTCCTCCACGACGTGCTGGCTCCAAAGCTGATGAACTATTAAGAAGATTCGGGCTCTGGGAGAAGCGCTTTGCGAAAGTACAAGAGCTCTCAGGCGGGCAGAAGCGTCGCTTGGTGCTGGCCAAGGCGCTCATCCATGATCCGGAAATCTTGATCCTCGACGAGCCGACTGCCGGGGCCGACGTCGAGATGCGCCTGCAGCTCTGGGAGATGCTGCAAGAGCTGCACGCCCAGGGCAAGACGATCCTCCTGACGACGCACTACTTAGAAGAAGCAGAGCGACTCTGCCAGCGCGTGGGGATTCTGCATCGCGGGAGATTGGTCTCGTTAGGGACACCAGAAAAGTTGACGCGCGAGCGCGGCCAAGCCCACCTCGAAGACGTCTTCTTAGAGCTCATTCGGAGTGAGAGAGCGTGATCGGCTTGTGGACGCTGCTGAAGCGCGAGATCGTGCGCTTCCTCAAAGATGCGATAGACACCATCGCCCCGCCGACGATCTCAGTGATACTCTTCTTGCTGATCTTCGGGGTGGGGTTAGGGCCGCGCTTGGGCGACGTCGCAGGGGTGCCGTATATTCAGTTTATGGCACCAGGGCTGCTTCTATTAGCTATTGCGCGCAATGCGTTTCTGAATCCCGCGTACAGCCTCTTTCAGTCGCGCTGGTACGGGAATATTGCTGACTTTTTAGTGAGTCCGCTCTCGGTGGAGCAGATTGCGCTTGCTGTGCTCTTAGGTGGCATGGCGCGGGGAATAGTCGTTGGGCTGTTGGTATTGGGAGCGGCATGGGTGCTGACAGGGGTCTATGTCGCACAGCCTCTGTGGGCCTTGGGGTATGCGATAGCTGTCGCCGTGGCGTTTGCGGGGCTGGGCTGTATTGTCGGGCTGTGGACGCGGGGCTGGGAGGGCGTGGGCGCGATAGACACCTTCGTGCTCGATCCCTTGGTGATGCTTGGGGGAGTCTTCTACTCTCTGGAGATGGTGCGCGGTGTGCCGATCATCGAGCCGCTGACAGCGCTCAACCCGTTCACGTACATAACAGAGGGCTTTCGCGCGGCTATAGTGGGCGGGGCTGAAGCGCACATGCTGACGGGACTTGCGCTGACACTTGCACTCGGAGCGATCTGCGTCGGCACTACACTGGTGCTCTTTCGTGTGGGGTATCATCTGAAGGCGTAGTACGTTAGTGTCAACTTATACTGCCGCAGGGCTAAGAGCTGCTCCTTTGTTGCAACCTCGCGCTCCGTGCCGTTGGCGAGCTCTATAGCAAGATCCGTGCTTTCCGTGTCCATACCGCGCCTTTTGCGATTTAAAGCTCCATTGCTCTAAGCACTGCTTTCAAGTCTGCTCGCACACTGATCGGCTTCGTTGCTGCTGTAGAGAGCGCATTATCAGGGTCCTTCAGCCCATGCCCCGTCAGCGTGCAGACGATAGTACTGCTGGGCTTGAAGTAATTCTGTTGCGCAAGCTTGAGCACCCCCGCGACCGCTGCTGCCGATGCCGGCTCGCAGAAGATCCCCTCTAGCTGCGCTATCAGCCTATACGCTTCGAGGATCTCTGCGTCGCTGACGGTCGCAATCAGCCCGCCAGACTCGTCGCGCGCTCTGACGGCTCCCTGCCAGCTCGCCGGGTTCCCTATTTTAATGGCCGTCGCGAGAGTCTTAGGTTCTCTGATAGGGTGCCCCAAGACAAGCGGCGCTGCGCCCTCGGCTTGAAAGCCCAGCATCACCGGGCGCTTCTGTCTCGTTTGGGCCGAGAGATACTCACAATACCCCTTCCAATACGCCGTGATGTTCCCAGCGTTCCCAACGGGCAAAGCGTGATAGTCCGGCGCTCCCCCTAACACATCGCAGATCTCAAATGCGGCGGTCTTCTGCCCCTCGATGCGATGGGGATTGACAGAATTGACGAGCGTCACGGGATACTTCTCCGCAATTTGACGGACGATCTCTAGCGCTGTGTCGAAGTTCCCCTGAATCTGGATGACTTGTGCGCCGTAGATCATCGAGCCCGCTAACTTCCCCAGGGCGATCTGGCCCTCCGGCACGACGACGAACGCTCTCATCCCCGCACGGGCTGCATAGGCTGCTGCCGCCGCTGCTGTATTGCCTGTCGAGGCGCAGATGACAGCGCGCGCGCCAGCTTGCTTGGCTTGCGAAATAGCCACGGTCATCCCGCGATCTTTGAACGATCCTGTGGGGTTAGCGCCTTCGCATTTGAGATAGAGCGCGCACGACAAGCCCACGTGCCGCTCGAGATTGTGCGCACGCACCAGGGGCGTGCCGCCTTCTAAGAGCGTGACGATATGCTCATCAGCAAGAGGGGGCAGATAGTCTCGATAGCGTGCATAGACGCCGGGCCAAAGCTGCATCTCTTCCTCCTGTCACAAGAGCGGGGCTTCACGAGCTTTAGTGGGAGCGATCCCTAAGTGTCGGTACGCTCGCTCCGTCGCGACGCGCCCCTGCGGCGTGCGTTGGATAAAGCCCTTCTTTAAGAGATACGGCTCGTAGACTTCTGAGAGCGTGTCCTTCTCCTCGCTCAGCGCTGCCGAGAGCGTCTCCAGCCCTACGGGCCCACCATCGAATTTCTCAATAATAGTTTTCAGAATCTTTCGGTCTAATTCGTCCAGGCCCTCTTCGTCTATTTGCAGCATCGCGAGCGCTTCGCGAGCGATCTCGCGATCAACAACAGATTTCTTCTTCACTTGGGCAAAATCGCGCACGCGCTTTAAGAGTCTGTTGGCGACTCTGGGGGTGCCGCGCGCCCGACGCGCGATCTCTTGGGCACCCTCATCGGTGATCTTCATCCCTAAAATCTGCGCCCCGCGCAGCACGATCTCTTTCAGCTCGGACTCGTCATAGAAGTCAAGATGGAAGACGACTTCAAATCGGTCCCGCAGGGGATTGGTGAGCAATCCCGTGCGCGTCGTCGCGCCGATCAGCGTGAACTTGGGCAAATCTAAGCGAATAGATTGGGCGTGTGGGCCTTCTCCAATCACCAGATCGAGCTTAAAATCCTCCATCGCGGGATAGAGCAATTCTTCGACGTTTCTTCGGAGTCTGTGAATCTCATCAATGAAGAGCACATCGCCGGGGCCAAGATTCGTGACGATAGCGGCTAAGTCGCCGGGGCGCTCGATAGCCGGTCCAGAGCTGATTTTTATATTGACCCCCATCTCGGCAGCGATGATCAGCGCCAAGGTCGTTTTTCCTAAGCCGGGGGGCCCATGCAGCAATATATGATCCAAGACGTCGCCGCGAGCACGTGCGGCCTCCATGTAGAGTCGTAATTGGTCTTTGAGCTGCGTCTGTCCAATAAAATCTGCTAATCGCTGCGGGCGTAGCGAGAGACTCGTCTGATCTTCCTCGAGCTCGTCCCCCCGCAGAATCGCGTCGCGCGGCATACCGCAATTCTACTGATCGCTGAAAGCACAAGCAACTCTTGCATCGGTGTGCTCAGTATGGCAGAATGAAAAGCGATGCTCGACCAAGTCCGCAAGACTATCACACGCTACGCCATGCTCGAAAGCAGAGATCGGGTGCTCGTGGCCGTCTCCGGCGGCGTCGACTCGGTCGCCTTGCTCCACGTACTGAAAAC
Source organism: Bipolaricaulia bacterium (assembly GCA_046293845.1). Taxonomy (GTDB): domain Bacteria; phylum Bipolaricaulota; class Bipolaricaulia; order RBG-16-55-9; family DRXL01; genus JANXCC01. Next base: position 2,533 of record JBKBIX010000075.1, on the reverse strand, counting down.
CCTGAAGAAAGAGCTGAAGCTTTCGCTGGCCGTGGCGCACTTCGATCACGGGATTCGCCCAGAGTCAGCTCAAGATGCTGAGTTTGTCAAAAAGCTCGCTCGAACACTCAAACTGAGATTTTACACGGAGCGCGCTGACGTGCCCGCCTATGCCCAAGCGAACAAGCTCTCTCTTGAGGTCGCAGCAAGACAGTTGCGCTATCAGTTCTTGGAGAAGACAGCGCAAGCTCACAACTTTAATAAGATCGCGCTAGGGCACACGATCAACGATCAAGCCGAAACGCTCTTGATGAGATTGCTGCGCGGCTCTGGGCTTGAAGGGCTTGCAGGGATTCCCCCCGTGCGTTCTACGGAGCACTGTCAGTATATTCGCCCATTGATCGAGTGCTCTCGCGCCCAGATCGAAGCGTTCGCAAAAACTCATAAACTCCACTGGCGCGAGGATCTCACCAATTATGACACAAAGATCGTGCGCAACAAGATCCGTCACGAGCTGATCCCCATTCTGAAAGAGTACAACCCCAATCTGCTCGAAGCATTAGGACGGACAGCTCGACTGCTTGGCCAAGCAGCTGAGTACCTTGAGCGCCAAGCCGATCAAGCGTTAAGAGAACTCATCTGTGAGCGAAAAGCTCGCGAGCTTGTGCTCGATTTGAAGAGATTCTTGAAGCTCTCTCACTATCTTCAGGCGCTCGTGCTGCGCCAGGCTGTCTTCACTGTAAACGCCCTGTGTGAGCTTGAAGCTGCGCACATCGAAGCTGTGCTCTCATGGCTATCGCGTCGCGGCGAAGGCGAGCTCTCTCTGCCCGCGGGCGTGAGGGTTCTGCGACGCCATGATCACGTGATTGTCACGGCGCGCCCAGCTCCAGCCCCACAGCGCTTTGAGTATTTACTGACTGTGCCCGGCGAGACGGTCATTGCGGAGATCGGCTGGAGATTTTCTACGGCCCTCACCCCCCAGGCTTCGCCTGGACCGTCCATCGTGCCGCCTCCGGCGGCACGGCGAATAGTCCAGACGAAGTCTGGGGTGAGGGCCCTTCTCGACGCTGAGAAGATTCATGGGAGCTTATTCGTGCGTAACCGCCGCCCCGGGGATCGCATTCTTCTGAAGGGGGGCACGAAGAAATTACAGGACTTTTTTGTGGATAGAAAGATTCCCCGCGAGGCCCGCGACACCATCCCCTTGATTTGTGACGAGAATGCGGTAATATGGATCGTCGGCGAGGCCATCAACGCAGCGTATCGCGTGACAGCTCAGGCACAACAAATTATAGAGATCAGAGCCGAACGAATGTGAAGGAGTAGCATGAGTTTCTTTCTTACGATCATCGCGTTTATAGTGACTATCGGGTTTTTGGTGCTCATTCACGAAGGGGGGCACTTCGCCGCGGCGCGGCTCTTTGGTGTGTGGGTCCATCAATTCGCCGTTGGCATGGGGCCATCTATCTGGCGGCGCAAGGGCCGCGAGACCGAATACTCTATTAAAATCTTCCCCATCGGGGGCTACGTGCGCATGGCTGGGGAGGACCGCGAGAGCCCAGAAGACCAAGTCGTCCCCAAAGAGCGACTTTTCACGTCTAAACCCGCATGGCAACGGATGATCATCGTCTTCGCTGGGCCGGTGATGAACATCATCGCTGCGATCTTGTTGATGATCATGATTGTTGGAGCGTTTGGGCTACCCTACTTGGAAGTCGCCGAACTTGTCCCCATGGCCGATGGCAGCCCAAGCCCATCTCAAGGAATTGTCCAAGTTGGTGACAGAATTGAGAGGGTCAATGGGAGAACGATCTACTCGGCTCAGCAGCTCCAGCAGATCATCCGCAATGCCGACAGGCAAGCGATTACTCTAGAATTGCTGCGCAATAACGAGCATCGCACGGTGACAGTACGGCCCGCGTGGTCGGAGCGCGATGGGCGCTATATCATCGGGGTCAAGTTTGCGCTCGTCTCCACGAGCAATGGCATCGCCAAGCTCGAGCCGAACTCGTTCTTAGCTCAACAAGGGCTTCAAGCAGGCGACCGCATACTCTCGATTAACAGTGTGCCTATCTGGAGCTTCTGGCAGATGCGCGAGCTGCTGCTCAGGGCCCTCACCCCCAGCCCCTCTCCCGTAGGTGACTACGGGAGAGGGGTGCCGTCAGGCGGGGTGAGGGCCGTACTGGTTGTGCAACGCGGAGAGCAACAGCTGACACTCACGATGGAAGTGGCCGGGCGCACCGAGCTGGAGCTGTTCAGCGGCTTCGAGCCGGAGGTGTTGATGCGGCGCGTCTCCGTGGGACAGACGATCATCGTTGGGGCGCAGCGCTCGTGGGATACGGTCGTCGCCATCTTCGAGTGGTTGAGGAGCCTGCCGAGCCGTCTTGGGCAAGCCGGCGAGGAGATCCGAGGGCCATTTGGGATTTTCGAAGTCATAGGGCAGTCTTTGCAGTTCGGCTTAATGTCTTTATTGCTTGTCATCGCGGTGTTAAGTCTCAACTTGGGGCTGTTCAACCTTCTGCCGATCCCGGCACTCGACGGCAGCCGCATTCTC
>JBKBIX010000074.1:0-6879 GCA_046293845.1 Bipolaricaulia bacterium | reverse complement strand
GCAGGCCGATACCGCCCTCATCCCCGAGATCCTTAATGGCGGGTATCCGTTTAATCGGCTAAAAGAGCCCGCCAATGTGTTGATCTTCCCCAACTTGGAGTCGGGGAATATCAGCTACAAATTAGTGCAGTGTCTGGCCAACGCCGAGATCGTCGGCCCGATTCTGATCGGGACGCGCAAGCCCGCTCACGTGCTGCAGCGCTATCACGAAGTGAAAGACATCGTGAATTTGGCTGCAATTGCCGTGGTTGAAGCACAGAAATTAGAAGAGTCTGTTAAGGGATGTTGTCCAGAGTGAGCTGGAGGCCCTCACCCTGCCCACCCCTCTCCCGTCTTCACGGACGGGAGAGGGGCCGGGGGTGAGAGCCCTTCTTCAGCATCTTGTGAAGCTTCTCCAGTTCTCCTTCAGCCATACTGTAGAAGTGCTCTGGCTGCGGGAATTGTTCGCTCTTTACCTCGTCACGATACTTTGTAAACGCCTCAAGCAAGATTGGGCTTAGGTTGACATATTGCTTGACGAACTTCGGCGTGAAGCGCTCGAACATCCCGATCATATCATGGACGATCATGAGCTGTCCGTCTACGTCTTTGCCGCTGCCTAGGCCGTAGACCGGGATCTTGACGCGCTCGTGGATTATTTTCGCCACCGGAGCGGGGACGCACTCTAAGAGAATTGCGAACGCTCCAGCTTCTTCTAACGCTTCTGCATCGGCGATCAGTCTTTTCGCAGTCTCGGCATCGCGCCCTTGGGCCTTGTAGCCGCCCAGTTGCGATGCTGATTGTGGGGTCAGCCCGATGTGCCCCATCACGGGGATTCCCGCATCGGTGATCGCTCTGACTATGGGGGCCATGCGCGCACCGCCTTCTAATTTCACAGCGTCGGTGCCACACTCGGCCATGAAGCGCCCGGCGTTCCTGATCGCTTCTTCTTTAGAGATTTGATAGCTCATATAGGGCATATCCCCGATGACAAAAGCATATTTGACGGCGCGGCAGACCGCTGCCGTAAACGTGATCATCACGTCCATCGTGACGGGGAGCGTCGTAGGGTAGCCGAGCATGGTCATGCCGAGCGAATCTCCGACCAAGATCATCTCGATGCCGGCGCGGTCCATCAAGAGCGCCGTGGGGTAGTCGTAGCACGTGAGCCAACTGACTGGTTCTTTCTGTGCTTTCATCTCGTAGAGTTTGGGGATGGTGATCTTTTGCCGTTCGGGCTGTTGGGCTTTGGGTGCCATTTACATCTCCTCCTCTGTGTAGGTGATGTGCCTGTTGAGCTCTCTGGTTGGTTTGGCTTGTGCAGAGCCACGCGCTATAATTGGGTTATGGCGAGTAAGAAACGCGAACGGGTTAAATATCTGGTCACTCTGCGCGAGGCAGAGGAAGGTGGTTATACTGTCGAAGTTCCGGCCCTGCCCGGGTGCATCTCCGAAGGGGATAGCTACGAAGAAGCGCTGGCTAACATCCGTGACGCTATTACGGCCTACCTTGCAGAGCTGGGTGATGAGTTGAACCCTCGGGCACGTGTGATAATCACCGAAGTTGAGGTGGAAGTGCCAGCGCCTGCCGCGCATGTCTAACAAGCTGCCGCACGTTTCAGGGCGGCGCGCCGCACAAGCTTTCGCACGGGCGGGATGGACCATACGAGAAGGGGGTCCCCATATCATCTTGACCAAAGCGGGCGTCCCATACAATCTCTCCGTGCCTAACCATCGTTCGCTCAAGAAGGGGACGCTTCGCAGTCTGATTCGCAAAGCTGGCTTGACAATTACAGAGTTCATTCGGCTGCTCTCCTGATCCGCGCTTGTTCTGTTTGCTACGGTGCCCCCCCTTGTCCTGCTATTGCCTGCAACAACGATCTAATCACGGCTTAGGGATCGCCAAATCTTTCGCTCCCGGCTTGGACATTATGGCTTCGGGGTAGTTCTCTTGGATCAGCTCGTGGATGGTCTGAGCGTACTTGACTTTCTCACGAGCCATCTCGGCTAAGAGTTGCGGGCTCGTCCAGGGCTTATACAGCGCCCCAGGGCCAGCGGCGCACGCCGGACCGTGCTCGATCTTAAAATAACACGGCGCACAGACCCGGACCATCTCCGGGCCGTCGTAGAATCTCAAGTAGCCCCCAAACGACTCCGTTAAAACGATGTGCAAGTCCATGGGGATATCAATCGCTTTACGAATAGAAGCGAGCTGGGGTAAAGATAGATCTGCAACGGGATTGAACGTCCCCGCGCCGAGCATCTGCAAGACTTTGCCCCCGGCAGCGTTGGCGTGCCCCGCGTAGATCGAGACTTTAAAAGTGACGTCCTTAGGGATGTCGCCCTGCTGTTTGAGCTCGTTCAGCAGCCACAGCAGCCCTTCGTCGATCACTAAAAAGCCCCGAAAGCCCAGCTCGATAGCGCGAAAGATATCTGTGATCACGGAGCGCAACTGATCGGAGCCGCGAAATCTCAGCCCTGAAAACGCCCCTTCAGGCGTGACGAGCTGTCTTCCCGTGTCCCATGCGGAGCGCGGCCCAGGGGTGAGAATCACTTCGAGTTTCGCTTGGGCGGCGAGCTTGGCAAAGTCTTTGAGCTCTTTTCTGTCTAAGAGCGTTGCGCCCATCACGACCGAAATGATTCTGTGAATGGGCATCTTGCGCTTCTCGCTCTCGTCGATCAGCGCTTCAAGCACGGTAACGCGCTCGACTCCCGAGATCTCCATGCGATACTGCGCTCCGTCGGGGAAGCGTTTTTCGCTGGTGGGCAGGTCATACGCGTCCCGTCCGGGGATGCCGACCTTCTCCATCATCTTGGCGACGTGCTGCATCTTCATAAGAGCCTCCTGTGAAGAGTGAGAGTTAGATTCCCAAGGCCATCACGAGCAAGCCGGTGAGCGCGATCAGCATTCCGGCGAGCGCGTGCGTCCAGCGCTCCAGACGTTCAGTCGCTAGCAGCTGTACCCCAAGATACGCCAAGAGCGCTTGCCCAAGCATCATCGCGATAGTAGCTATACTGAAGAGCGCGCTGACAAGCCAGATCGCGGCCCACCCGTGCTGGGCCGCCAACAGCATCAGGGGGATGAGCGGTTCACACGGGCCAAGCACGAAGATCGCGACCAATGCCCAGACCGTCACAATCTGGCCCTTGCCCAGATGGGCGTGCCCATGCCGGGCCTGCTTGAGACCCCATACAGCATACGCCAGCCCAAACCCGATGAGAATCAACCCAGCGATCTCGCCGCGCGCGGACTCGAAGGCTTGAACTCCTTTCAACAAAAATCCTAAAGCTAAACCGATCAGCCCGAGGACAACGCTGGAGCCGACATGGCCGATCCCAGCGAGAATCGTCACGAAGATGAGTTTTCTGACGGACCAATTCTGTGCGCGCCCGATCGCGACAAACGGCACCCAGTGATCCGGCGCAAGCGCGTGGACCACCGCTACTCCAAGCGTCGAGACGACAAGCGGCCACATGCCCTGTTCATCCCCTTCTGTGTGAGTTGATTCGATTGTAGGCGGGCGCCCCCTTGCGCACCATGACCTGAAGCAGCTTTGTGGATGATCATCAGCATTGTTATACAAAACGGCTCTTAGTATCCTTTCAAGCAAGTGGCACTCATAAGCCAGACATCGTTATAATACATACCACCAAGGAGGCATCTATGCGCGATGTAGCTGTTGTGGGGGTGGGCTCTACAGCGTTTGCCAGCCAGACCCCAGAGGTCAACTGGAAGGAGCTCATCTACGATGCGGCCGTGAAGGCCTATGCCGACGCGCAGATAGACCCGCGGCGCGACGTAGACAGCTTCATCACCTGTGCTGAAGACTACTGGGAGGGCTTCTCGATCTTCGACGAGTTCACCCCTGATCAGTTGGGTGCGGCCCTGCGCCCGACAATGACCGTTGCCGGGGATGGACTGCAGGGGGTAGCGAACGCGTATATGCAGATCAAGACGGGGATGTTCAACATCGTCGTTGTTGAAGCCCACAGCAAGATCTCCGAGCTGTTGACGTATGAGCATATCACGGAATTAGCATTTGATCCCATCTATGAGCGTCCACTCTCGGCGAAACGCGAAGTCCATCCCTACTACGTCGCAGGCTTAGAGATGAATCTCTATCTGCACGCGACGGGGACAACGGAAGAGCAGTGCGCGTTCGTCGCGGTGCAGAACCGACGACAAGCCCTGAACAATCCCTTAGCTCCCTATGGAGCGCGCATTGGGCTGCAAGAGATCTTCAATTCGGGCTATGCGTTCACCCCGTTAAAAAAGTGGGAGATCGCTGCGCGGGCGGATGGGTGTATTGTCTTTGTGCTAGCTGCTGGGGAGATCGCGCGACGGTTGACAAAAAAACCATTAGTTTACTTAGAGGGCATCGGGTGGTCGTCGGAATCCCCATGGATCTCCGCTCGGAGCGCTGACGCGGGCTATGCGCGTCGTGCGGCACAGATTGCGTATCGTCACGCGGGGATCACCGATCCCAGAAGACAGATTGACGTCATCGAAGTCGAGGATCGCTTTGCGTTTAAAGAGTTACAGCACTTAGAGGCGTTGGGCTTTGCTCGTCCTGGGGAGGCGGGCTGGCTGGCGCAGTCAGGCGCCTTGGGACTCGACGGTGAGCTCAAGGTGAATCTGAGCGGGGGCTCGCTGGGTTGCGGGGACTTGATAGAAGCGTCGGGATTCCAGCGGGCTTTGGAGATCGTGTTGCAGTTGCGTGGTGAAGCTGGGGCACGACAAGTGCCCAATGCACGTGTAGGGGTTGCGCAATCGTGGCGCGGGCTGCCGCATGGGACCGGCGCGGTCGCGGTGCTTGCAAGAAGAGAGTAGTGTAAGGGCCCTCACCCCTGCTTTTCAGCCACCCCTCTCCCGTCTCGACGGGAGAGGGGCCAGGGGTGAGGGCCAGAGAGGAGTTCTATGGACTTAACAAAGATTCGCAAAGACGTCGCGGTTGTCGGCGCGGGGATGACCGTCTTCGCGCGGAGGCTCCAAGAGACAGGGAAAGAGATGAGCTGGGAGGCCGCGAAGATGGCTCTCGACGAAGCTGGACTGACACTCAAGGATATCGATGCTGTCATTGTCGGCTCAGCTCCCGACGCGTTCGACGGGGTGCACAAGAAGGGCGAGTGGCTCCTCGACGGCGCTGGAGGCACCAATAAGCCCTTTATGCGTGTCTACACCGGCGGCGGCACAGCTGTCTTCGCGCCCATTGCGGGGTGGTGGCACGTCGCTTCGGGGATGTTCAAGCGAGTCTTGGTCGTCAACGAGGAGAAGATGTCTTCCGTCCAGCCTCATGCGCAGAGCGCGTTCGCGCACATCTGGGACCCCATCCTCGACAGACCCCTCAAGCCCAACTTGGTCTGGATCTTCGCGATGGAGATGCAGCGCTATATGTATAAGTACAATGTGCGCTATGAAGACATCGCGCTCGTCGCAGTGAAAAACAAGCGCAACGCTGTGGGGCACCCATGCGCGCAGCTTGCCGATCCCAATATTACTTTAGAAGACGTGCTCAACTCTGAACCGATGGCCTTGCCCGTTCGCAGGCTCGATATCAGCCCCCCATCAGACGGTGCTTCGGCTATCGTGCTCGTCAGCGAAGATGTCGCCTATGAGCACACAGATACGCCCGTCTGGATTGACGGCGTCGGCTGGTGTATAGACACGACGATGTGGACGAACAGAGACTTGGCATTCCCCAAGTTTGTGGCTAAAGCAGCGAAGATGGCCTACGAGATGGCCGGCATCAAAAACCCCAGAAAAGAGATAGACTTCGCTGAGCCGTATGACCCGTTTGATTACAAAGAGCTGCAACACTTAGAGGGGCTCTTGCTTGCCGATCCCGGCGAGGCTGCGATCATGACTCGTGAGGGCAAGACTCAACGAGATGGGGAGTTTCCCGTCTGTCCCAGCGGGGGGTTGTTGGGCGTGGGGAACCCCATTGCCGCGACGCTGGGCATTAAGATCGGCGAGCTGTACTGGCAACTTTCGGGCCAAGCTGGCCCACGCCAAGTGAAGAAGGACGTGCGCACGGGGGTCGCTCAGGCGTGGGGTGACTTGATGCAATTCAGTGCGGTGATCGTGATGAGGAGGCGCTAACTATGAGCAGATCTCAAAAATTTGGGCCACCCCTCAACCCTAGAGGGCGGCGCTTAGAAGCGAAAGAGCTCGAGAGCATCACGCATGTTCGTGCGAAGATTCCAGCGAAGTACGCCTGGGCTGCGGGCGCTGCAATGAGCCGTTTTTTGGAAGAGCTGAAGAACGGCAAGATCATCGGGCGCAAGTGCGCCCGCTGTGATCGAGTGCTCGTGCCCCCGCGGATGTTCTGCGAGCGATGCTTCCAGCCCGCGACGGAATGGGTCTATCTGCCGGGCACGGGCGTCATCGAGACTTTTTCGATCTCGTACATAGACACAAACGCGAATCGCATCACGGAGCCGATCTTGGTGGGGACGGTAGCATTTGACGGTGCGCCGCCGCACTGCGGGATCATGCACTATTTCGGGGAGGTGAAGCCCGAAGAGCTGAAGATCGGGATGCCGGTCGAGCCGGTGTGGAAGCCCAAAGAAGAGCGCGTCGGCTCGGTCTTAGATATTAAATACTTCCGGCCACGCCGAAAGTGAGGAAGCTATGATTGAGAGAATCGAGAAAGCTACGGAAATTCGTCATTGGTTGGGCGACATGGAGGCCGATCACTATTACTATAGCTCTGGGATTGCCGGGGAAAAATTCTTTGTCGCCCTGCGCGACGAGGGCAAGATCTTAGGTGCGCACTGCGCCGCGTGCAATCTGACATATGTGCCCCCAAGAATCTACTGTGAGCACTGCTTCGCCGAGCTCACAGACTACAAAGACATGGGCAAGCGCGGCTGCGTCGTGGCGTTCACGATTGCGCACTAT
>JBKBIX010000073.1:0-6990 GCA_046293845.1 Bipolaricaulia bacterium | reverse complement strand
GGTCTTCATTAAAGCGACCGATTTCTCGTTTGAAGTCCCTAAAGAGATCGAAGGCGGGCTGGTCGTCGTCACGATGGAGAACGACGGCGCGGAGTTACACCATCTACAGTTGGCGCGCTTGCGCGATGGCGTGACCCTCGATCAAGTGCAAAAAGTCTTATCTGAAGGCCCTGAGGAGGCGCTCTTCTCGATGTTGGAATGGGTCGGCGGTCCGTCCATCGTGCCACCCGGCGAACGCTCGCAGGTCGTGATCAATCTGCCTGAGGGTCAGTATCTCTTGATCTGTTTTCTTCCCAGCCCTGACGGAGTCCCGCACTTCGCGCTTTCTCCAAACCCCTGAGGGGGCACCGCCCTTTGAGTATATAGGGCGTCGGGGAAGGCGCATATCGAGCTAGGGATGGTAGCAGCGTTCACGGTGAGGTGAGCCTATTATCTCCTAGACTCGCGCCGCTGGGCAGCGAACATCTGTCGTCTCGGCCTCTTGTGGACGTGCCGTGATGATCTCAGGATGCGCCCCAAGGAGAGCACACTCTGACTCAATGAACTCTTTCAGAGTGCACGCAAGCACTTTGTAGGATTCAAGCCGGCTTGCCCGTGTTACTGTATCAGTAAAAATCCCAACCCAGCGCCCAAGATGCGCTTCTAAGAATTTTCTCTGCGCGTCACGGCAGATCTCGGCTTGTTCACGAAGATTATCTCGGAGAGCCAGAGCTTCCTTGTATGCCAAGACGCTCATGAATTCTAATTCTAGGGCCAAGTGATCGGGGCGCTCGTTGATGGCGAGCTCTAGCCCGAACGCCCGATAGAACCCAGCGATATCTGCGAGCGTCGGCCCTTGGGAAACTGAGCGGTTCTTGTCGTATTCAACTTCATAGATCGGGCAGAGGATCGTCGTGCGATGGCTGAAGAGCCGGTCGTATTCTGCTGCCGTCTCTGGATCATCTGGCCGCCAAAAGCCCTGGGCAAGCTCCGCATATCGGTGACTGCGCTCAAAAGCTCGCTTGAAGTCATGCACAGTTCTCACCCGATCTCCGGCTCCTGAGGCCGCGGATGATAGAGCACCCATACGATGATCGCCCCAAAGAGCAGCCCTAACACCCCGATTATGACTGCCACCCAGCCGGGAACCCCAATCACCCGCACGATCTCTTGCGCTGATGGTGGCGAGGGTGCTCCCGTCGCCCCTGCGGGCAACGCTTCAAGCATCAGCTCATGCCAATTGAGCGAGACGGACTTCCGCGCGCCGCGCTCCCCGCTGGAGCCATCCCATACCGCGAAATTCACGAAGTTCTTCTGACCAGCCTCGAAGCTCGCATCGCCCGCAAGACCCGTGTGCAGTGCCCGCACGAAAACGACCCTCCAACGCCCGTTCTCCCAAACCCCCTTCCCTAAGACGTGCTGCAGCTCTTGATGCGTGAGCGTGCCCAAGCCCTGCGCTATTAAGTTTTCGACAGGGGTCTTGTGATCTCGTTGGGAGCGCCAATTGCCCGCATCGCGCCCGACGTAGATCCCATAAGGGACTTCCGACGCATATGGGGGATAAGTTCTATCCACGTCAGCGAGGCCGCCCTCGTCAATGTCGCGCTGCCAGGCGGCTTGCCATTGCCAGATATTCACAGGGTTCTGGGCGTCTCCCATGAACGGACTGGGATTGGCCTTGGGGTCAACAGGGAACTGCACCGCGACGCCGTCCCCGAATTTATCGGTTTGCGCAAGCTCTTGGTCTTGAGTCGGATCGGCCCATTCTACAAGAAGCGCGATCAAGCGCCCGTTATGTAGTGCCCGCACTTGAAGCTCTTTGACTGCCCCACCGCCGAAGGGCTTGGTAACCTGTTGCGGGCTCAGGGTAACTGTCACGGGCTGCACAGTATTCCACAGTTGGGCGGTCGGGTCTGGGGTCAGCTCTTGGGTGGTGAACTTCGCGGTGATCGTGACGGCCTGAGCGTGAGCACTGAGACTGCTTGAAAGCGCCAGCAATAGTAGCAGAGAACTTCTGGTCATGAGCATTGGGTCTCTCCCCCTACGGCGTGTTGTGCCGCACCGCTTGATACTCTGGGTCTTCAAAGGGCCGAACGTAAATAGGTTCTTTCAGCGGCACGCGGACGATCTCCGCGCCCTTGGCGTCGTAGCCGAACGCATAGCCGTCGGCAACTTTGAACTTCTCGATCCAACGGTTCGTCGCGCCAAAGAGCGTCAGACAGCCCAAGAGCTGCTCGTCGTCTGTGAGATTTTTATAGAGATTGATGGCGTGCTCGACGTTGGGGCCGAACATCTGCTTGAGATAGCTCACTGGGACGTGGATCGGCGGGATGTAGTAGATATTGGGTTCTAGGCCCGTCTGGGGGTAGAGGGGCAACGCGATCTTCTTGATATGCACGAGAAAGTCTATGGGCTTTTCGGGGTCGGCTTTCTCCGGCGGGCTGATCCACCCGTTCAGTCTTATCTTGCCGATGCACGTCGTGACGCATTGAGTTTGAAAGCCCTGCTCGACTAACGGATAGCACGCGATGCACTTCTCGCTCACGCGCGTCACGGCGTTATACAGGACTTTCTTATACGGGCACGCGCGCATACACTCCCGATACCCGCGACAGCGCGATTGGTCCACTAAGACTATGCCGTCTTCTTGGCGTTTGTAGATCGCCTTGCGCGGACAAGCAGCAAGACACGCCGGATATGTGCAGTGATTGCAGAGTCTGGGCAGATAGAAACACCAAATCTTATGGGGCAAACTGAAGAAATCCCCCTTCTCGACGGTACCCGCAGGCTCGTCCTCCCCGATATTTGGGTGCGCCCAATCGAGATCATCCGGGAGATACCCTTGGACGATCTGGCCCGGCGGCGCCGCTTCAAAGACCGTCTTCCCTTGATATGTCTGCCCCACCCACTTGTTGACGCCCAGCAGCGCAAGAATTTTGACATCCCAGCCCAAGGGATAGAACCCATAGGGCTTGGTCTCGACGTTGTTCCAGAACATATACTCTTGGCCGCGGCCGCTCGTCCACGTGTGCTTACACGCCATCGTGCACGTCTGGCACGCGATGCACTTATTCGTATCGAAGACCGCTGCGAACTGTCGCGTGGGGCGAGACTCTTCGTAAGGGTACTCCATCTGACGATTGATCTGCCAGTTGGCAACGCTTGGCATAGTCCCTCCTGTCACGTTTTTGAGCTATTCGGCTTCGATGAAGCCTCCAGTTAAGTATTTTTTCATCTCGTCGCTTTCGTATGTTGGGCGATAGCCCAACTGGGCTGGCCTCCATAAGCTCTTCAAGTCAGCGCCGCCCGGCTCGGCTCTGGTGATCTTGACAAAAGATTCTTTTGGAGCACCCACGGGGCAGTGAATATCTGGGGCAAACCCCTGCCCAATGGTCTGCCCGAACACGTCTTTTCGGACTAACGAGTCTGTCATGAGCGTGGGGCGCAGCCAGGCGCGGGTGCAGCTCTGGTGCCCGCCATAGCGAAACATCGCTTGATAGTTGGTCTGCGGGTTTTTAGCGAGATGATCGGGCCGGGTCTCGTGGGCGGTGACCGTGCCGTGCGTCGCTTGATACATATTGAACCACATCCTCACAACGCCCCTGGGGATACCGTTATAGTAGCGTGCTCTTCCCATCAGCCGCGCGATCTTATAGTCGGGATCGCTGGGCTTGGCCCCGCGATAGGGCCGGTCGTCTGGGTCAGCGTCGATCCAGATATAATCGCCGTCTTCGATCCTAAGCTCCTTGGCGTCTTGAGGGTTGATATCAGCGTAGACTTCGCCGACCCAGGGGCTGCGCTTGTCTCGGCGATAAATATCCCCGAAGGGGCCGAAGTAGACAGCGAGCACATCCAAATCAACGGGCGTGGTGTGCGCCCCATGACGATACTTGGGCGTAATAAAAATAAATTTCAGCCCGTCTTTGGTGCGTGGGTGCTTGGACTGCACGACCTCATCAGGGGTTTTGATCACATTACGAACTTGTCGTGTCTCGGTGCTCAGGTCGTCGCGCTTGAGCCCGTAGTGTTCTGGAGGTGCGGGCTTGAGCGCGTCATGCTTGTGCGGGCCAACGATCACGTTCGGCTCGTGCGGGGTCGCGTCAACGGGTTCGCGGTAGACCGGGAGATTCTCGCCGTATTCGATAAATTCGTCCTCCTCGCGATAGAACTCCAATCGCCCGGTCTTGGTGTACCACGGTTTTGATTCTTGCGTCTGCTCCCAGCCCACGATCTTTGGATACGTTCGCAGAAGCTTGAGCATCGGCGTGCCCCTTTGTGCTTGCTCTTCTAATTCTGTGAACCGATACCCGCGCAACGAGCTGCTCGCGTCGCAGATTCTCTGAAGATAGACGTCAACGCGGTTCTCGCGCACGAAGTGCCAATAGTCGCGAAAACGCTGATCGCCTGTCAGCGCGGCGAGCTTTTCCGCGACCCCAGCATACGTTTCGATGTCGCTGCGAGTGTCAAAAATACGGGGCAGGGGCGTTCTGGGAAAGACCTGCACGAACGGGTTTGTGACCGAGCCGCACATGTCGGGGTGTTTCAGCTCGCCCCAAGAATCTACGCCGAAGACGACGTCAGCGTATTCACATGACATCGTCCACCACCATTCGTTGACGATAATAGCTTCGATCTTGGGCAGCGTGTTATGAATGACATCGTAGCCCCATTTGGAGTTCCCCAGGAGCGAGTTGGAGTTGGCGAACCACATGAATTTTGTGGGCGTGGGCGTGTGGGTCTTCCCGGTGAAGAGCTTGGTGCCCACTCGCAAGGGGCGGTCGCCGTAGTTATAGTAGTGAGCTGATTCCGACTTCGCATACGATTTGACTTTTGCGGGTTTGGTTGGGTCCAGCTCGATAGTGAACGGGTCTTCGGCGACATACTGGGGCAGCCCGTTAAAGAGCGCGACTCTGTAGTTTCCCGCGTAGCTGCCGGGGCTGCCGCCGAAGTGCCCGATATTTTTCGTGAGGGCTGCAATTAAGAAGAGCGCGCGGTCTTTTAAATCGGCGTTAAAGAAATGGTTGGGCCCCATGCCGTGTGACAGGAGGGTCGAGGCTTTGTTCGCGGCAATCTGGCGGGCCAGATTGACGATGGCTTCGGATGGGGCCCAACTCATTTCGGCGACTTTATCGGGGGTGAATTCCCTCAAATACTCTTTAATGAGATCGAAGACCGGGCGCACTGTGATCTCTTTGCCCTCGACTGTCTTGATCGTGAACGAGCCTTCCAGGGCCGGCTCAATCCCGCGCTCAGTGAAAAATTTTCCGACATGATCACGGGTGATCACCGCGGGTGCGCTTTTTGCGCTATCCCACACGACGAAGTCATTCCACGCGCTGCGCGCTCTCTCTGGGATATATTGGGCGCTCTGACGGAAGTTTGGCTCGGGCTTCTCCTCAGGCTTGAGCACTTTTGTGTAATTGGTCAGCTCTGCGGGTTTGTAGTCTTTGATAATATCGGAAGCGCGCACAAACTTCAGCGTGTCCATGCGCACAAGCAAGGGCAAATCCGTAAAAGTCTTTATATATTCTTCGTCATAGAGCTTCTCGTTCATGATCACCGACGCGACCCCCAGGGCGAGCGCGGCATCGGTGCCCGGACGGATAATGATGACTTCGTCGGCTTTATTTGCGGTCGCTTGGTACTCCGTTGCGATTGCGATGACTTTTGCGCCGCGCTGACGTGCCTCGGTCAGCCAGTGGGCATCTGGCATTTTAGTACAGATCCAGTTCATGCCCCACAGCGTTATGAGCTTGGCGTTCTCAGCTGTAAAGAGATCGAACTCGACAGTCTGCTGGCCGGTGACCATGGGATGTCCCGGTGGCAGATCGGTGTGCCAGCTATAGCTGTCCCAGACGCGTCCTCCCAACGCTTGCTCGGAACTGATATTGCGAATATGCTGATCGAGCAACGCGAGCATATTGGCGAATCTGGCCAGCCCGTAGATGCGCGTCGCGCCCAAGAACGGCATCCCCCCGCGCACTTTGACGGTCTGCGTCCCGGCCTCATGCATCGCTTCGATCATCGCGGGGTCGTAGTTTTGCGCGTGGAGACGCTGCGCCCCTTCCGCGCCGGAATACGTCTGCGCGATGTTCATCAGCGCTTGGGCGACGATCCCATACGCTTCGTCGAAGGGCATCTTGAGCCAAGTGTCCTGCCCACGATTGAAGTACTCTTTCGGGGGCACGCCGGTGCGAGGATCTCGTGGGAAGCCCGCCTGAACCCACGCAAAAAATCCTTTGCGTACCCAGACCCCTTGCACTCGACGGTCCCCGTAGAAGCGTCGCCCCAACGCGAGGCCCTTCTGGCAGCAGCGTGGCTCCCAGCGCGCCGAGACTTGGTTGCCATAGAGATCGCGGGCTTCGGTGTAGCCGTAGGTCGGCCCGATGCGCACCACAACCCCATTGCGCACATAGGCTCGCAACAGACAGTTATGGGTATCATTGGGCGCGCAGAGAAATGTAAACGAGCTGTCGTAGCGAAATTGATCCCTATAAATTTTTTCCCAATCGCGATTGGGATAGAACGCTAATGGGTTTTTTATCTCTGGAACAAACTTGAATCCTTGTAAGCCCAGCGTATCAGCCGCGAGAGCGGCGCTTGTAATCGCTGCGGTGGCTTTTAAAAAACGTCGCCGCGAAACCGTCATGCCTACCCTCCAACACTCAAATTTCTAAGTTTATAGTATGGCGAACGGTTTGTGGGAGGTCAATGAGCCGTATCATCGGGAAACTTGATATTGATCAGCTTTACGCGATATCGCGCAGAAATTCTTGGTAGAGATCGACGTCGCCGTTCTTGGCGATCTGCTTCTCTTCGTAGGGGGTTCCCAAGCGACGATAGAACTCGTCAGCGATGTTGTGAAAGACGCCTGTCACCGTAGCGATGAGCCAATAGCGCAGTGCCCCAAACTGAAGCTTGATCACTTTAAGGGCCAGACGGGTGCACGCGTAGTTCAACAGCCCAGCAAATGCCGCGTCATAGTTTTGTGCTTTGGCTTGAGCGACGATC
>JBKBIX010000072.1:0-7313 GCA_046293845.1 Bipolaricaulia bacterium | reverse complement strand
GCGATTCTGGATTTCGAGCTATGAGCCGACGGTCGTTTCGGGGCTTCTAGCGCATCCTGATTTTCAGATTGAGCACATGATTTGTATGCTAGTCAACGGGCGGGAGTGTGTCGTTGGGGTAGTTGGAAAGCTGCCGGTGGGGGCGCTTTCGCTTGGGCGGGCGCGGCAGTCGGATAGTCATGAGTTGATCGTGTCTGGAAGGGCCCGAGCTCAGCGTCGCGCTGTTGCACGCCGTCTGCGAAGGCGTGATCAGCGAAACCGTTGAATGTGATATGGATTACTGTTCTAGGGAATCACAGCCGATACAATGCTCCATGAGCGATCTGTCACTTCACAGAGCTGAAACTTTTGACTATAATGTGCGCATGGAAGAAAATCTTCCATAGAGGAGGTCTTATGGCAGCGAGATATCGGAGGCTCTGGGTACTGGTTGGATGTGCTGGGCTGGCTCTTTTGCTAAGCTCAAGCGCAGGAATCTCCCAAGTGGTTTTTACGCTGACGGTGACGAAAGCCGGCACAGGGAGTGGCACAGTCACAAGCAGCCCTTCAGGGATAAATTGCGGCACTACTTGCTCGGCTCAATTCGCTCGAAACACATCAGTGACGCTGACTGCGACACCCGATGCTGGCTCTACAGTGCAGGGCTGGAGCGGCTGTGATTCCGTCTCTGCCGATCAGAGGCAGTGCACCGTGACTATGACAAGCAACCGCACAGTGACGGTGACCTTCTCGACCACCGCAACGTTCACTCTTACTGTGACTGTCTCTGGCAACGGCTCAGTGAGCAGTAGCCCTGCAGGGATCAATAACTGTCGCAGCACTTGCTCGGCTTCGTTTGCCGCGAACACGACCGTGACGCTGACAGCCAGCCCCGATTCCGGCTGGTCCTTCAGTGGCTGGAGCGGAGCGTGCAGCGGCGCCGGAACGTGCCAAGTCACTATGAACGCCAACAAATCCGTCACCGCGACGTTCGCGCAAAACCCCGTGCTCACTGTAAGCATCTCCGGAACGGGGACTGGCACCGTGACCAGCAGCCCTTCAGGGATCAACTGCGGCTCTGACTGCTCGGAACCGTTTGCCCGCGATACCCAAGTAGTGCTCACGGCGACGCCCGATGCCGGCTCTACCGTAAGCAACTGGAGCGGCTGCGACTCCGTCTCGCAGGACAAGAGAACGTGCAGCGTGCGGATGACCGGCAACCGCACCGTTACGGTGACGTTTACACGTGCGCTCCCCGTCTGCAATGGCTATGCTAGTGATACCGAAGGGACTTTTGGCGCGGATGTATGCCAGCCCATTGATCGCTTGACGCAAGGCGTGATCATCCGCGGCGATGGCGACGGGAACTTCACTAATGGCCCTAATCCATGTCCAGAGAATAGCTGTGGCAATGATCGCATCATCGGCACCCTCGGAGACGATACTATCTACGGCGATGATGGCCGAGGCGGCGTTCAGGGAACAGGCCATGATTGGATCATCGGCGGTGGGGGCAACGATACGATCTACGGCGAAGCAGGTAATGATATGATCATTGGCGGTGATGGTGAAGACTTCATCGATGGCGGCCCGGGCAACGATGTCATCGATGGCCGATACGGCGTAGACACCATCAGCGGCGGCGGGGGCAATGACACATTTATTATTCGTGCAGGCAACCCCAGCGCTGGCGATGGCTCGACGACGATTATTTGTACGCAAAGCCCTGGCGAGTCTGGAAGAGTGCTCGTGCGCGGGAATTTTAAGGCGCGCATCCCCTTTGGTACGTACAGAAGCCGAGAGACTACTGTCGTTATCGAAGACCGCTCGGTGAGCTTCAGCTCGCCCATGATCTACGAGATCATGACCGGGCCGGGCAAGTGCGTCATTCGGCGGGGCTAATCTTTGTGTAGAAGGCCACGGGGCACATCGCCAGCACAATATGTGGCCTAATCTACGCTAACTCTCTGAGGGCTTGTTCCAGTTGCTGCGGGTTGGGCGCGCCATGGTGCCAGTGATAGTCGCCCTCCATAAATGAGACGCCCTTGCCAATAACAGTCCGAGCGACGATCATCGTCGGGCGCCCTGTGCCCTGGTTTTTGAGAAATCGCTCAAAAGCCCCACTGATCTGTTCGTAATCATGCCCGTCAATCTCTATAGTGTTCCAACCGAAGGCGCGCCATTTCTCAGCGATCGGCTCGATCTTCATAATATCTTCTGTTCGCCCGTCGATCTGTGTAAAATTTCGGTCGAGCATCGCGCAGAGATTATCTAATCTATAGTGCACAGCAGCTGTCGCGGCTTCCCACGTCTGGCCCTCCTGGCACTCCCCGTCGCTGATCAGACAGTAGATTTTATAGTCTTTCTGATCGAGCTTCGCTGCCAGCGCCATGCCTACGGACACGGAAAGCCCTAATCCCAGCGAGCCTCCGGAGTGCTCCACCCCCGGCGTCTTGAACGCTAAGCTGGGATGCCCCTGCAAGATCGAGCCGAGCTTGCGTAAGTTCTTCAGCTCTTCTTTGGGGAAGAAGCCCTTGTCGGCCAAGATCGCGTAGAGTATGGGGCAGATATGCCCATTGCTGAGCACGAAGCGATCGCGCTCTGGCCAGCGCGGCTCCTGAGGCCGCACGCGAAGATATTTATAATACAGCACGGTGAGCAGATCGGCCGAGCTGAGCGCCCCGCCGGGGTGCCCTGAGCCAGCTTGTGCGACCATTTCCAAGACAGCGCGCCGAAGCTCTTTGGCTTTCTGTTGAAGCTGTGCGATCGTCATAGCGCTATTTTATTTGAGCAGAATAAATTTGCCAAGCTTTCTCTGAACGATTTGTCCGTCTTTCACGATTTCGATGACGTAGAGATAGACGCCATTGGCACGACGCTGCGGGCGCCAGTCGAGCGTCGCCCCAGCAAGAGCGACGCTCTCAAAGAGCTGCGCTCCACGCAGATCGTAGATGCGCAGCCGCGCCATCTCCACAAGCCCCGACAGCTGAACACGCACGCCATCTTCTCGATACATGAGCGTGGCTGTCACGGTCTTTGCAGATTCTATCGTAACCGTGTCATCGCCCTCGATAGCGATAGTATTCACTGTGCCCGACCAGCGATAGACTCCCGGCCGAGCCATCTCTGGCACGCGCAGCTCGTATGTGAACGATTTTGTTTCGCCGGGGTGGACGACGGGCCAAGTGAACGAGACAGGAGGAAGATCCCACGGCGGCATGTCGTGCAGCTCTAAGCCACCAAAAAGCCCTAATGGCATCTTCGCTGTGACAGTCACCGTGACGAGATCGCCTGGCTTTGCTTGTTTGGGCGAAATCGTGCGCCGCGCTTGTATCATCCCGAGCGAGAGATCGAGCCTGCCTGCCCCGTAGATATTATCTTTGCCCGGAATGCCCATATCTATCGCGTGGGCTTCGAGGGCGCGTTGGAGCTGATCGGCTGTCCACTCGGGATGCTGCGAGAGCAAGAGCGCCGCGGCTCCGGCGACGTGCGGCGCCGACGCCGATGTCCCCGAAAAGTACGTTAACGCGAAGCTCGAGATGCCATCCGGCCCGGCGATATCGGGCTTGATGCGCCCGTCGCTTGTTGGCCCTTGGGAGCTAAATGGCTCTTGCGGGCCGGTCTGCCAGCTGCGCACGCTGATCGCTCCGACAGCGAGAGCGCCGCGCGCGTCCGCCGGGGTGAGAATGCTCCCCGCTGGGACGTTTGGGTCAACAGCTTGCTGACTGAGATTGAAGATTTTCAGTCTAATGTTTGATCTGGAGACACGGCGAGCGAGCACCCGCGCGCGATATGTCCCCGGCGCCCACGCGACGTACTCGATCTGTTCGGTCGGCTCTTCAAAACCCGTCTGGTAGTTTTGCGAGCTGGCGACCAAGCGCCCCTGCGCGTCGTAGAGGAAGAGATCGAAATCTTGGGCAGTGCGCGGCCAATCGTCCCACGTCAGATACAGTTCGATCGAGCCGGGGAAGTCGGCTTTAATGAGAAGCTCTTCCCTGCCGGGGGCGAATTCTAGCCAACCGTCATAGTCTCTATCGCTGAAAGAGCCCATCCAATGGCTTTGCGCGTGATTTCCCGCAGCGTTGACCCACAGAATCCCGTGGGCGCGCGCCCGGTCAGCAAGCTCGGCAACAAGACCTGTGCCGTCGCCAAAATTCGCGTTCGCTACGCCCACAGAGTAGTTAATGATCTGCACGCCTTGGGCGATAGCATCTTCGACAGCGTTCGCTAGGTCGATCTCGTCAGCGACTTTCTTCAGATAGAGCCAGGCTTGGGGGGCCATCGCATGGACGATCTCGGCGACGCCCGTGCCGTGCGCAGTTCCCGTCTCCAAGCCCTCGCCCGTGTAATCTTGCTCGTCTACGATGACCTCGGGATGAATAATTTTTGATCTCTTTGCGCGGCTGAGCTGGGCGAATCCCAAGTCTATAATAGCGATCTTGACGTTCTGGCCGCGAAAGCCCGACCCTTGGAGCAGAAGTGCTCCCGTGGGCAAGACCCCTTCGCTGGAGCGCGCCTCCAGTGCGACGAGCGGCCGCGGACGACGAATAAACGAAATTCCTGGGACGCTCTCGGCCAAGGCGCGAAGATTCTCTGCGGGAACCCGCACGCGATAGAGATTCTCTGCGCGGGCTTCGACATAAGCGCCGAAGCGCGCTAAGAGCGTCTCGTCTAGTGGACGCTCGCTCTCGATGATGACTGTGATGGCCCTCACCCCTGACCCCTCTCCCGTGGGTGAACCACGGGAGAGGGGGGGCGCAGCCGGAGTGAGGGCCTCTAGCAGCGCCGTCTCGATCTTGGGATGGTACATTGATGGCTTTGGAGGGGCAGGCCAATCGCCAGAGAAGCTCAAATGGGCCGAACTCATAAAGAAGATAAAGAAGAGCGCGAGAACTCCAAGAGCGAACAGCAGGCGAGACTTCCGCATGGCGCTCCTACGATAGCGAAAACTTTTGCTCAGTGCAACAGCCCTCTAGGGGGAACGCGACATGCCGTTGAGCAGAACAGCGATACGCCCGCTGATAAATTGCGCCACGGCGATATCCTCGAATTCGCTTCCTAATAAGAAGTGCCCCGTCGCGATAGCAATAGGTCCAGCTCCCACAGGCCAGATCTTGCTCATCCCAAAAGAGCCGTCGCCTTGGCCGAGAAAGGTCTTCAGCTCATTGCTCTGGATGCTGGTCGCTATGAGGTCGAGCGCGCCGTCGCGGTCGAGGTCAGCTAGGTGCACGGCGCGGCTCTCCGGCCCCACAAAGAGCGTTGGCCCCTCGCGGAAGCGCCCTGTGCCGCGCCCAAAAAAGACTTTTACGGAGTTCTCCTCCGAAACGGCAACAGCGAGATCATCGAAGCCGTCGGCGTTGAGATCGCCCACAGCTATACTGATCGGCTCTTTGCCCACGGAGAAGGGCGTCAGCGCGTCAAACGTGCCGTCGCCGTTGCCCAACAGAACAGTCACGGTATCGTCGAAGAAGTTCACAACCGCGATATCGCGCTGGCCGTCATCGTCGAAGTCTCCCAAAGCGAGCGCGCTGGGCCAGCCGCCAACAGCGATCTCTTGCGCTTTCGAGAAATCCCCTGTGCCGTCCCCAAGAAGCGTTGTCACCCGGCCAAGCGGCGCGTTGGCGATCGCTATATCCAAAATCTGATCTCGATTGAAATCGGCGCTCATGAGCACATACGGCCCCGCGCCGACGACGATCTCCCGCGCTGGCGTGAACTGCCCTGCCCCGTCGCCGTGAAAGAGAGCGATTCTTCCTTCGTCGAAGTTCGTCACGATCAGATCGAGTTTTGCATCTTGGTTGAGATCGCCAGCGATCAGAGAGGTCGGGCGGTGCGTCAGCACAAGCGTCGTCTCGATACGGAAATTCCCCGTGCCGTCGCTGCGCAGCACCGTGACGGTCTTGCTTTCAAAGTTAGCAACAGCGATGTCGTCCACGGTATCGCCGTCGAAGTCGCCTACAGCGAGAGCCGTTGGGGAAAGCCCCACGGGGATCGAGATGGGGAACGAGAAATCAAGCACGCGAATAGTTCTTTGAGCGCGGTCGCTGGCACCGTCTTCGTCGAAGACGCGCAGCGTCACAGTATAAACCCCGGCGCGGGTGTAGACGTGCGAGACTTGCTGGCCTATAGCGCTCGTGCTGTCGCCGAAGTCCCACTCATGGCGCACAATGCGTTGCGGAGCTAGGAGCGCTGCTGGGTCACTCGATGCTGAAGCGTCAAACTGCACGGTGAGCGGAGCAAAGCCGTTGGTCACTGAAGCTGTAAAGATCGCTTTGGGAGGAGGGTTACCGACTTTAATGACGACGGTCGCGACGGCGGTCGAGCCGCGGTCGTCTTTCACCGTGAGAATGACAGGATACAGCCCGGCTTGGGTATAGGTGTGCGAGACTTTTGCTCCCGAAGCTGTGGTGCCGTCGCCGAAGTCCCAGAGATACTCTATGATCTTTCCGTCGGGATCGCGTGATCCTGAGCCATCAAACTGCACTATCAGAGGCACGCCCCCGCTGACGGGTGCAGCTATGATCGCAGCAATAGGAGATTGATTGGGCACGGAGACGCATCCGACTGCTCCTACAAGGAGCAACCCGCAGAGCAGAATCACTCTCATAAGACCCCCTGCTTTGATAATACTCTCGCAGGGGGTCTTCAGGCAAATTCTCTCAGTAGGGCACAGGGGAGCGAGAGTGATCTATCACAACTGCTGCGGGGCGCAGCGGTGCGCTCTTGATCCATTTGTCGATGAGCGCAAGCATCTTGAAGTCATCAATCTTGAGTCCGGGAACCAGCTCCGTCCCTTTGATCCAGAAATCTAATGCTCTCAAGATTTCGAGATCGCCGAGGCGATTGTCTCCATCGGTGTCAAGGAGCTCTTCGATAGTTCTGCCCGAGGGCGGCGGTGGCGGCATCTCCCCCCTAGGGACGGTGAAGCGCCACTCGAAGCGCCCTTCGGCGCCTTGGCGGTCGCGGGCGCGAATGCGTGCCTGCACGTTCCCGCTCAACTGCGCCCCGATCGCTTTCAGATTAACTGTGAAAAGATGCGTCGTCTGATCCCAGGACGCGCCGGGGCTTTGCCAACCAAACTGCAATGTCTGGACTTCGTCTTGGAGAGTGAGCTGGATCGTCTCGGAGAGCACCTCGTTCTTGTCGTCGCTGATCGTGATCTGAATGAGCGGGGAACGATCTCCCAGGGTCTCTTGGTCGCGCGGCTGCGGCCCGAAGAACTGCGGAGGCAGATTCTCTAAACGGATGACCGTGAGCAGGCCGTCTTTGCTGGGCAACGGCCCGCTGTTCCCGTTGTCTTCAGTGATGTTATTGCTGAGCAGGCGCAGCGGGCT
>JBKBIX010000071.1:0-7323 GCA_046293845.1 Bipolaricaulia bacterium | reverse complement strand
GTGTAGCCGCACAGATAGATCTTTGTGATCCCAGCAGCGTCGGCAGTGCGAAAGATCGCGCCGACGTTGAACGTACTACGAATGTTGTCGCAGACGACGTAGAAGTCCTCGGTAAACATTTGAATCACGGAAAGCACGGGCTAGGCCACGGATAACACAGAAAGCAGAATCACCTTTCCCGTGCTTTCAGTGGCCTTTTCTGTGCCTTCCGTGATTCAATTTTACACGAAGTCTCCCTGTCAGTATACTGAAGACGCGCATGATCGAGCTTGATGGACACTCGTTAACTATCGAAGCTGCACGAAGGATCATCTTCGACGTTGAGAAGGTCTCTCTCGCCTCAAGCGCGCTGGAGCGCGTGCGCGCCGCCCGCGCCGTCATCGAGCAGATCGTCGCGAAGAATCGAAAAGTCTACGGGGTGAACACGGGTTTTGGCAAGCTCAGCACCGAGACGATCCCCAGCGAAAAGCTCTCGCTGCTCCAAGAGAATCTCCTAAAAAGCCACGCCGTCGGCGTCGGCGAGCCACTCCCTGATGAGGTCGCCCGCGCTGCCCTGCTCTTTCGCTTGAATTCTCTTGTGCAGGGGCGCTCCGGCGTGCGCTTAGAAATCCTCGAGTATCTTAAAGAATTTCTCAATCACAACGTGATTCCCATCATCCCAGCGAAAGGCTCTGTAGGCTCCAGTGGGGATTTGGCGCCATTAGCTCATTTGGCTCTGCTCTTGATCGGCGAGGGCCAAGCCAAGCTCGCCAAAAAAATTCTCCCCGGGAGAGAGCTGCTGAAAGAACTTGGGCTGGAGCCGTTGCGCTTAGCTCCCAAAGAGGGCTTAGCGCTCATCAACGGGACACAAGTCACTTTGGGAGTAGGGTTTGTGGCGCTCGTGCGCGCCCAACGCCTATTAGCGCAAGCAGAAGCGCTCAGTGCGCTGGCCGTCGAGGCACTGCGCGGGCATACAGAAGCATTCGACGAGCGCCTGCACCAAGCACGCCCACACCCTGGACAGATCCGCGTTGCGCAAACTCTGCGCGCCTGGCTTGCCGGCAGCACGCTCGCCAACAGCAGAACCGACGATATCCAAGACAATTACACCCTTCGATGTATCCCCCAGGTGCTCGGGGCTTCGGCAGACGCGCTCGACTTTATCGCCGAAAAATTCCAGATCGAGATGAACTCCGCGACTGACAATCCCCTCGTCTTTGCTGAGTTGGGAGAAGTGCTCTCTGGGGGGAACTTTCACGGGCAGATTCTCGCGTTCTGCTGCGAGCTGTTGGGGCAAGCCGTCGCTGAGATTGGGAACTTCTCCGAGCGCCGCATCGCGCTCTTGCTGGAAGCCCCTGATCTCCCAAAATTCTTAGTTCAAGACAGCGGGCTCAATTCGGGCCTGATGATGCCCCAATATACAGCCGCAGCTCTCGTTGCCGAAAACAAAGTGCTCGCGCACCCGGCGAGCGTCGACTCCATCCCGACTTCAGGCGGCAAAGAAGACCATAATAGCATGGCGACGACTTCCGCCCTGAAAGCCCTAGAGATTGCCAAAAACGTCGAAGTGATCTTAGCGATAGAGCTACTGACCGTCCGCCAGGCCCTCAGCTTCCGTGACCCTGCTCAGATGGCCCCGCGCACCCGCGCGCTCTATGAGCGTCTTTCCCAGCAGATCCCCCCGTTGGACAAAGATCGTCTCTTGCAGTATGATATTCACCGAGCGGTCACGATAGTTCAGGAGGGCAGCTGGCTCAATGGGGTTTAAATCGGGGTTTGTCGGAGTCTTGGGACAAGCGAACGTCGGCAAATCGACTTTTATCAATGCCCTGATGGGCAAAAAGCTCTTGATCGTTTCGGAGAAGCGCCAATCGACGCGCCATCGCATCCAGTGCGTGCTCACCCTCCCCGGCGCTCAAATTATCTTTGTGGACACGCCGGGGCTGCACCAGCCCGTAGATAAACTGAGCAAATATCTCTTAAAGCAAGCGTATGCTGCGCTCTCCGGCCTCGACGTCTTGGTCTACATGACCGAGCCGTGGGGCAAAATTCACGAGTACGACGAGAAGGTCTTCGACCATCTGAAGAATTTCACAAACCCCATCGTGCTCTTGATCAACAAAGTCGATCTCGCTTCCAAAGAGCAGCTTGAAGAGACACAGAGCGCGTATCAGCAGACCGGGCTCTTTCGCGAGATCATCCCCATCTCGTGCACGCACGGGGTCAACTTAGGGCTCGCAGCCAATACGATCGCTGAGCTCTTGCCAGAGGGCCCTAAATACTTCGCTGATGAGATCCACATTGACCGCTCCACGGAGTTCATTATCGCCGAATTCATCCGAGAGAAAATCTATCAGCTCACGCATAAAGAGATCCCGTACTCGACCGGCGTCGAGGTCGTCCACATGCAGGAGCGCGAAGACGGGAAGATCGTCGATATCATTGCGAATATTTATGTTGCGCGGGAGTCGCAAAAGCCCATTCTTATCGGCAACGGCGGTCGAATGATTAAAGAGATCGGACGCTTAGCGCGACAAGATATCGAAGCGTTTTTGGGCAAGCACGTCTATCTCGACTTACAAGTGAAAGTCCGCCCCGGCTGGAACGAGGACGAGGCCGAGATCGCCAAACTGCTGGGGCGCCAGGGGTAATTCTATGAGCGAGTCCAGTGCTCAGTTTCCCGTGGAGCTCTATCGCGAGCTGATCGCCATCGGCACGCGAATCCTCCAAAGCTCTGATACAAAAGCGATCCTGCGCGAGATCGCTCAGGCATTCGCGCGCTACTCCCAATTTGAACGAATTGGCGTCTCGCTCTACGCTGTGCCGACCTCCCCGGATCAGTCGGAGCCACCGACTATTGCGGAGTATATCACTGTGGGGCTTTCGCCGGAGCAAGAACAGCTTCTGCGGCAGCGCCGCGCCGCGGGCAATATTCTCTCAGATAAACAGATTCTCGAAGCGGGCCGGCCCATCGGCCCCGCCCTCTACGTCTCGTCAGAGCGCTTGCCCCAACTACGTCACTATGCTGTTGCGCAGGCGAACGCGAGCGCCGAGTGGGGACCGTATGATATGCTCTATTGGCTCCTGCGCTCCGGAGACCAGATCTTTGGGAGGATTGCGCTCTCCCAGCCGCGCCACGGGCGCCTGCCCACACCCGCTGAGCTGGAGCCCCTGGCGCTGTTAGTCAATATGGCCACTCTCGCCCTCACCAACAATCACCAAATACGCGCTCTCCATGAGCAGCAGCAGAAGCTCGCCGAGCAAGCACGCCGTGATGCGCTCACCGGCGTCTACAACCGTCGTGCTTTGGATGAGATGCTCACCCAACTCATGAGTGCGCACAAGCCATTCACACTTGTCTTCATTGATATAGACGATTTTTTCACAGTGAACGACCGGTTCGGGCATCTCGTGGGGGATCGCGTCATCCAAGATTTAGCGCAGTTTTTGAGAGGGATCATTCGCAAGACCGACAGCCTCTTTCGCTATGGTGGTGACGAGTTTATTATTCTCATGCCGCAGACTACTGCCGAGAAGGCCGAGCAGGTGCTGGCGCGGCTCCACCAAGAATTACAGAACCTCAGCGCGCGGTGGGCCGGCGATCTCACCAGTTTGCAGCTCTCGATCAGCATCGGGGTGTCGTCGTGGTCGCCGCAGGACCCGCGTCCGCTGGAAGCGATCTTTGAAGAAGCTGATCAATTTATGTATCGTCGGAAGCGCGCGAAGGCTGGTCAACAAGTATGATCACTATTCGTCCGCTCCAGACGCTTGATGAGCTGCACGCCTGCGAACGGCTCCAGAAGGAGATCTGGGGCTTTGAAGATATCAGCGTTGTGCCGCATCATCTTCTGTTGACGACGATCAAGAACGGCGGGGTGCTGTTGGGGGCGTTTGAGGAGCAGGGCCCTCACCCCCAGCCCCTCTCCCGTCCAGACAGGAGAGGGGTGGGGCGGAGTGAGAGACTTATCGGCTTTGTCTACGGCTTCCCCGGCATTGAAAACAACAGACTGAAGCATTGCTCGCTCATGTGCGCGGTGCTGCCGGAGCGACGTTTTCAGGGTGTCGGCTATGAGCTGAAGCTCAAGCAACGCGAGGCCGTGCTCGCTCAAGGGATCGAGCTCATTACGTGGACGTTCGACCCGTTGGTCAGCCCCAACGCCTATTTTAATCTCCACAAGCTCGGCGTGATCTCTAACAAATACGAGCGCAATCTCTACGGGGATATGCGGGATCGCCTCAACGCGGGCTTAGAGACGGATCGTCTTACTGTCGAGTGGTGGATAACAAGTCCGCGCGTGCAGAAGAGACTGCAGCAAGAGCAGCGCGTCACTGCCAGCAATCTTCCCGTCATCAATCAGGCCGAAGAGCGCGACGGTTTTTTAACCAATCGCGACTATTCGCTCAAGCACACTGAGCCAAAGCTGCTCTTAGAGATCCCCTATCATTGGCAGAGGATGCGCGAGCAGAATATGCAGCTCGTCAGAGAGTGGCGGCACCAGACGCGTGAGATCTTCGAGCACTATTTCGCTCACGGCTATTACGCCAGTGACTTTCTCGTGATCGAGCAAGGGGAACGCAAGCGCGCGTTCTATCTCTTGGAGAGGACGACATGAAACTCGAAGCCATCGAGTTACGTCATATTGAGATGGAGCTGGTCGAGCCGTTCGAGACGAGCGGCTGGCGCGAGACAGTGCGACCGTGCCTCATCGTCACGATATATAGCGAGGGCTTGACTGGCTACGGCGAGTGCGTCGCCGGCGCAGGCCCCTGGTACTCCTACGAGACTGTGGAGACAGCTTGGCATGTCTTAAAAGACTTCTGCGCGAGAGCGGTGCTTGGACACGATATCGCTTCTGCTGAGGAGCTGCAAGCACAGCTCAAGCCCATACGCGGACATCCCATGGCTAAAGCTGCGCTGGAAGCCGCGTTCTGGGACATCCTCGCCCACGCGCACAACGTCTCGTTGGCGCAGCTGCTGGGCGGCACGAAAGACCGCATCGAGAGCGGCATCTCCATCGGGATTCAGAAAGACATCCCCACGCTCTTAAAAGTCATAGAGCAGCGTCGCGCGCAGGGATACAAGCGCATCAAGCTCAAAGTAAAACCCAACTGGGACATCTCAGTCTTGCGCGCCGTGCGCCAACGCTTCCCCGATATAGCTCTCATGGCCGACGCCAATGCCGCGTATTCACTGGCTGATCTCTCGCATCTCAAGCAGTTTGACGAATTTGATCTTCTGATGCTCGAGCAGCCGTTGGCTTACGACGATTTGATCGATCACTCGATCTTACAGAGGGAGCTGAAGACCCCGATCTGTCTTGACGAGAGCATCAAGACCCCTGACGACGCAAGAAGAGCTCTCGATAGTGGGGCGTGTCGGATTATCAATATTAAGCCGGGGCGGGTGGGCGGGTTGCTGAACGCCAAAAGAATACACGATCTCTGCTTCAGCCGTGGCGTGCCCGTCTGGTGCGGGGGGATGTTGGAAACTGGGATTGGGCGGGCCGCCAACGTCGCGCTGGCGAGCCTTCCCGGCTTTGTGCTCCCCAATGATATCTCAGCGAGCGCGCGCTATTGGCGAGAAGATATCATAGAGCCGCCGTTTGTGGTGGAGCGCGACGGCACGATCAAAGTTCCGACAGGGCCGGGGCTGGGCGTGCGCGTCGTGCCCGAACGATTAGAGAGAGTGACGCACCGACAAGAGGTCTTCCGAGCATGATTCTCAAGACCGTGGGTTTTATCTTACGCGCGATCAAGTTCCGCGAGAGCGATCTCATTCTCACTGTGCTCTCTCGCGAGTACGGGAAGATCTCGCTCATTGCGAAAGCCGCGCGACGCACCGAGAGCAAATTCGGTGCGGCCTTAGAGCTGGTGACGCTGAGCGAGCTGGTCTTCTACGACGCGGAGAATCTCAAATTATTAAAAGAGGCGAGCATTATCGAGGACTATCGCGCGATCAAGCGCGACTATGAGCGCCTCACGCTCGCCCTGCAGGCGGCGCACTTACTCAATCAGCTCGTGGAGGAGCATCATCCTGACCGAGCCGTCTTTGAATTCCTGCGCGATTTTTTAGGGGGGCTCTCTTCTGTTGGAGATCTCGAGCTGGCTGGGGTGGCGATGAAGCTCAAGCTGCTGCGCGCGCTGGGGATCGCCCCGCGTATGAGCAGCTGTGCACGCGGAAGACATAGACTCACAGACGAATTCTGGTTCTCCCCTCAGAGTGGAGGCTTTGTGTGTGCAGAATGCCATCAAGCGGGCGACACCCGCATCAGCCCGCGCGTAGCGCAAAACTTAAAGATGATCTTAGGGCTGAGCTGGGGCAAGCTTGACTGTCTTGCTCTGAGCGCAGATGAGATCACGCTCGCCCATGGGCTACTCGACGAATTCATGGGGTTTCATCTCAAGGCGCCTCACATGCCCTCGAAGTAGCCGCCGATGCGGATCAGCAAGATCGTGATCCCCACGGCAATTAAGAAGTTGCCCAGTGCTGTCAAGAGTTCCGGCATTGATTTCACCCCCTGTAAAGATTATGCATTATCTATAGCATAAACGGCGCACCGTTGTCAAACTCGACCCTAAGGAAGCATCTCGATCTTCGACCCGCATTAGTCACAGCAGTCGCAGCCCGACAAAAACAACTGAGTCAAGCTCGAGATCACCGCGCCGTCGCACGTCTCGACTCTGACATAGGGGAAGATACACGGGCAATGGGCCGAATCAGAACTCCGGCCCAGCGCACCGGGGCGAAACCCTAAAGCCCTAGCGCTCGATCTAAGAGTTCTAACGCTTCGTCGCGCCGGTCGAGCAGCCGGCGCGGCGTCTTTTTTAGGCCCTCTTGCAGCAGCGCGTGCACGATGAACGGGAAGACTGACGTTACCTCAGCGAAGACATACTGAGAATTCTTCTGAAACTCTGCGGAGACCTTGCCCCACGTGTGCGCTTCTCCAGCGGTGCACGAGCTGAGACCGCCGTTTTGCACGTGCGCATCGCAGATCTGCACGTCGCAGTCATAGCCCTCCGTCTCCAGCCCGCAGATTTGGGAGAGATACGGCTCCGGCTGGAGACTGTAATTTTTGGGCACCCCGCCCCCTAAGATAATAATGCTGAGCTTCTTGGACCATCGGTGCTTCGCCAACCAATGATACGCACCAAACTCGTGAATGTCTGTTTCGATATCAATCCCAAACTGAAACTTTTCACCGAGCTTGCGCTTCAAGTACGCGACGTTGAGATAGATCGAGCCGTCTTGAGGAGCTCCACAGAAGATCGGCACCCGAGCCAGATGGGCCTGCACCGTCAAAGAACTCTCTTGAGCTTTTTTCTTAAGAAACCTTGCTGCGTACT
>JBKBIX010000070.1:0-7416 GCA_046293845.1 Bipolaricaulia bacterium | reverse complement strand
CGGTCGTTGAGGTATTCTCGAATTTGCTGTAAAGGATTCAGAGCACCAAGAAACTCCCAAAAACCAGGCGATTCGATTTGGATTCGCTTAACTTACAAATTGTATTCAGGGAGTATTGCTTGAAAGAACTCGATGCCTGGAAGACCAACAAATGGCATCCAAAAGGGCGGTGGAAAGCCAAATTCTCTCCAGAAGTAGCGCCACCTGTAGCGCCACCTAGAGAAACGTTCGCTGTCAGCAAAGAGATCAAGAAACGAGAAGAAAAGGAATATCTTGTTGTGCGCTGCTTCTATGTCTTGAAGAAACCCTACAATTTCATTGACCGTTCCTGCTCGCCTTGTAAAAACGCGAAGAGTGCCCGTTTGCAGTTTCTCAGCCATATCCTTGCGCTCCCGAATAAGTGCGCCTAATAGTGATTATATGGTTTCCACATAACAGCCTTACGCCGTTTTCTGTCGGCATAAGACGTTTCTGTGGATTGATTGTCAAGTTCTTCGTTTTCACTCCATTCGCCATGCTTTGATTATCCTTTGTCATGTTAGATGGTTTCCGTCTAACACCGATGCTCTTGCGGAAACACCAATTGCCAGCGCCATTCACCATTTTACATCCCGAACATGTATGACAGCACGTACTGTCTGCATAGCTGTCTCCGCTTTAGCGTATAGTATAAAAGTTACGCACTTGTTTTATAGCATACAAAGACCCGCTTGTCAACAGCAGGCGATAGCTCCTAACCCACCCTAAGGCTCAGCATCAATCGCGGGGGGATAGACCCAGACGATCTCCCCTTGCAAGCGCGGTCGTAAAGGGCTTTGTTCCCATTCGGCAAGGGTGTAGATCAACAGATCGGTAGGGACGAGCAGATCAAACGTGTCCCAGCGAGCCGCTCGTCTTTCAAAGGACTCCTGGGAGTGCTCCACAATCACGATGATATCTAAGTCGCTCCCGACCCCCCAGTCGCCGCGGGCATAAGAGCCAAAGTAGCCGATGCTCTTGACTTCAGGGTGTCTTTGAGCTGCTTGCTCAGCCCAGCGACGCACGGCCTGGTCAACCGTGTGAGCATCAGGCCATCTGAGCACGGACGAATTCAAGGATCTCACGGGCATAGTGGATCGCTTCCTCGCTCTGGAGAGGACCGTAGTGCTCAAACGGCGCTCCGGCCGCATGGCTATTAGGGTAGCGCGGAGGAATATAAAACGTGTCAAGGACACGAGCTTTCTCAATCAACGCCTTAGGTACACTGAGAGGCAGCTCCTGGAGCAAGCGGGCGACGACATGGCCCCAGGCCTCCTGGCCTAAACGAAGATGCAGGGCTTTGACTGCCTTCTCTGCGGCTTGCTGAGCGATGAAGCACGCCCACTCGTGCCATCCCCCACGACGAGAATCCTCCGCTTGCTGAAGATCGCGTTCAGCTTGCTTCAACCAATCTTGAGCACGATTCGGCATGATATTCATATTATAGCGACGTCGTGCGCTTAAAGCGAACATCGAGTATAATCTCTCCGAACAGGAGGAATGATAGCATGATCGTTGTCGCCAATCGCATCCCCGTTGCCAAGGGATACGAAAAACAGTTCGAGGAGCGCTTCGCAAACCGTCAGAGGCTCGTCGAGCAGATGCCCGGCTTTGTGAAGTTTCAGCTCCTCAAGCCCATTCAGGGAGATTATTACATCTCGATGACGTATTGGGAGAGCTACGAGGCGTTCGAGAACTGGACGAAGAGCCCAGAGTTTGAAAAAGCCCACTCGGCCAACCCGCCCCCGCCTAAGGAGATGTTCACCGGCAAGAACGCGTTAGAGATTCACGAGGTCATCTTAAACTCAGAAGATCGCTGAAACCGCTCCTGATAGAGCGCGACAGCTCGTCCGATCTCGATCTGAGCAGCGTGAGCATCTTCCCAGCCGATGGGCTTGACCCGTATCCCTTCTAAGTCTTTGTAGACTTGGAAGAAGTGCTCAACTTCTTTGAGGAAGTGCTGCGGAATATCGCCCAGAGCATGATAGCCCGCAAAGATCGGGTCGCGTGCGGGCACAGCTAAGATTTTAGCATCGAGCACGTCGCGGTCGAGCATCCGAAAGACCCCAATGGGACGAGCCTCGATGAGACACCCTGAAAACGTCGGCTCGTTGATCATCACCAAAATATCTAACGGGTCGCCGTCGTCGCAAAAAGTCCGAGGGATGAACCCGTAGTCCCCCGGATAGTACAACGACGAGTAGAGCACGCGGTCGACTTTGAGCACGCCTAATTCTTTGCTGAACTCGTACTTATTGCGGCTCCCCTTGGGGATCTCTATGAACGCATGGACGACCTGGGGGACGTGCGGGCCGGAGGGCAAATCATGCCACGGGTTCATAAGCAATATTGTATAGCCTAGTCAGCTTTGGCGCTAGGTGCGCTGAGCTCGCGTGGCCCAGAGAGCCCCTACACCAAGCACTCCAAGGATAAACAGCGAAAATACAGTCTTGTCAAGGTGCAGCGCCCACTCTGGCTTCGTGAGAACTTGCTCTGTTAGCTTATCCCATCCCTCTAGAGTGAGCTTCACCCCTGCAAGGGCCACGATCACATACGCTACCGTCTTAAAACGGGGGTAGTGTTCTAAGAGGCCGACGAAGAAACTCGCGACCAGCCGTAACGCGGCGATGCCCAGAAAGACCCCGGTGAAGATCACCCACAGCTGATTGGAGAGAGCTACAGCTACTAATATAGAATCTATAGCAAAAGCGAGATCCATCAGCTCGATCTGGGCGACTGTGCCCCAGAACTGTCGAGAAGAGGGCACACTGTGCGCATGGGGCGTCTCTGTGCGCCTCCTCACGAAGTATCTGAAGGCTACAAAGAGCAAATATGCCCCTCCGAGAGCTTGAGCCCACCAGAACTTTATAAAAAACGCGGCAAACGCCAGCGCCAGCCCGCGGAGCACATACGCTCCGACAATCCCGTAAAAGAGGGCCTTGCGGCGCAGCTGTGAAGGCAGCCCCTGCACCATCAGCCCTAATATCAATGCGTTGTCTACAGAGAGAATGACCTCAAGCATTGCTAAGATGCCAATGACAACGATGATCTCCATATCCTTCCCCTTTCTCGAAAAAGAAAAGACCACCTATGGTGGTCTCGCCTAGGCTTCTCTGCCTTGGCCGGCCGGGAGAGACTCTCCGTGCTGACGACCGGCCAACTATACTTCCGTGAGGCTACTCCCCACTGAAGAAAGTTTAGCGCGTTTGCAGGGCTTTGACAAGCAGGGAGATCCAAGCTATAATTTTGCGCTTAACTTCATTATGAAGACATCAGTGCCCCACGCAGGGCTGCTGACTTCTCCCGCCCGTGTTCTCGTTTTTGGGTTTGGAGGGTTCATCACTGTGGGAACGCTCTTGCTTCTGCTCCCTGCCGCGAGTGCCCCAGGCCGGTCGGTGAGCTTTATCGACGCGCTCTTCACGGCTACTTCAGCTGTCTGCGTCACCGGGCTGGTCATCAAGGATATATCTACGGATTTTTCGCTGTTCGGCCAACTGGTGATTCTGTTTTTAATACAGATTGGCGGATTTGGGTATATGACCGTAGCGACTTTGCCTGTGCTCCTGCTGGGGCGCAAGATCGGGCTAAAAGAGCAGCTGGCTCTCCAAGAGGCGCTCAACGTGTGGAGCTTGGAGGGCGTGCCCGAGTTCCTGCGCAGCCTCATAAAGATCACGCTGCTTGTAGAAGGCCTCGGAGCGCTAGCGCTGACGGGACGCTTTGCCCTCGATTTCCCGCTCCCTCAGGCGCTCTATCTGGGGGTCTTCCATGCCGTCTCGGCCTTCAACAACGCAGGGTTCTCGCTCTTCCCTACGAACTTGATGGCGTACCGTGACGATCTCGCGATCAATCTGATCATAACAACGCTGATTATTCTTGGGGGGCTTGGGTTTCTCGTGCATCGCGATCTCTCTCACAGGCGGATCTCCTTCCACACCAAGCTCGTTCTGATCATAACGGCAAGTCTCATCGTCGGTGGAACACTGCTGTTTTTGGTAGTGGAGACGCACAACAATCGAGTCTTCGCCTCGTTGTCCTGGCCTCAGCGATTGTTGGTCTCGTATTTTCACGCAGTCGCCGCGCGCACCGCGGGGTTTAACACTGTAGATCTCGCCCAGCTTTCCGGGGTCACGCTCTATATTTTGATAATCTTAATGTTCATTGGCGCATCCCCCGGCGGCACAGGGGGCGGCATCAAGACGAGCACGTTTGGCACGATCATGCTCGACCTGTGGACTTCCCTGCGCGGTCAAGTCGAGGTGACGGTCTTCCATCGCAGGGTGCCTGCGGAGACCGTGGCCAAGGCGTACTTGATCGCAGCCCTGGCATTCTTCTGGCTGACTGGAGCGACTGTCACGCTGCTGGCTCTCGAACAGAAAGATTTCCTGCGCTTGCTGTTCGAGGTGGCCTCCGCTTTAGGCACGGTAGGGCTGTCCACCGGCGATGGGGGGATCTTAAGCTTCTCGGCATTGTTCAGCGATTTGGGCAAGATAGTGATCGCTCTGACGATGTTTGTCGGTCGGGTCGGGCCGATGACGCTCGGCATGGCCGTGTTAAAGAGCCACTATCACGCGCGGGTGCGCTACCCTGAGAGCACCATTGTCATCGGGTAAAATAGAGATCTATGCGCAAGCGAATCTTCGCTGTAGTGGGGTTGGGGAACTTCGGGTTTCATGTAGCTCAGACGCTCAGCCGCGCTGGTTATGAAGTGTTAGCACTGGACAAAGACAGCGAGAAAGTCCAAGCGATCAGCGAGCTGGTCACCTATGCGGTCCAATGCGACAGTACAGACCCTGTTGCCTTGCGTGAGGCCGGCGTGCACAACGCGGACGTCGCTATCGTGAGCATGGGGGATGACATCGAAGCCAGCGTGCTCACGGTCATGAACCTCAAAGAGTTAGGCATTCCACAGATCATCGCCAAGGCCAACAATGAGATCCATGGGAGGATTTTAAGCAGCTTGGGAGTAGGGCAGGTGGTGCACGCCGAGCGAGAATCAGCCATACGGCTGGCGCACAACTTGATCACCCCGAATCTCTTGGAGCATTTAGAGCTTGTGCCCGGCTACAGTGTTGTGGAAATCCCCGTACCCCGCTCCCTTGTCGGGAAGACCCTTGCAGAAAGCCAGGTGCGTACCCGCTATAATGTCAACGTGATTGCCATAAAAAAGGGGAGTGGCCCCAACACGATCAACCTCAACCCCGCGCCCCAAGACCGCCTCGAAGCTCAAGACGTTTTGGTCATCATCGGCAAGGAAGAAGACATTCAGCAATTGAGCGCTTTGCCCTAAGGGTGTTCTCTTGCTCGCGCGATCAGGCGCACCGGCCGATCATAAAAGATATACTCCCACGCCCAGTTGAGCAGAACAGCGAAGCGATTGCGAAACCCAATGAGCAGCATAAGATGGAGCACGAGCCACGCCAGCCAGCCGATAAACCCCGTCAACGATATGCTCTTAAGTTGAGCTACGGCGCTATTGCGCCCGATAGTCGCCATGATGCCCGGATCGCGATACCGAAATGGCATGAGCGGCTGATGACGCTCCAGTCTCACAATATTCTCAGCGACATGGGCTCCGGCTTGCATAGCTGGGCGCGCGAGCATGGGAAGCTCTTTGCCGTCTTGGATAAACGCCGCGAGATCCCCGATAACGAAGACCCTCTCGTGGCCCTTGGCCCTCAGAAATTGATCAACTTCAATGCGCCCGGCACGCGTGCGGGCCAGCGACGGCACCGTCGCCAGCTCGCTCGCTTTGACTCCCGCTGCCCAGATCAGCGTCTTCGTCTCTATTGTCTCCCCGCTCGACAGCCGGACAGTATCTCCAGAGACGTCCAGCACTCGCGTATTGAGACGGACTTCAATGCCGCGCCGCTCGAGTTGCCACTGGGCGTACTGTCCCAGCTTGGGTGCAAACGCCGGCAGGACCCGTCCCAATGCCTCGACCAGCACAATGCGCACAGACTTCATATCGAGCTCAGGGAAGTCGCGCACGAGCACCAAGCGAATCAGCTCGGAGAGCGCCCCGGCGTACTCCACGCCGTTGGGGCCTGCACCCACGATTACAAACGTCAGCCAGCGTCGCCGCAATGGCTCATGAGCTTCGCGAGCTGCCGCTTCGAAGCATCGCAAGATATGATTGCGCAGTTCGAGAGCTTCGGGAATGTCTTTCAGCTCATAGGCTGCCTGAGCTACTGTGTCCATCCCGAAGTAATTCGTCACGCTCCCTGTGGCGATGACCACGTAATCATAGGGGATAAGAGCGCCGTCATTAGTTTTTATCAGTCTCGCGTGAAGGTCGATCTCTGTGACGGTAGCCATCTGGAAGCGCACATTCTTGGCGCGCCGAAAGACAGCTCGCACGGGATACGCGATATCGCTGGGATCGAGCAACGAGCTGGCAACTTGATAGAGCAGCGGCGTGAAGAGATGGTAATTGTTTTTATCGAGAAGCAACACGTCGATAGGCTTATTGACCAAGGCACGGGCACAGCTGAGCCCGCCAAAGCCCGCTCCGATAATGACGACCCTACTCATCGCGCAATCGCGCCACTCCCTCACGCAAACGCTTCAAGCCCTCGCGCAGGTGCTCCAGCGACGTCGCGTACGAGATCCTGATAAAACCCTCGGCACCGAAGGCTGCGCCAGGGACGACAGCCACGTGCGCGCTCTCCAGCAGATATCGTGCAAAGTCAGCAGAGTTCTTGATCTGCTCGTTGAAGCAGCGCTCGACGTTGGGGAAGACGAAGAACGTCCCCTGCGGCACTGTGAAGTCTAGCCCATTTATGGTGCTCAGTTCCCACAGCACGAATTCCCTGCGCTTGCGATACTCAGCGAGCATTTTTTTCACGCACGACTGGTCTCCTGTCACAGCTGCCACCGCAGCGTGCTGCGAGATGGATGACGGATGCGACGTCGTGTGGCTTTGGATGGCCGCCATCACGCGCGTCAGCTCCTTGGGTGCGACCGACCACCCCAATCGCCAGCCGGTCATCGCATACGTCTTCGACGCTGAACTGACGGCAACAGCGCGCTCTGGGGCAAGGGCGACAGCGCTGACGTGCTCCCCCTCATAGAGAAACTTTTCGTAGCACTCGTCGTAGATCACCCAGAGTTTATGCTGGTGAGCGAGCTCGATGATCTCTCGAAGCTGTTCCCGGTCGAGCACGGTGCCTGCGGGGTTGTTAGGCGAGTTCAGGATCAGTGCTTTGGTGCGGGCCGTAATGTGCTGTTTGATCAGATCGGCGCTGAGCTGAAAATCTCTCTGTGGCTGAATAAAGACGGGCTTGGCTTCGGCGAGCTTGACTTGTTCAGGGTAGCTCACCCAATACGGGACGGGAATGAGCACTTCATCGCCGGGCTCCAACAGCGCTGCAGCAATGTTATAGAGCGCCTGCTTCGCCC
>JBKBIX010000006.1:29359-32118 GCA_046293845.1 Bipolaricaulia bacterium | reverse complement strand
CGCAACAGAGATCAGCTCTATCTGATCTTGCGCTACGTTATTGAGAGAGAGCAGACTATCAAGCGCGGGTAGGAGGTGTTCACCGGGGCCGACCGAGAAGAGCACTTCGCCCAATACTTGTCCATCGTCTGAGAGGCCAATGCTGCCGTGCTCGTAGCTCGTCTCGATGCCCAGTACCATCATAAGATTTGCCGAAATAATACAACAAATTTGAAGTTTTTGCAACTGCGAAAAAATTTTTGACAACCCCCCGCCCGAGCGTGTAGACTTACCAGCCGGTGGTCAGTGACCACCGCCAAACTTTTCGGGATAGGGGTGTCGGATGATGCATGTTATTATCTATACTACGCCGACG
This sequence comes from Bipolaricaulia bacterium, assembly GCA_046293845.1. Classification (GTDB taxonomy): domain Bacteria; phylum Bipolaricaulota; class Bipolaricaulia; order RBG-16-55-9; family DRXL01; genus JANXCC01. The sequence goes on along the minus strand of JBKBIX010000006.1, from coordinate 31,763 downwards.
TGTCAGTATTGTGGGGTGGCCAAGCAATTTCTGCGGGAGCGGGGGATTGGCTTCACAGAGTACGACATTTCCAAAGATCAAAAGAAGATGGTGGAGGTCGTGAATCGGACGGGGCGGGCGAGCGTCCCGGTCATCGAGATTGACGGGGAGTTTATTGTCGGATTCGACAAGCATCGCTTGGCGAAGAAGTTGGGGATGTGAAAGCTAGGCTCTCAAAACGGCACGCGCTGCGTCAATATCCCGCTCGATCTGGGTTTTCAACGCGTCTAGCGAATCAAAGCGTTGATCGCCACGCAGACGGTGCAACAATGCAACTTCAAGCTCTACCCCATACAGCTCTTCGTCAATGTCGAAGATGTGGACTTCGATACTTGGGCGAGCGTCGGCAAATGTAGAGCGGCTCCCAATGTAGAGCACGCCGTCGCGCTGAGAATTTTTCACATTCACCCGCACGGCATAGACCCCTGCCGCCGGCACGAGCACGTTGTGCTCTAATGCTAGATTCGCTGTAGGATAGCCCAATTGTCGTCCACGTCCATCCCCGTGCACGACAACCCCCCATAGCCGCGGCGCGTAGCCGAGCATCTCGCGAGCTTCGTCAAGACGCCCAGCAAGCAGGCTCTCGCGGATCGCCGTCGAGCTAACGATCTTCTGATTGACTGTGACCGGCGGGACGACCTCAACTGAAAACCCCAGCTCTTCCCCCAATCGCTTCAAGAGCGCGCTGTCCCCTCGACGATGCCTCCCGAAGCGCGCGTCCGGCCCGATCACAATATGCACCATCTGGAGCTGCTCTCGTAAGACCTTTCTCACGAATTCTTCAGCATCCATCGAGCCGACTTCGGGGAAGTCTACGGAGAGGGCGTGCGTGACGATCTGAGAGAGGAACTCGAGCTTCTTGCGAACAGGGAGCAGCAGGGGCTTGGGAGTTCCCGTATAGTTTGAGGGCGGCCATGTGAAGACGAACGCCACGCTTGGCAGATTGTGCTGGCGTGCCCACGCAGCAGTGTGCTCGAGCAAAGCTTGATGGCCACGGTGCACCCCGTCGAACGTCCCCAGCGTCAGGGCCGTGTGAGTAATGGGGTGAAATTCTTTCAGCGTGAAAAGAGCCATTCTTAGAATCTCTTGAGGGCAAGATGTCTGCGCAGCTCAGCGAGCACGCGCTCTTGGACTTCCACAAGATCGCCGGGGATGACGCACCCGGCGGCTTGCTCATGGCCTCCGCCGCCAAACGCCCGCGCCACACTGTTCACCGTCGCTCGCCCTTTCGAGCGGAAACTCACTTTGATCTTCCCGTTCTCGAGTTCTTTGAAGAGCACCGCGACTTCGATGCCCTCGACGCTGCGCAGCTCCTCGACTAAGCGTTCCGTATCAGTCACTGACGTGTTCGTCCTGTGGAAGACCGACTTGGGGATAGTACTCCAGATGATCCCGTCGGTGACTTGGGCATTTTGCAGGACATAGCCCAACAGCTGCAACTCGTACAAGCTGCGGCGCTCGTAGAGGTTGATCGCGATCTGGCGGGTGTCCACCCCATATGATAAGAGCTGGGCTGCAATCTCCAGCACCTCGCGAGTGACGTTAGAGTTTCGGAACGAATCCGTGTCGGCGATGATGCCCGTATATAAGCACGTCGCGATCTGTGGGGTGATCTCCACCGGGAGCGCCAGCGCCAGCTCATACAGCAACTGCGTTGTCGAAGCAGCTTCCTGCACGAGATTGATGTGCCCAAATCTGGGATTATCCCGATGGTGATGGTCTATATTCAGAATAATTTGGCCCTCGTGGAAGAGTTTTAAGGCGTCTTCGCCGACGCGGCTTAAGTCGCCGCAGTCCACGACGCACCACACTTCGATCTCATCGCTGCGCAGCTGTGTCGGGTGGAGCATCTGGTCGGCGCCGGGCAGAAACTGTAAACTGGGTGGGACAAGATCGCGATTGGCGGCCCACGCCTCCTTGCCCAGTTGCTCGAGCATAAACTTAAGAGCCAACTCGCTCCCGATGGCATCGCCCTCTGGACCGATATGGGAGAGGATGCCAAATCGCGCATGAGCGCGGATGACGGCCTTGACTTCGTTGATCATTGCTGAAGACCTTTCTAAGGCCCTCACCCCTCTCCCGTCTGTGATGACGGGAGAGGGGTGCCCGCAGGGCGGGGTGAGGGCCTTCTTAATTCTACGGAAGAACGTCGCGGATCACCAGTCGCTGGTGTCCGTTGCGGACGCTGGTGTAGACAATGCGCTTGCCGTCTGGTGAGAATGACGGATACGAATCGCGGTAGATATCTCTCGTAAGCCAGACGAAATTCTGCCCGTCGGCATCGAGCCGCGCAATGTCGGATTCGTCGCCGCGGACGGCTTCAAACGCTATGAATCTCCCGTCGCGTGACCACGTGGGGAAGCGG
>JBKBIX010000006.1:0-29263 GCA_046293845.1 Bipolaricaulia bacterium | reverse complement strand
CCGTCTGTTAATTTCTGGCGGACTAAGCCATTGGGGCGCATTGCGTAGAGATCCCAGCTGCCCTCGCGGTACGACGAGAAGACAATCTTGTCGTTTTTGGGCGACCATGCAGGAAAGGCCTCGCGGAAGTCGTCTTGAGTCAGTCTTTCCAATGTGCCCGTAAGGGGGTCCACGAGATAGAGATCGGGCCAGCCATCTCGGAAGGACTCGAAGACGATCTTGCCGTCGGGGGTCCACGCGGGGTCCCAGTCGGTGGCACCGTGGTGTGTCAGTCTGGTGACGCCGGAGCCATCGGTGTCCATCAGATAGATCTCATAATTGCCGTCGCGGCTGGAGTAGAAGGCGATCTTCTGTCCGTCGGGGGAGAAGCGCGGGCGCAGATCGCTCCCCGGGTGAGCTGTGAGGCGCTGGAGATCGGTAACGGGGGCAAGCGTGAGCAGATAGATCTCAGAGTTTCCGTCTCGGTCAGATACAAAGACGATCCTTGTGCCGTCGGGGGACCAATCTGGAGCCCAGTCGTCGAAGTTTTTGAGCTGCGCTTGTGTTCCTCCTGTCAGCCAGAATATCAGAACAGATACAATGAAAAATCTTCTCACCATAGCACCGTGAGTGTACCACTGGCGCTGGGCGAAGTCAACAGCCCTCAGGAGATTCTCAATGAATTTGACAGAGAACGGGTACAGGTGTATAGTGAGGGCAAATATGTCTCAAATCGCACTGATCACCGGCAGCTCCAGCGGTATCGGCTTGGCAACTGCGCTCTATCTCGCTCGTCGGGGCTATACCGTCTGGGCGACTATGCGCAACTTAGAGAAAGCACCTGCTCTGAAAGCGATCATCGCAAGAGACCAGCTTCCCATCGAGATCGCCCAGCTCGACGTCTGTGATGACGACTCGGTCAAGAGCGCCGTCGCCCAGATTGTACAAAAGAGCGGGCGCATCGATGTCTTAGTGAACAACGCGGGCTATGGGCTGCGCGGCGCGGTGGAAGAAGTCTCGCTCGATGAGTGGGAAAAACAGTTTGAGACGAATTTTTTCGGCGTGATTCGAGTCACGCAAGCTGTCCTGCCCCAGATGCGCGTGCAGAGATTGGGTGCGATTGTCAATATCAGTTCTGTCTTGGGGAGGTTCGCTATCCCCTTCTCCGGGCCGTATACGTCAAGCAAATTCGCTCTAGAGGGTCTGACGGAGACGCTGCGCTACGAGCTAGCCCCTTGGAATATCAAGGTCGTTCTCATCGAGCCGGGGTTTGTCGCCACGAATTTCCAGCAGAACGCGCAAGTAGCGCACGCCGCGCAGAATGAAAACTCCCCGTATGCGGCCTTCAAGCGGGCGAGTGGTCGGCGCGTCCAGAGCGCTCTCTATCGCGCTGCTCCCCCTGAGAAGGTCGCTGAGACGATCTACCGCGCGATTACGCATCCCAGACCGAAGCTGCGCTATGCTGTGGGGCGCGATGCCCGGCTCGTGCTCCCCTTAAGAAGGTTCTTGCCCGCTGGGCTCTTTGAGCGCGTTCTTATGAAGCAACTGGGGCTATGACGCGCCCGTCGAGCAACTCGATCACACGATCTGCTCGCTGGGCGACGCGCGGGTCGTGCGTAACTAAGATCAGCGTGACGCCGCGCTCAGACTGTAACTCCCTGAGCAGATCAAGCACGTGCTTTTCGTTCTTGGAGTCGAGGCTACCGGTAGGCTCGTCGGCGAGAACTATCTCGGGATTGTTCACCAAAGCGCGAGCGACCGCAACGCGCTGGCGTTCTCCCCCAGACAGCTCCGGTGGACGACGATGTGCCTTATCCCCAAGCCCGACGCGCTCTAAGAGTTCTCGTGCGCGGGTTTGCGCGTCGCGTCGCGAGTGATTCAGCTCCAGTGTGGGAATGAGGACGTTTTCCAGTGCCGTCAGCGACGGGATCAAATTATGTAATTGGAAGATAAAGCCGACCTTGCGCGCGCGAAAGTGCGCCAAATCCCCGCGATGGCGCGTCAGGTCTTCGCCAGCGACCCACAGCTCTCCCGAATCGGGATTATCTAATGCCCCGATGAGATTGAGCAATGTGCTCTTGCCGGAACCTGATGGCCCACAGATCGCTACAAACTCACCCCGACGGACCTCCAAGCTCACCCCGTCGAGGGCGCGGGTGCGCCCGTTCTCGTAGGTCTTGACGAGATCGCGTGCGACAACAATGGGTTCACTCATAGCGCAACGCCTCTTGCGGTGAGATCTTCGAAGCGCGATAGGCCGGATAGAGTCCCCCTATCAGCCCTACCCCCACGGCGATGAGTAACGCTTGTGCGAAGAGCTCAGGCGCATAGACCGGGCTGATTAATCCCCGGACCTGCGGCAGCAGCGTCACCACGTGCGCAGCACCCCAGCCCACAAGCGCCCCTCCTCCAGCTGCCAGAGCGCCAAGCGTCAGGGACTCCCCCAAAATGAGTTGGAGGACGCGCCTACGCCGCCAGCCCACAGCCCGTAAGATCCCGAGCTCGCGCGTCCTCTCGAAGACCGACATGATCATCGTGTTCATCACGCCGATCCCGCCGATCACCAGCGCTAAGAGCGAGATGAGCCAACTCCCGGCGCGCACTAGGCGCAAGCTCTGATAGTTCTTGTTGAATTCTTCAGCCGAGCGCAACGTGATCAGAGCGCCTTGGTACTCGCGCTCCACCCGCGCCGTGACCTCTTCTACTGCAAAGCCCTCGTTCACTCGAACGAGAATGACCGTCAGCTCGGAAGGGCGATTCTTCAGCTGCTGCAGAGTGCGCAGCGGCAGCAGTGCCCCGCCGTCCTCTAAGAGATTGCCCGTCTCATAAATCCCAACGACTTGAAATTTTTTTAAGTCGAGCTCGATGGTGTCCCCGGGCTTGATCTTCAGAGTGCTCGCGGCGATCTTCCCCACGAGCACCTCGTCATCGGCGTATTGAGAAAACGCGCGTCCTTCTAAGAGAGTGACGCCGCCCAGCTCAAACGCCTCCGGTTCGATGCCGATCGTTAAAAAATACGGGTTGCCGGGGAAGTTAGCAAAGGTGACGAGCGCGCCGACGGCTTGCTTGACCTCCGGCCAGCGCGCGATCTCATAGAGCCGCGCTTCAGGCACAGAGCTGAGCACGATCAGTGGGGCGTGAGCTTGTCCAATGGAGAAATCAGCTTTACCCGAGCGCAGCGTCGCTATGAGATTCTGCTCCATGCCGTCGGCGATCGCTCCCAGTGCGATGATCGTGGCGATCCCCAAGCTGATGCCAGCGACCGCGAGAACGCTGCGTACCTTCTGGCGCCAGAGATTTTTGAGGATCAAGTTTACAAAAGACATGAGCGTCAAAAATTCAAGCTGATCTGCGCTTGTGCGAACACTCCCTGACCAAACGGCACAGCGACCGATTGATCGAGTCGCCCTGAATATCCCACTAGGGCTGAGAGCGCGCACTCGCTGCCTTCGAGAGTGGGAGCGCACACCGTGCCAAGCTCATAATCTCCCTGGAGCGTCAGCTCCCAGGTCACGGCGTTCACCGGCTTCTGATCGCGTCTTCCAAAATCAAGCGATACACGCGCGTCAGTGCTCAAGGAGAGTGCATCTAATGGGTCCCATGAGGCCCGTCCGCCCAGCTCAAAAGTGTTTGTGCGCTCGCGGTCGCTCAGCGTCATCTGCCAAAAGAGATCAGCGCTGGTCTTCCAGAGCGAAGCCGGGTTCCAGTCAAGGGAGAGACGGGCGCGCGGGCGCACGGTCTGTTTGCTTCCTAAAGTAGGATGGGTGAGCGCCTCAAGCGTCAGCCCTAACTCTAGTCGGGGCTGGAGCTGCGGGCTGAGCGCCCATGCGAGCGAGCCCGTAAACTCTTGCTTGAGCGAATCGCGCGACGAACGCACGTCACTCGAGAGCGTATGGCGCGTGAAGAGCGAACCGGAGAGCGTCTGCCACGAGAAGAGCGTTCGCCCTTCAGCGGTGAGCGTCAGCGTCCCGCTCGGTGTTGTGCCCCCAAGAGTAGCTGTGCGTCGTCCAGAGAGCGCCAACGTCGGCGAAAGCTTTATATCTGTCAATATCAGATCGCTGAACCGTATATTCAGTGAGGCGTTCTCGTCGAACGAGCCACTTCGGGCGCGCAGGCGCGTCGTCTGGGTGTAGCTTGTCGTCATCTGCCCGAAGCCCAAATCATACTGCCAATCACCGCCGAGGGTGTAACTGAGATCGGAATCTCCAAGGAGGCGCGGCGCGCCGAACGTCATGCGATCCCCGAGCGTGACAGCGCCACGCAGCTTTAAGCTGGGCGTCATAGCTAACCCAACCGTGAACCCCAATTTCGAATCGAGCAGCGAGCGCCCAAAGCGCGCCAGTGTAAGTACTCCGTCATACGTCCCCCCGACTGTGATCTCCTGGGCCAAGGGCACAAGCCCTATCAGCGACATCTTGTGATCGCCCTTGAGATTGAGAGTGAGCTTGGTCATATCAAAGCCCACAGAGCGATCCTGGAGATCGCGGTCGGTGAGCTCTATGGCGAGCGTGCTGGCGAGAGCAGGCCCAGCCTCCCAGGGCTTCCAGCTGGCACGAACTGTATCGGTGATAATAAAAGTACGCCAGCCCCCAGAGAGCGCCATCACGTGATCGCCTGACAGAGAGAGCGAGGGCGAGACGGGCCAGACGGCGCTCAGCGTCAGTCTTTTTGCGTCCTGGCGGCTCTCCTGCCCGATCGCCAAAAACTCCGGAGTGATGCCCTCTACGAACGCCTTGAGCTCCAGCGCGCCGAGCTTATACTGAGCCGAAAGCTGCGCCAGCCAGCCGTGATCAGTATTCTTGTCAGAAGCGATATCTTCGAAGCGAAATTCATCGCGGCCGTTGAGCCTCGTTTCCGCTTGGGAGTGAACTCTCACAGAAGGGCCTATCTCCCACAGGGGCATCTCGAACGTAGAAGTCGCGCGCGGGCCGACCCACACTTGGTCCGAGTGCGCGTTCTTCTCTAGAGCTGTGATCTCATGCTCTTGCACAATGGGGGCGTCGGAGCCGAGCCGAAACAGCCCGATCTCCGTGCCGTACCACACTTCTGTGCCCTGCACCGCGAGCGCGTGCACGGTGAGATCTTCAACGCGCCAGCCAACCCCAACACCGTTAGATAGCTCATAGATGCCCTGTGCTGTTGCGACATAAACCGTCGCCCCCGACGCTGCTAGATCGAGAACCTCTTGACCGCGCAGCTCACTGATCTCGCTGAACTGCCCCGTCTCGGGGTCGTAGACGATGAGCCCGACGTCCGTGCCCAGATAGAGCTTTGCCCCATCGCTGGCAAGTTTTCTGATCAGCTCGCTTCGTAGCGCCGTGGTGTTGCTCTTTTTGAAGACCTTCCACGCCGTCTTCTCGGTGATCTGCGCCAAGGGGACGCGGGCTAGGCCGCCCTTTGTGCCCACCCAGACTATGCCCGAACGATCTATTAAGACATCGTTGGTCTCGTTGTGTGGCAAGCCGTCAAGGCTGTAAAAGCGCTTCCAGTTGATGGGCTTGGCCAGGCTTTCCAGCACAGGGCGCCCTGGTTCGAGTTTGACCATTGAGAGCCCGGAGTCGGTCGCGATGAGAATAGTATTTCTTTGCATGGCGATGCCGCGCACGCCACGCCCGCTCATCCCGTGCGCCGTTGTGAAATCCTGCCAGCGCGAGCCATCATAGACTAATAACCCGTTCTGATGCCCAAAGAGCGTGATGCGCCGCCCTTCAAACGTCAGCCCCATAATGACATTGACGCGATTGCGCTGGTTGACCCGCTCGTTGGTATGATATTCTTTCGTCCCACTGAACGGCACTGTTGGGAAGATATTTTCAGTATAGCCCAGTTTGAGGTCAGCTGTGAGATCGCCCAGATTGAACTGAGCTCCAAGCCCCACGACCGAGTGGGTGTTGGGCATGGTGCGCAGGCGATCTTTGCCTTCTTCTGATGGTGGGGTATCGAACGCGCGGAGCGCATCGAGTGAGACTTTCAAGAACGGCCACGGCGTCCATTGATACGAAAGCCCTGTGAAGATTCGTTGGTGTTCGGCAAACCCGCCCAGCCCACCGCGCATCAGCTCGTACTCGATCTTCAGCTCGTCTTTGTCGCCGAGAGTGTCATAAGGGGGCAGGAGCAGGAGCGCCCCGGTCTCGTAGTCTATCTGATAGTCCTGATCGCGTTTGAGCAGCTTAAAATCCTGCTCGCCCTCGCGCTTCATATAGACGCGCTCGCTGTTCTGCAAGACGGCTAACCCGAGCACATATAAACCCCCGGGCACGGTATAGTCGAACGTGATGCGCACGGCGCTCTGGGGGGTAGTGAAAAACTCTTCGGGGAAGTCGAGCGCGACGATCCCCTGATCGGGGAAGAGCACAAACTGAAACTGAGGCAGATCGGGATCGGGCACCGTGACATAGGTGTCCTGGCGCTTGATCTCAACTTTGAACGTCTCTTCTTTGACGCTCTCTGCCCCCAGAGAGAAGAAGCGCCCGCGCTTGACGCTCTCTAACGAGAACGCCTCATCGGGCGTGGCAAGCCGCACGAATTTGCTCAAGCCCTTCAGAAAACCCTGTTCGTAGTCGGTCCCTTCCCCAAGGGGGTACTCTTTGGCGTTCTCGTCAAAGAGATTATGTTCATCGTTGTAGTCCTCGATATACGTTCGGATCTGTTCGCGCAAGAGCTCGAGCGCTGGGCGCTTGAGCACCAAGAAATTCGAGGTGTTTTCGACTATAACGTCGTAGAGCTCAGTGGCGACCTCCGGCTCAGGATCGTCTTTGATAATTTCGATCAGATAGTCCAACCCATAGTTCGCGAGCAGCGCGCGCAGCTCCGGCGTCAGCTCAAAGTGCAGCGAAACCGTAGTAAAACCCGGAACATAACTGCGCAGTTGAAAGTATTCTAACCCCTTGAGATTTCTCTGATATGGGGCTTCGAGCCAGGGGCGATCGGGGTCGGTACGTGTGAATTCTACAATCTGCTGACTCGTATTCCCGCGAAAGATGCGCACTTGAGAGATGCCCTCGACGCGCGCGAACTTCCCGGAGAGCTTCATGGTCTCCGAGATATCCCAACTGAAGCGCAAGCCCTTTAATAATCTATCGGTGGCGACGAAGTCGGAGCTGCCCGTGCGCATCGAGAAGTCTTCGAACGCCGCTTCGACGGTTTGCGCTTTGTACCCCAGCTTAAAGCTCTGTAAATTATTGGACTTGCGGTTGTCGAGCTGGGCGCTGACGCGCAACACCCCGGAGATGGGCCAATCTACTTGCACGCCGGCGTCGAGCGTCAGCGCGATATATTGCTCGAAGAGCAATTGATTGGCATAGCCGCGCCGGGAGAGCTCGCGCGAGTCTCCCAGACCGTACTTGACCGTCCACCCCAGCTCGCCAAAGTAATTGACCGAGAGCGCGCCTTCATGGGGAAGCTGCTCTTGTGGCGTCTCCTGCGCCGCAGTTATAGTCACTAGCCCGATCAGAAGAGACAGCCAGAGTTTTGCTAAAGTCTTCGTGTGCGCCATAAGTCCTCCCTCTGAAACCCTTTCACTCTTTAGAACAGATATGCGACCGTAACAATTGTAGAGGCTGGCAACTGGGGATGCATCCGGTAGGCCCAGTCAAGCCGGATGCTGTTCCAGCGTGCCCCTGCTCCGGTGATGACGGCCACGCCGTCGTAGCCAGCCCGAATCTGCACCCCATTCACGGAGGCCTCCAGCCCCAGATGGAACTCCGGACGGCTCACAAGACCCCACACGTCCCCTGAAATCGTGAATATGATGCGTGGACTGAGCGTCATGACTAAGGCTGCGCCAAGCCGCAGAGAGATTTCCTCACTTCCCAGGAGATTTTCGGCGACTATGCCCACTCGTACCGCGCCGAGCCGCGCGAGCACGCCTAGGTCTATCCCCCAGTCTGTCTCGATCTCATCGTGAGAGAATCTCCCCCGAAGCCCCAGGGCGAAACTCTCTATGCCCACAGCGACGCCAAGCAAGCCCGCTTGGCTGGCGTAGTGCGTTTGCTCGCCCGAGGGGTTGCCAAACTCGTTGGTGCTCTCGATGGGGCCAGTATCTATCTGAATAAACTGAGCGCCCCAGCCGGGCATCGCCCCAGTCAGGGCAACGTGATGGACGACATCAAACGCGCGCTGATAAAACGCAGCGATGGTCGTTCTGGAGAGAAACGCGAGCCCCGCGGGGTTATAGAAGACGGCGCTCTCGTCGTCAGCAAGAGCAGAGAACGCGCTGCCGAGCGCCATCGCCCGTGCACTCGCCCCCATCTCGAATATGATGGGGGCAGCGCTGCTGCTCACGGAGACGAGCGCGATGCTCAGAAAACAGAGTAAGTATTTCATTGGTTATCTGCGCACGATCAAGGGTTGCGGAGCGCTTGGGCGGCCATCGGCTACTATAACAGCGATATACAGCCCAGGCGGGAGCGGTTCGCCCTGGTCATCGCGCAGGGTCCACTGAAATCGTTGGCTCTGGGAGGGGAGCGTCTTTGAGTACACGGGCCGGCCCACAAGATCGAAGACCTTCAGTTCGACGGCCTTGGGAGTCCCAACAGTCGAGTAGAAGAACGTCACAGACTGAAGGGCGGGGTTGGGGCCGACTTTGAGCGCCGGGCGGCCTGTACCCAAGTGCTCTTGTAACCCTAATGTCTCAAAGCCGCGGTCAGCTTGAAGTTTGCCCGCGCCCCACGCTGTCGCCGGGCCGCTCGCAGTGAACGCATCTTGAAGCGCAGTTCGCTTTAACTGATCGAGAATCTCTTCGGCGCTCAGATGGGGCTGGGCCTGCAAGAGCAACGCGATTGCCCCTGAAACGTGCGGCGCGGCCATAGATGTCCCCTGCATGGCAGCGTATGCCCCTCCAGGAAGGATGAGCTTCCCGTTCTGCGAGACTTCTGAGTCTTTGGCCAGCGCTGAGACGATCGCTGTCCCTGGGGCTGTGAGATCGGGCTTTAGGCGCCCGTCGCGGGTCGGCCCGCGCGCGGAAAATCGTGCGAGCTGCCCTTCGCTTTGGGCGTCTGAGAATCTGTGAAGTTCGCCATCGGCCCCTTGCCAAGAGATTTTTGTCGTGTACGCCCCAATAGCGATGATCTTCTTAGCTGTGGCCGGCTCGGTGATCGTCGAGAGAGAGTCGCCTTGGGGGAAGTAGCCCATCGTGGCGAGCCCCGGCCAGGCGTCGAATCTCCCGCCTGTGCCCCCTTGGTCAGTCAGCGTGATCTGCCACGGTGAGCCGGGCTGAACTCTCTCTAAAGAGATAGCAATCGCGCGATCTCTGTTGCGCGGGTCAATCCCGCCACCAGAATTATCTATCTCGATGGAGCCGTCGGGGGTGTTCTGGAACTCGCCCTGCCCGCGCAACGCTAAGATCGTCTGCGGCGGCCCGTTGATCCCCGGCGACGTCACCGAAACGGTGAAATTCGCCGAGCCCGAATACCAGATGCTCACATACGCCGACTCTTCGTTGGGGACAAACGTAAACGTGAAGGACTCGCGCGGGCGCAGCTGCCCCCCTATGTGAATGCTCTGATCGCCGTCGTTGCCCGCCGAGGCGACTATGGCGCGGCTGGGCTGCTCGAGAAACGCTTCCAAACTCTGCTCGAAGAGGCTCGTGCCGTCGTGCGGCCCAAAATGCCCACCCAGACTCAAATTCACAACGGCGGGCTTGCCCAGCCAGCTCGCCTTTTCAAAGATATAGCGTACACCCTCGACAATGTCGGTGCTGAAATAGCTCGTCTTGACGAGGATCATCTCGGCGTTTGGGGCCATGCCCACGTATACCCCCCCAGAGGCTGACCCATCCCCAACGGCGATCCCCGTCGTGTGCGTGCCGTGGCCGGACTCGTCGCGCTCGTTGACACGCCCACTGTCGCTGCGCAGGGCCAGTTCGATCTCTTCGCGAGTGTACTCGGTGCCGAACGGGACCTTCTGCGGGCTCCCGAAGAACCCCGTCTCCGTCTGATCCCATAGCCACAGAATCCGAGAAGACTCTTCAAAGCCATCGCCGTCGCGGTCTGTGCGAAAATCTGGGTGAGACCAATCAATGCCCGTATCGACAAAGCCGACGATGACCCCTTGGCCGGTGGCGCGGGGGTTTGTCTCGTGTAAGAAGCGTCCGCCCACGGCGGGAACGCTCTTGTCAATGTGCGGCTCCAGACGATAATCGGCTTCAATGAAGGCGACTTCTGGGAGCTGGGCGAGCTCTCTCAGCTCACCGAGGGTGACACGGGCGCTGAAAAGATCGTGAGCGAGAGGGTGTATGGGCAACTCAATGGGCAGGGGCCCGTTGGTCTTGATGATGACGCCCACTTTTGTAGGGCCCTCACCCTCAGCCCCTCTCCCCTCCGAGGGAGATGAAGAGCTATACACTGCAGCCATAGGAGCGAAGCGCGTCAAGTCCAGCTGTGGCTCGCGTCGGGCACGATGTGCCAGTACGCGTAGAAACGGGTCGAGCTTGGTGTACGGGTCTTCGGAGAAGAAGCCTCCCTCTCCATGCTGAGGAGGAGCTGGGGGAGAGGGCGACGACACAGTAGCGCTCAAGAGCACGAAAATAGCAACAAAAATGCTCCCAAGGAGCGCCCAACCATCTGATCGCAGACGAGTCATAGAATGTTCTATTATAGCCGGGAGGATTTTATGGAGCAAGTTGCAGCGGCGCCGCGGTTTGTGTAAAGTCTTGCGATATTATTGGCCCTCACCCCGCCCCTCACCCCTTAGTCCCCTCTCCCTCACAGGGGAGAGGGGAAAGAGGGGTGAGGGTAAGAAGGGTTGGGGTGAGGGCCCAAAGGAGGCCCTATGGCGCAGCGCGACTTTCTGCTCACTCCCGGCCCGGTCAACGTCCCGCGCCGTGTCGCCCTAGCTGAAAGCCAAGAGATCATCTATCACCGCGGGGATGAGTTCTCAGAGCTCTTGCAGAGGGTAGACGCGAAGCTCAAGAAGGTCTTTCGCACGCAGAACACGATTCTCTACTTCGCGTCCTCGGGCACCGGGGCGATGGAGGCGTGCGTCGCTAATCTGCTGAGCACGAAAGACGAAGCGATCGTCGTCGAGGGCGGAAAATTCGGGCAGCGCTGGCGCGAGCTGTGCCAAGCGTTTGGCGTAAAGCATCACGTGATTCAGGTCGAGTGGGGCAAGGCGGTGCGCCCAGACCAGATCGCACAAGCCCTTGACGCGCATCCCAAAGCCACTGCCGTGTTCACGCAGCTTTCGGAGACCTCGACGGGCACGATCTATGATATCGAGAAGATCGCGCGGATTACGAATGAGCGCGACGTGCTTTTAGTAGTCGACGCGATCAGCGGCTTGGGGGTTGTGCCGTGTGAGCCGGACCGCTGGGGCGTGGACTGTGTAGTCGCTGCTTCCCAGAAATCGCTGATGGTACCGCCGGGGCTGGCGTTCGTGAGCGTGAGCGAGCGCGCGTGGCAGCGCGTGGAAAAATCCGATCTGCCCAAATACTATTGGGATTTTCAGCTCGCTCGGAAGAATCTCTATTTCACCCCCTTTACCCCGGCGATCTCGCTCCTGATGGCCCTCGATGAGGCGCTCACTCTTCTCTTAGAAGAGGGGCTTGAGCATCTCCTAGCGCGCACAGAGCTGTATGCTCAAGCGACACGGGCTGCTGTTCAGGCTCTGAACTTAAAGCTGTTCAGCGAGCGGCCTGGACCGGTCTGCACCGCTGTGTGCGTCCCTACGGGCTTGAACGGCAAGGAGATCCTCGAGACGTTGCGTCAAGACTTCCAGATAAAGATCTCGGGCGGTCAAGATCATCTGAAGGGCAAGATCCTGCGCATCGGGCACATCGGCGATATCAGTGCGAAGGATGTGCTGGGCACAATTGCAGCGTTGGAGCTTGTGCTCCATAAACTGGGGCACAAGTTCGAGCTTGGAGCTGGTGTTGGCGCAGCACTGAAAATCTTTGCCAAATTTAAAGAGGAGGCATTATGCGCGCACTCGCGATGATCGTCGCTCTCGTTGTAGGGGGTTCTCTTGGTGTGCAGGCTCAGCCGGAGCCGGCAACTGTCAACTTTGGGCATTTAGTACTGGGCGGCTCTATCGGGGCACTGGTCGGCGGCGTGGGAGGCGGGTTGGCAGCTTATGGCGTCTGTCGAGCGACAACAGACCCAGGGCCGTGGGCTGACCTGGCGTGTCTTGCCGGAGCGGTGCTTTTTGGTTACGTGCCCGGAATCCCTATCGGTGCGACTGTTGGCGTGAGCATTGTGGGAAGCTTTCACAAAGCCGAGGGGAACGTCTGGACGGCGCTCCTTGGGGCAAGTCTTGCTGGAGGGATAGCGTTCTTCGTCTTTGATTGGGCGCTGCGCTCGCTGGGGGATACTCCCAATGCTCAAGCGATCAGAGATCTTTTCATTCCCATCGTGCTCTTTGGGGTCATTCCCGTCTCGGCGGGGACGGGCGCAGCGTGGGGCTATACGCTCACGGCACGCTCACGCACAGAGTAAGCCGACGCGCCAAGGACGGATCATAATGTAGTGTAAATTCGCGCGTCTGCGCCCTGATCTCGAAGGCGATCTGCCCAGTGATGCCCTCGCCGCGCGCGGGGCTGAGCGACAGTAACGGATGGACAAGCGCGCCCGTAGCAATGCTGCGAGAGCGCTCGGTGCCGTCGGGCTCTTCCAGCCAGAGCACAGCGGAGCTGGCCAACTGAAAGTCCGTGATCGCCTCTAAGAGAACCTCGACGATCACGAAGCGATGGTCTGGGTCGAGCGTCCAAAAGCCGATCTGTTTCGTCGTGCTGATCGAACGCACGCTGAGGCGCAGCATCCCGTTGTCGGTGCGGTCATGCGGGCACAGCTCGGCTTGTTTTTGAGCCCCCCTCGGGGCGGCATGAGCTACAAGCGCTGGCGCTGATGGTACGCTGCTCATAGTGGGCGGTGAAGGAATTTGATTTAGTAACTCTGACGATCCTGGTCGCCGATAGTGCCCGAGATACCAAAAGAGCACAATCACGCCGATGATACATACAGAAGCTATTATCACTCGAGTGCGCATAGGCATCACCTTAGCAGAGAGTAACGTCTATTACGTTGGAGGGCGGGGCTCTCTGTCCTATACGCAAGGGGAGTTAGCGACATCCCCGTGTGATATAATTACAGTATGCAAGCGCTCGGGAAACTCCTCATGATCCTAGGGAGTGCGCTGATCGTTCTAGGCGCAGCGCTGTATTTGAGCAAGTCGATCCCATGGTTAGGTCGGCTGCCAGGGGATATCGTGATCGAGCGCCCGCATGTTACGATCTATATTCCCCTCGCGACGAGCCTTTTGCTCAGTCTTGTCTTGTCAGCGCTCTTCTATCTGCTCTCACGGCTGCGGTGAGCGCCGCCACGTCATATACTGAAAGATCAGATCAACAAAGCTGTCCTTGAACTCTTCATAGCGCCCTTGCTGAGCAAGCTGTTCGAGCTCACGGAGCTTCATCTCGACCTTAGAGCGTGTGGCAGGGTCGTCAATATACATGGGGGTATTGGGCAGGGCGCTGACGTGAGCCGCGCAGACGTTATCGCGTAGGCCCTCACCCCGGCTGACGCCACCCCTGCCCCTCACCCCTTCCCCTCTCCACCCTCACCCCTCTTTCCCCTCTCCCCTCCGAGGGAGAGGGGACTAAGGGGTGAGGGGGGTGAGGGTGAGAGGGGTCGGGGGTGAGGGCCTTCGCTCTCGGTGCTCTACTCGAATAAATTGATCTTGAGGATTTCTGTATCAGTATCGTCGGTGCACGTCGCGGTGACCCGGACGATATAGCCTCCTTGGGTTGGGTACGTATAGTTCGCTGAAGGCTCCTTGGTCACGGGAACGGCTTTGGCCGGTGCGCCGTCGCCCCAGTCGACCGCGAAGCCCTTCACTGAACCCGAATAATCCCATTCGATCTTCACGGTGCGCTTGGCGAGATCGAATTCAGCCAGCGCGAGATTATCCACTATACAACTGCGTGCGCCTACGACATCGAACGGGTCAGCCGAGAAGGCTTCAATAAAGACCATGTTCCCCTTCTCGAATTTAGTCATATAGAGAATGGTGATGCCGCGGCGATCATCGCGACCATACGTGATTGGCGGGACTAAGCCCTCAGCTTCCCAGTTGGTGAGCGTTTCCAACGCATAGATGAAGCGCTCACGAGTGAGATTGGGCCCGGCGCGGAAGAGCCCCTCGACCACTTGCATTGCTCCAACATAAGCGATCTCGTTGAACCCGCTGGGGAGCTCGCCGGGGAAGTATCTCTGCAGGAGCGCGCGGAATCTTGCTGCCCCGGAGTGATTGGGAAGAGTTGGGTCTGCCGCAAAGCCAGTGACGATCAAGCCCTCGACGGCAGAGACCCCGGCGAGCGCAACCATACGGATATCAGCTTGAACGTTGGTCGCGAGCCACTTGGGCTTGAACCCCACGGCTTCAGCTTCTTTTAAGATCGAAGCCGACGGTACTAAATACGTCAGCAATATGACGGCATCGGGATTAGCACCCTGGAGCTTGAGGACGTAGGGCCGAAATGCCGTCTCCGTCCCCGGATGGGGCACGGTGAGAGCGGGCTCTAATCTGTTACGTTTCAGCTCCGCGACCACTGCGCCCAGCAGCTCTTGCCCGAACGCGTCATCCACATAGAGCACAGCGATCTTCTTCGCTTTGAAGCGCTGGACGGCGTAGCGCGCGAGAGCCGTCCCGAAGATCTCGTTATTGGGTTGAATCGCAAAGTAATTATTCTTGACGGGCTTGGAGAACGGTGTGTAGTTTGCGTGCGGCGAGACCACGGGAACGTTATTCTTGATGAGATACTCCATGACAGCAGCGTGGGGCACCGTCCCTAACGAATTGACGATCGCGAAGACTTTGTCTTCCTCGACGAGCTTCTTCACGCACGCTACGGTCTTGGTGGGATCGAACGCGTCATCGCACGCGATAAATTTGATCTTTCTCCCGTTGACGCCACCTAAAACGTCGTTGACGTAATTATAGTACGTGCTCGCGCCTCTGAAGACTGGGGTGCCAACGCCCGCGAGCGCTCCCGATTGGGCGATAAATGCCCCTAAGACGATCTCGTTGGCGGTCACGCCCGGCGTCTGCTGCGCCCCACTGCCGATCCCGATCAATGCCCATCCAACCAGAGCCACCAACACGAGTTTCTTCATTGCTATCAGCCTCCTTCGCTGTTATGGGCAACTGCCGCTGACGCGCCCTGTATGACAGAGGTCGTGCCGGAAGATCGGCCACGGGGAGTTCGCTGCCCCTTGGCTGGTGCTGCTGAGAGCGTAGAAAAACCCGTCGTTTGAGCCAACGTACACCGTCCCGTTGCGAGCAATCATAGGAGAAGTGAAGACTGCTCCGCCTGTGGGCCGCTGCCATTGTACAGCGCCATCGGGTGCCAGGGCGTAGACCTCTCCCTTGTCTGAGCCGATATAGATCACCCCATCGGACCCGATCGCCGGTGAAGAGAAAAAGTACATACCTCCAATGCTCTTCTGCCAGCGCACTGAGCCGTCGGGCTTGATTGCATGGAGATTGCCATCGTAGCCTGCGACGTAAATCGTACCGTCGGTACCGAGAGCCGGTGACGAGCGCACGGCGTCTATAACTTCGTACTTCCACAGGAGCGAGCCATCGGGCTTGATCGCGTAGAGATAGCCATCGTCTGAGCCGACATAAACAGTGCCGTCAGCACCGATGGCTGGGGAAGAGACGACCTTGTCTTGGGCGCTGTACTTCCATGTCTGGGTGCCATCGGGGTTGACTGCGTAGAGATTTCCGTCCCAGGAGCCAACGTAGATCGTGCCGTCAGCAGCGATAGCCGGTGAAGATTCGATCTCTGCTCCAGCTGTGAACTTCCACGCGAGGGTGCCGTCGGGGTTGAGCGCATAGAGATTTCTATCGCGCGAACCGATATAAATTTTTCCGTCGGTGCTCAAAGCCGGGGAAGAGTAGACTCCGTCTTGAGTAGCAAAGTTCCATTTTTGGGTCCCATCGGGGTTGAGCGCGTAGATTTTACGATCGAGCGAGCCGACGTAGATCGTCTTGTCGGGGCCAACGGTTGGGGAAGCGAAGATCGGGCCGCCGGTCTTGAAAGCCCATCTTTGTGTGCCGTTTGGATCGAGGGCAAGGAGTTGCCCGTTCCACGAGCCGACGTAGATCATGCCGTCACTGTCCACAGCCGCTGAGGAGAAGAAGAACTGCCCGCCACTGTGGACCTTCCACAAGACTGTGCCAGGGGTCACTTGAGCCGGGCCGGAGACGATCACACTGCCGACGACTGCCAGCAAGAACACCAGCAGCCCCACACTCCGAGACGACCTCATGGCGCACCTCCTTCAAGATTTTCTGATAGGTGATCCAATTCTCATAAAAATTATAGCGCTTCCCCATCTGTTCTGTCAAAGGCTCACTTCAGCTCCGAGATAGAGTCGTTGGACTTTGGGGTCGCGCCGCAGCTCTTCAGCTGGCCCTGCTAACGCGACCTTCCCTGTCTCGAGCACGTATGCGTGATAGGCAATGTTCAAGCTCAGATGCGCGTTCTGCTCGGCCACGAGTATCGTCATGCCGTCACGAGAGTTCAGCTCTGTGAAGAAGCGAAAGAGCGCCTGTACGGTCATGGGGGCGAGCCCAAGCGAGGGCTCATCTAACAGCAATAATTTCGGGCGGGCCATCAAGGCGCGTCCGATGGCTAACATTTGTTGCTCGCCCCCGGAGAGCGTGCCCGCCGGCTGGGAGAGTCGCTCCCGCAGCACGGGAAAGTACGAGAGCACCTGCTCCCAATCTGCTTTGATAAAGCTGTCACGGCGGGTGTAACTGCCCATCCATAAGTTTTCTTTCACAGTTAAGTCAGGGAAGAGCTGACGCCCCTCAGGGACGTGCACAATCCCCAAGCGGACAATGCGCTCTGGAGAGAGCTTTCTGAGATCGTGCCCTAGAAACTCTAGTTTCCCTTGGGTGGGGCGCAGCAGCCCCGAGATCGTTCGTAGGAGCGTTGTCTTGCCTGCACCGTTGGCCCCAAGCACCGCGACGATCTGTCCCTCAGAGACTGTCAACGAGACGCCGCGCAGCGCTACAATCGGGCCGTAGCGCACTTCTATGCCCTCAAGGGCGAGCAACGCTAACTCCCTCCCCTAAATACGCTTCGATCACTTCAGGGTTCTGTTGGATCTCGTCCGCTCTCCCTTCCGCGATGACCCGCCCATAGTTGAGCACGATAACGCGATCACACAGCCCCATGACAAAGTTCATATCGTGCTCAACTAACAGAATTGTGATCCCCCAATCGCGATTGATTCTTCTGATAAACTCTCGCATCGCGGCTTTCTCAGCGGCGTTCATGCCCGCGACGGGTTCGTCCAACAAGAGCAAGCGCGGGCGCGCAAGGAGCGCCCGCATGAGCTCAATCAGTTTCTGCGTCCCATAGGGCAGGGCGAAGACGAACGCGTCCGCAAGCGCGTCCATCTTCAAGAACCGCAGGAGCCACAGAGCTTGAGCCCTGCGATCTCGCTCCTGGCGGCGCGCTTGGGGCAACCCCAGCGCCACTGCTATAGGGTGAGCCCCAAAGTCCCGATGCTCCCCAACTAAGAGATTCTCTAAGACGGTCATATACGGGAAAAGCCCCAATAATTGAAACGTCCGCACGATGCCGCGCTCGACTATCTGATACGGACGCAAGCGCAGCAGATTTTCTCCCCGGAATGAGATCTGTCCGCCCGTTGGCTCATAGAGCCGACTGATGAGATTAAATACTGTAGTCTTCCCTGCGCCGTTAGGGCCAATCAGACCCACGATCTCCCCTGCGTTCACGGTGAACGAGACACGATCGAGGGCTTGCAGCCCACCAAAGCGCATCGAGAGGTCTTTGACGCTCAGCATCTTACGTCCCCTTGGCAAAGAGCCTGTGGAGCGCGGGGAACCGGTAATATAAGCGCATACAGAAGCCCCACACCCCGTAGGGCATAAAGATAATGACGAGCACGAGCGCCACGCCGTATAAGAACGTATAGAACAGTTTCGCTTGGGCCAGCCAATGGGGCAAGAACGTCAAGAAGACCGCACCGAGCACAGAGCCAGGGAGCGACCCGATCCCGCCTAAGATCACCATCGCGAAGATCTCTATAGACTTTCCTAAGCCGAATTCCCCTGGGCTGATGTGCCCAACGATATGCGCCTGCAACGCCCCGGCGATCCCCGTTAGGAACGCGCTCAGCACAAACGCGTAGGCTTTATAGCATGTTGGGTTGATCCCCAGCGCCTCGGCCGCTGCGGGCTTGTCGCGCAGAGCGATAAACGCCCGCCCAATATATGAACGCGCCACGTTCCACGAGAGCGCGAGCAACGCCAAGACGATCACAAGCGTCAGATAGTAGAGCTCTAAATCCGTGTCGAAGACAAGGCTTCCAATCTGAGGGCGCGGGACTTTGAGCCCCTGATGCCCACCGAAGATCACCGACCAGTAGGGCAAAGGGATGAGCTGCTGCACAGCCGCACCAAAGCCCAGCGTCGCTATAGCTAAATAGATGGCGCTCAGACGTAGCGCTGGAATGAAGAGAATCAGCCCCGTCACCCCCGTGATGATCCCCGCCAAGGGAAAAGCGAGCCAAAACTCAAGCCCCAGCTTCGTCATCAACAGTGCTGAAGTGTACCCCCCAATCGCTAAGAACGCCGCTTGCCCGATCGAGACCTGGCCGGCATAGCCCATTAAGAGATTGAGCCCCACAGCTGAGAGAATATTGACCCCAGCTAAACTGAGAATATAGATCGTATAGCCCTTCAGCCCAAAGGGCAGTACTATCAGCACGAGAGCGATCACCGCGAGCCAGATATATCGTGGCATCTCAGACCCTCCGATGGAACGGCTCCCCTAACAGCCCCTGAGGTCGTACTGCCAACAGCACAATGATCAGGACAAAGACCAAAGTCTCTTTGAGCTGATTCACGAGCTCAAATGGAACAGCGATGAATAGGCTCTCAATGAGACCAATCAAGAGTCCTCCCACGATCGCCCCCGGCAGGCTTGTAAATCCTCCTAACACAGCCGCCGCGAACCCCTTGAGCATCACGAAGACCATCACCGTCAAGTCTAAAAAGACCAGCGGAGCGATGAGCACGCCCGCGACCGCTCCGAGCGCAACGCCCAGCCCCCAGCTCAACATATTGATTCTATAGACGGGAATACCCAGAAGCTGCGCCCCTAATTTATTTTGCGCCGCGGCGCGCATCGCCGTTCCGATCTTCGTAAATTTCAAGAGCGCGAAGAACCCCACGCTCAAGAGAATCGTCGTGCCGAAGATCACCAGATCGTGTTGGGTCAGGATTATATTCCCCACCACGAGCGGCGGCCCGCTGAGCGCATAGGGCAGCGACTTCGGGTCAAACCCCCAGATCCAGCTCGCGATAGCGTTGAGCATCAGCGCGACGCCCAACGTCACAATCAAGAGGCTGACGACGGGCGCCTCTTGGGCCGGACGCAGCGCCACGCGCTCAACAGCGATTCCCAATAAGAAACCGAACGCGATCACAATGGGCAGCGCGGCCCAGAAGGACCACCCAAGCCCAACTGTCAAAGTGAATCCCACATAGGCGCTGAACATGGTCATATCTGCCTGACCGAAATTGACGATATCAGTGGTCTTGAAGATCAAGACCATCCCCAGCGCCATGAGGGCATAGAGACTCCCTTGGGCCAACCCCAGCACTATATACTGCTCAAGCATCGCTCACCATAAGAACGCCGCCGCGGCCATCGCTGCCCCACCCCCGGAGGTGCAGAAGACCACGAGGTCTCCGGGCTTAGGGCCTTGACCCTGTTCAATATGATCATCGAGGGCCATGAGAACACACCCTGACCCCGTATACCCCCACTTGTCCATGACCCAATGGGTTCTCTCTAACGGCAATCCCAGGGTCTGCATCACGGTCTTGATCGTATTGAGATTGATCTGCGTGAAATAGATTCGGTCTATATCGGAGACGCTGGAGCCGGCGTCGGCGACGACTTGTCGGACGAGCTGTGGCCAGTGAGTCGCGTTGAACTCCGGTGGGAAGCGCTTAGCAAAGACCAGATAGTGTTCGCCTCGTTGGAGGCGCTCTGGCGTGGGCGGCTTGTACGATCCCCCAACGTAGATGCCCATATAATCGTGATACTGCCCGTCGGCCTTCATTCTGGAGCTGAGGAAGCCCGGCGCGTCGGCAACACGCAAGACCGCTGCCCCAGCGCCGTCAGCGAAGACCGTCGCCGTCTTATAATCGTTCTCATTGAGAAACTTGCTCATCGCATAGGTGCCGATCACCAGAACAGTATTATAGTGCGACTCGGTCATAATAAACGTGCTGCCGATGATCAACGCGGTGACCGAAGCTGCACAAGCATTATTGACGTCGAAGACACCGGCGTTGACAGCCCCGATCTTATGCTGCACAACGTTAGCTGTCGCCGGGGAGAGATAATCAGGGGTATCCGTCGCCACTATTAAGAGATCGATCTCTTCAGGCTTGACGTTGGCTGTGGCTAAGGCGTCGCGAGCGGCTTCAGCAGCGAGATCCGACGCAGCTTGGTCAGGAGCAGCAAAGCGTCGCTCTTTAATGCCCACGTTGGTTTCGAGCCACTGGCTGAGTGGGTATCCCTTCTGCGCCAGATACTCTGGGTAGCGCGCGTCCATCTCGGCATTGGTGACAACCCTGTCTGGGACGTAGTGCCCCGTGCCGATGATCTTCGCGTAGCGGCTCTTCATAGCTTAGACTGTAATCCCCCCGTCAATGCTGATCACGGCCCCATTAATATAATTCGACTCATCAGACGCCAAGAAGAGAAAGAGCTGGGCGACTTCTCTGGGCTCGCCCAGCCGTCCCAACGGGACTTTCTCTTGCATCGCTGCTAAGATCTTCTCCGGGACGCTCTTGATCATCTCTGTCGCGATGAACCCCGGACAGACGGCATTCACACAGATCCCCTTGCGTCCAAGCTCCCGCGCCCAGACTTTCGTCATCCCGATCACGCCGGCTTTCGCAGCCACGTAATTGGTCTGCCCGAAGTTCCCATAGAGCGCGACGACAGAACTGACATTGATAATCTTGCCCCGGCCTTGCTGGATCATCACGGGCGCGACAGCTTGGGTGCAGTTGAAGACCCCCTTGAGATTGACAGCAATGACTTGATCGAATTGCTCTTCGGTCATCTTCAGCAGCGTGGCGTCCTTGAGGATTCCCGCGTTGTTGACTAAGATATCAATCCGTCCGAACTCTTGGGCTGTCGTGTCGGCCAGTACTTGTGCGTTGGCTTTCTTCGAGACATCAGCGCGCACGAAGAGCGCTGTGCCGCCGGCTCTGCGGATCTCTGTAGCCGTCTGCTCTCCCGATGCAGAATCTATATCGCTGACGACGACTGTAGCTCCTTCGCGGGCGAAGAGCAGCGCGGTCTCGCGCCCGATCCCGCGCCCCGATCCGGTGATGATCGCGACTTTGTCTGCAAGACGCTTCATAGTTCCCCCTTGAGAAATCTCTCTCTGAGAATTTTGCGATTGATCTTTCCCGGCCCGCTCAACGGCAATTCTGACACGAACTTGAAGTACTTGGGGACTCTAAACCCCCCAAGAGACTCACGACAGAATCTTTTCAGCTCGTCCTCGCTGACGGAAGCTCCCGGCTTGAGCACGATCGCTGCTAGACCAACTTGGCCCCATTGCTCATCGGGCACACCCACGACCGCGACTTGGGCGACTGACGGATGGTGGATCAGCACGCGCTCGACCTCTTCGGGGCAGATATTCTCGCCCCCAGAGATATACATATCGTCAACACGCCCGACGATATAGACGAAGCCGTCTTCATCGTAGCGGGCTAAGTCTCCGGAGTGCACCCAGCCCTCGCTGTCTAAGACTTTTCTGGTCTTCTCTGGGTCGTTTAGATAGCCCTCGAACGTATGGGGCCCGCGGAACCAGAGCTCGCCTATCTCGCCCACGGCGACGGGCTGGCCCGTCGTAGGGTCAACGATCTTGCAGTCGCAGTGGAACATGGGAAAGCCGATGCTTTGAGATTTCTCTGTAATAGTCTTCCAATCGCGGCCCACAGGGACGAAGAAGAAGTTAGACGGTCCACCCTCAGTCAGTCCGTAGGACTGAGTGAGTTTGATACCGCGTTCCCAGAAGGGGCGCATCACGTCTGGGGAGCAGGGCGCGCCCGCTGACGAGATGTACTCCAAAGACGATAAATCTGTTGTGGCGAAGCGTGGGCTCTTAAGAATCATTCTGAGCATCGCTTCGACGGCGCCAAAGTGCGTGATTCTTTCGCGCTCGATCAGTTCTAGGACAAGATCGGGATCGAACTCACGAATAAGCGTGACCTGACCCCCAATGTGAAAGACAGGGGTAACAGTGTTCCAGCCCCCGATGTGGAAGAGCGGGAAAGTAAGAAGCTCTTTCTGATTGATCCCGTGCTGCCCGCCCCCAGAGACGATGAGATTGAAGGAGTTCCAGAGCATCTGACGATAGGTGATAAGACAGATCTTGGGCAGTCCGGTCGTGCCCCCGGTGTGTATATATAAGTGTATATCGTTCATAGACTTAGGGCGGTTGACGGGCTTTGGGGGGGTCTGAAGCACGACGCGCTCATATTCTGAATCTTGAGGGCCGAAAGCGAGCTTCGTCTTAACTGAATCTGGGAATTCGAGCTTCCCCACTACAGACTGAAAATGCTCTTCGTAGAAGAACGCTTTGGGTCGAATACGCCACAGAAGGTGATTCAGCTCTGGGGGACCTAATCTGTAGCTCAGCGGCGCTACGATGAGCCCGATCTTGCCCGTAGCGAAGTAGAGATCAATGGGCTCGACGCGGTTGCGCGAGAGAAACGAGACAACGTCGCCCTTGCGTAAGCCCAATTGTTCTGTCAGATACGTGCCGACGCGATTGGCGCGCTCGTCCAACTCGGCGTAAGTGAAGCGCCGGTTCTCCGTAGCATCGTAGAGGGCTTGGCGCGTGGGGGTGAGCATGGCGCGCCGTCCCGACCAATCTCCGACCCACGAGAGCTCATAGTCGCGCATGGGAAGAGCCCCCTCTCAGAAAATCTACAATAATTCTATTGACTTCATGAGCACGCTCAACTATGAAGAGATGGCCCGCGTTTGGGAAGGTGACAAGCGTGGCATGAGGGAGTTTTTCTGCCAAGCGTCGGCTGTTCTCGACGGGGACGACTCGGTCGGCTTCGCCGGCCATCACGAGCACTGGGACTGTGAGCTCATGAAGCCGGGGTTCACTGTTGAAATTGAGTGGGGCCATAAATTGGCGCAGATACGCATAGCGCGGCTGGGGATTGCGGCGCATCGGTGCAGTGAGCTGGGCGATCTCATCGGGGTGCTGCTCTAAATACTCTTGCGAGAACGCGAGCTCCAGGCCCTGCTGGAATGTGTCCTTGCCCGCCCCGAAGGCCATAAGCTGCAAGACCTCTCCGTGGGGAAGGATCATATTGGGCCCGCCATGCGACGTCGAGCAGAGAATTAATTTATTGATTATCTCTGGGTGATCGAGCGCGAGCTGCTGCGCGATAAATCCCCCCAAAGAGATCCCTAAGATATGGGCACGTTCAACCCCAAGGGCACGCAAGAGTTCATAGGCGTCGCTGGCTAAGAGCGGGACAGTGTATTCAGTATCGGGCTTGTCGGAGCGCCCCACCCCGCGGTTGTCAAACGCAATGACAGAAAAATATTTCGAGAGCTCAGGGATCTGCTTGGCCCACAGCCACGTGCCATAGCCAATCCCCGCGATCAAGAGCAAGGGCTCTCCTTGGCCGTGAACCTCGTAGTAGAGTGTGATGCCGTTTACAGATGTTGTAGGCATCGTGCTCCCCGTCTTATGAAATATGATTCATCTCTCATATATTATGCCCTCTGAAGAGCTGCTGTCAAGTTGGGGTCAAACCGTGCAACACAAGATCCATCATGGTCTCAAAGACGGCGTTGGGGACGGCTTGTCCTTCCCACAGGACCCAGCGCAGGCCGATGAAGTGCCCGATCCCCATGAGCGCGTAGGCGAGGGCTTCGGGGTCTGCGCGTCGTATCTGGCCTTCTTTCATAGCTTGCGCAAGTGCTGGGGCGTATCCCTGGGCGAGGCGCTCATAATACCACCGCCCTGGGGTGTGCTTGGGCGAGCCCACAAATTCCGCCTCGCGCACGATGCGATAGGCCCGCGCGTGATCTTTAATGAAGTCGAAGAACGTCTGAAAGCCCGCGCGCTCGATCTGGCGGCGGTCGCGCAGCCCCGCGATAGCTGCGCGCAAGCGCGCGCGCAGTTGTCTATTGATCTCTTGGACGAGCTCGACGAAGATCGCCTCTTTGCTGGGGAAGTACGTATAGAATGTGCCGTGGGCAACGCCCGCGCGACGCGTGATGTCGACAATCTGGGCTTCGTAGAAGCCCTTCTGCCCGAACTCGGCTTCCGCGGCTTCCAGCAGTCGTGCCCGCGTCCGCTTTTTCGAATATTCCCCTTGGGAAAGCTGCGCGATCTCTTCTTCTGGCGCAAGGGAGCTTGAAGGGACAGCCGGAGCGAAGGGTTGCTCGCCATTGATGCCATAGCTGATCAGATCGCGCAGGGTCTCCCAGACGCGCGGCGGCAGCCCACGATCCCAAAAGATATAACGCAGCGCGAGAAACTCAGCCATGCCGATCAGAGAGAACGAGACGGTCTCCGGGTCAAGACGACGGAGCTGTCCAGTGCTTTGCCCATCTTGAAGGATCTTATGATAGAAGTGTGCTAACCTCCCATAGAGCTGTTTGGGGAGCTCCGCGTGGATGAATTCCGCTTCGCGGAAGACTCGATAGAGCGCGGTCTGGGAGCTAATAAAATCCAGATGGGTCTTCAGGATTGACTGGACTTGCTCAAGTGCTGGGGCTGTGGGATCCACGCTAAAGCGCGCCTGAAGCTGGTGTGTCATCTGCTCAATGAGCGTGAGGAAGAGCTGCTCTTTATCTGGGAAGTACTGATAGAACGTGCCGTTGGCGACGCGGCTGCGGCGACAGATCTCGGCGACGGAAGCTTGCCGAAAGCCGCGCTGCCCGAAGACCCGTACCCCAGCTTGAAGCAGGGCTTCATACGTCGCAGCACCGCGCTCGGTCGAAGGGGAACGTCTCATCTTTATCATACTGAGTCTCAAGATTATGCTACGGTGCTTGTGCGGCGCCGTCAAGTATGCCCTAGCAGTCGGACGCAATTCTCTTTATAATACGTCCTCAGAAGCCCAAAAGACGCGAAGGAGGAGCGATATGCGTGCTCAGAGAGCGTTGGCAGTCTTGGTAGTCGTCGCCCTGTCGGGCGTGGTTCTGAATTATGCGTTGGTCTCGCAAGAGGCCCCGGCCAAAAGCCCCATCGAGGCGTTCGTCGCCGAGATGAAAGCCATCCCCGGGTTTTTCAATGCGTATCTCAAAAAAGACGGCACGCTCTATCTCGAAGTCACTCAGGAGCACTTTGGCAAGGATTTCTTGGTCGTGGTTCAGATGGCTCGTGGTTTGGGGGAGTCGTTCTTGCTCACGGGCTATCCGTTGGATTCAGATCTGTTGCAGTTTCGCTTGCGCAACGACAAGATCGAGCTGTTGACGCGCAACCCGTACTTTCGCGCTTCTGAAGGCACGCCGCTAGAAAAGATGGTTCAGTTAGGCTTTCGCGACTCGGTGCGTCGCGCCTTCTCTATCGTCGCCCGAGACGACGCCGCCGGACGCTTCTTAATCGATGCGACGGGGCTCTTTCTCTCGGATTGGCCGAACTTGGCCGACTATCTGCCGGCGGTCTTCAAGACCGGCTTCCGGCTCGATCCCACACGCTCGACGATCTCATCTGTGAAGGGATTTCCTAGAAATATCGAGATCGAAGCCGATCTGACGTTCGCGGCTTTAGCGCCCTTGACGAACGTCCCCGATCGGGTCTTCGCTATCCTCCCCGACGAGAAGACCCTGCCCATCGCGCTGCACTACAGCGTGCTGGCGCTCCCAGAAGAGCCAATGAAGCCCCGTCTCGCTGATGACCGCGTGGGGTACTTCGTCACGACATATAAAGACTACGAGCGCCAGACAAGCCCGACGAACTCCGTCCGATTAATAAATCGCTGGAGACTAGAGAAGAAAGACCCCTACGCGCCGCTCTCGGAGCCTGTCAAGCCGATCATCTTCTATCTTGAGAACACGATCCCAAAAGAGTTTCGGCCATATATTAAAGAGGGCGTTGAAGCGTGGAATAAAGCGTTTGAAGCTGCGGGCTTCAAGAACGCGATTCTCGCTTTGGATCAGCCGAACGACCCCAACTGGGACCCCGGCGATGCCCGCTACTCGACGATCCGTTGGATGCCCTCAGTCTCGTCGGTCTTCGCTATCGGTCCTTCTGATGTAGACCCGCGCTCCGGCGAGATTCTCAATGCCGATATTCTCTTCACGGCAGACTGGGTTCGTGCACTGACAAATGAGTACGTGCGTATGGTCGAAGGCCCGCTCGCGTTTATTCAGAATGAGATCGAAGCGCGTGAGCTGGCGCGGCTGTTCAACCCCAACGACGTGGGCAAGCTCTGCTTCTTTGAAGCGGGCATGGCCCCGCATATCGCGTTATTGAATATGACGCTTGCGGCCGATGGGCTCGTCAGCCCCGACGGAGGGATGCCGTTGGAGTACATTGGGGCTGCCCTGCGTGAGACAACGATGCACGAAGTGGGTCATGCGCTGGGGCTAAGACACAATTTCAAGGCGAGCTTCGCCACGCCGTTTGAGAAGCTACACGACCCACGCTTTACCCAGAACTATGGGCTCACCGCATCGGTGATGGAGTATAACCCCCCGAATATCGCGTCGGATCGCGAGCACCAGGGGGAGTACTTTCACTCTACAGTCGCGACGTATGACATTTGGGCGATCCAATGGGGCTACAAGCCTGTGGGTAACGAGACGCTCGAGCCGCACCCGGAACTCCAAGCCATCGCCCAGCA
Source organism: Bipolaricaulia bacterium (assembly GCA_046293845.1). Lineage (GTDB taxonomy): Bacteria > Bipolaricaulota > Bipolaricaulia > RBG-16-55-9 > DRXL01 > JANXCC01. The sequence goes on along the minus strand of JBKBIX010000006.1, from coordinate 2,386 downwards.
GCACGGCGAGCGCGAGCATCTCTACGGCACCGACGAAGATGCCTGGAACTACCCATACGCGCTCGACCCAGCGATCACCCAATGGGATTTGAGCGACGATCCCATCGCGTACTACATAGATCTGCAGAAGTTGGTCGAGCGGCTCTGGCCGGGCTTGGAGGACCGCGTGATCGCTGAAGACGCGGAGTATTGGCCGCTGCGCAGCGCGGTGAACGTCTTGCTCTATCAACAGATGCGTGGGTATATCAGCTCTGTGAAAGCGTTAGGCGGGATAGAAGTGACGCGGGCACACAAGGGCGACGTGCTCACGCCGCTCAAAGTTTTGCCCGCGGAGCGCCAGCGCCAAGCCCTGCGCTTCGTGCTGGGAGCGTTCAGCCCCGAAATTCCCAAGCGCTTCCCCAAACACTTATTAGATAAGATGCCGCGCGAGCGCTGGTGGGATTGGGCCTCCAGCTGGAGCGTCGGCCAGCGCTTCCACTTCCCCATTCACGACTCGATTACGGCGATGCGAGCGGCAGTGCTGCAATCGGCATTCTGGCCAGAGCGACTGTTGCGCATCCGTGACAACGCCTACCGCTCCGATGAAGAGAAGCCGTATACGTTGGCTGAACACTTTATGGGGTTTACAGAAGCGATCTGGGCCGACGTCTTCTCTCGGCAAGCGCCGACGGATTCGTTCCAGCGGGCGATCCAGAGCATCTATATCGATACGCTGATCGCGATAGCGACCGATAAGACTCCCGAGAGGGTGAGCGACGCGGTGGCGATGGCGTATTCTGAACTGATTCGCATAGACCGAGCGATCAGCGATCTGGTGGTCGAAGGGGTCAAAGACCCGCTGGCCAAGGCGCATCTTATGGAGGTGCAGCATCGCATTCGCGGGGTCGTGGACATCGACCAATGAGGAGGCTTGACAAGCGCTTCGAAATATGCTATAGTAAACTCAGCTGTACGACTTGTCTTGGTCGTTGCGATACGCTACACCAACCAAGTTCGACCCTTCGACACGTGACGGTGCCGGGATGTGACAATCCCTGATGCACAAGACGATCGTCGAGACGGGAAATCAGACAGCAGAAAGGGGTTGTGCACATGGTAACCGGCAAAGTCAAATGGTTCAACGACGCCAAGGGCTACGGCTTTATCCAGCAAGATAACGGCGGCCCGGACGTGTTCGTGCACTTCTCGGAGATTAAAGCCGAGGGGTTCAAGACCTTGCGTGAGGGCCAGGCTGTCGAATTCGAGATCACCAGCGATGCCAAAGGCCCCCGAGCCGCAAACGTCCAGCCCAAGTAAGAGCGTCTGAACACACAGACAGTCAAACCCCGGCGAGAGTACCCTCTCGTCGGGGTTCTCTTTGCACTTGCAGAGTGCTCTGATTTGCTCTAGAGTAGAGGCGACAGTGAGGTGTCAAAGCTATGGCCGACCGCTCGCGCAACCGACGGAACGGGGAAGACCGCCCGCCATTTGAGCCCTCTGGCCCAGGCCGACCTGAAGGCCGCCTGCGTGCCCTGGCTCTTTTAGAAGAGATCCTCCGATACACGCCCCAGAACGATCCCCGGCTCGGGCTGTTAGAGCTCTTATACGAGCAACTCCAAGCCGATGAGCGCCAGCTACGCGAAGCCCAAGAGACCATCAGACAGTTCAACGAGACCTATGAGAAATTGACGGCTCCAGCCAATCGTATAGGGACGTTCTTGGGCAGCCCTCAAGACGGGATCGCCTATATCGCTGTAGGGGACGCCGAATACTACGCCAACGTCGACCCCAACCTCGATATCAAGAAGCTCAAAGTCGGCACGCGCGTCAAGATCAATGAAGCGTTCGCAGTGATTGGGGATATCGGCTATCACCCTGAAGGCCCCATTGTGAAAGTCGCGGAGGTCTTACCCGATGGCAGACTGAGAATCGCGATGGACGCGCAGATGATCTCGGGGCGGATCGTGCTGCGCTCGTCAGATCTCTCAGAGAAGAACTTGAAAGTCGGCGATGAAGTGCGCCTGGAGCCGACGATGCGCGTGGCATTAGAGCACTTTCAGAAATCTGACGTGCGCGGGTATTTCTTAGAAAAAATTCCTGAAATCCCCTGGGAGAAGATCGGCGGTCAAGAAGAAGCCATTCGGCTCATTCGAGATACGATCGAGCGCCCGCTGCTCTACCCAGAGCTGTATAAGAAATTCGGCAAGCGCTCTCTGAAAGGGATATTGCTCTACGGCCCGCCGGGGTGCGGCAAGACCCTCATCGGGAAGGCGACGGCCTATAATCTCACGCAAGCCTATCGGGAGCGCACGGGGCGCGACGTGCGCGAGTACTTTATGCTCATCAATGGGCCGCAGCTCCTCAATATGTGGCTTGGCGAGACGGAGCGCTTTATCCGAGAGATCTT
>JBKBIX010000069.1:0-7435 GCA_046293845.1 Bipolaricaulia bacterium | reverse complement strand
GCACGAGCGGTTCGCAGGATTGCTTGCGAAAAACCCCGATGCGCCGAAGCATCGCATCGGATACTTTGTCAGCTGCGGGATGGACTTGCTCTACCCTGACGCTGGGACAGCGACGATTAAAATCTTGCAGCACAACGGGTGCGCTGTGCGCTGTGCTGAAAAACACATATGTTGCGGGGCGCCGGCGTTCTACTACGGCGACGAGATGGCTGCGAAGAACTTGGCGCGTTTGAATATAGAGAGCTTGGAGAAGCTCGATGCAGACGTGATCATCTCTGACGAAGCGACGTGCTCTGGGTTTTTGAAAAACTATCCCAAGCTCCTGCGAGATGATCCTGCTTACGCTCAGCGTGCCGAAAAGCTCTCGCAAAGAGTACGCGAGCTGAGCGAATTTCTCTCACAAATCGAGCTGAAGCCCTTTCAGCTACTTTCAGAGATCGTCACCTATCACGCGCCGTGTCACTTAGCGCGCACGCAGAGATTAGGGGCAAAGCCCCTAGAGTTGCTCAGAAAGATTCCGGGGCTTCAGATCAGAGAATTAGAAAAATCTGATCACTGCTGCGGCGGCGCAGGGACGTACAGCACGATCCATCATCGAATCTCGCTTAAGATTCTGACTGACGAACTCGAGCGACTCAAAGCGACTGGGGCGCAGACGCTGATGACGCCCTGCTCGGCGTGCATGATCCAACACCAATACGGATGTCATAAGCACAAGCTTCAGATGCAGACGGTACACCTGTCGGAGGTGCTCGCGCGGGCGTGGGGGATTAAGGTAACTCAATCGTCTGGACGAAATCGTATAAACATGGCCAGCAATCTCGGCGCAGTCTGAACTTTGTTCCGTGGTTATGCCCTGTGCGTGCATCAAAGTCTACTAACAAGCAACCTTTCTCTAACGCCTCAATAAGTTTTTCTAGAGAAAACTTTTGTAAGATCAACAATCTACTGTATCGGAAAAACTCTTGATCATTTTCTTGCTTAACCTCTGCTTGCACAAAGAAAATATTATGAAGCTTAGTCCCAGCTTTGTGGAATAGATCATCGAATCCCCAATAAGGTTGGGGATTCAGTTCTCCCAATCCAATTCGTTCTCTCACTGTTTCGAGCCAATAGGAATGGCGAGGATCAACAGCTTTGGCATCAAAAGAAACTAGAAGCTTGCTCTGTGCACGATCCACAATGAGACCAAAACCACGATCTGTGCGAGATATAGCGTTGATTGTTTGTCGAAAGCTTAACTCTTCAGCAGGGTACCTCGTCCCAGCTTCTTCATGAGGCCATCCATAATAAGGAAGCAGCATTCTAGGCACTAAGCGAGCAACTCTTGGAGACGGTTCCATGTGAAAGAGTGTAATCAGAGAGCTAGTTCCTAGCCTTTGACATTTCAGTTCCCACTCTGCCGCGTTAGGAATTGGAAGATTGTTTTCTTCAATTTCGAGTAAATCTTCAAGGGTATTACCAATACCTCCATCGTTTCCTGGTCTCGCATTGACAAACCACCCTCGAGCAGCTATTTCCTTAATTTTTTCTATCAGTTCTTCTTTAGAATAAAATTGCATTATTCTCTCTCCACCTGCAAGTCACGCAGGGCGCCAGAAATCTAGCAGGTACTCGAATGTGGTCCCCATAGTGATATAATTGCTGGGCCATCCGAAAATCCCTATGCGGTTGACGATATTTGTTCTATCCCAGATAATAATATTTCTCAATTCGTAGCCGGCTTTGCGCAACGCTTCTACTACAGCTATATGGATAGTAATACGCTCATCCTCCCACCACATATCTGGAACGTTGATAACGCAATGAGCACGTGGCTTTAGGAGTGGCAAGAGCGCTGCAAATATTTCTCTGATTGCTTCAGCATATTGTTCTAATGGCATAGTGCCCAGATCTCTTGGGTCTTGGGAGTATTGTTCAACTTTCAGAAATTGCTCGTTCTTGCGTTCTTGGGTTCGGCGGCTCTTGTTTCTGCGGGGCCGGTTGAGTAAATTAGCATAAGGAGGAGATGTAACAATGAGCTTAATTGTCCCAGGTTCCAAATAACTTGCTATATTGCGTGCATCATCGCAAACAGCTATCTGCTGGGTGTTACCAAATAATGGTTGTGGCCCCAAACGTTGCCTGCAAAGCTCTATATAACGAGGGTTCAAGTCAAAGCCAATCGAGTTTCTACTAGTATCCTGAGCTGCTACTAGAACAGTGCCTGAACCCACGAATGGGTCTAATACGAGTTCCCCCTGATGTGTGAATAATTCGATGCAGCGTCGGGCTAGAGCAATAGGGAAGGTTGCAGGATGAATCTTTTTATCACGGATATCTCGTTTTTCGTAGCTAAATCGCCAAACCCCAAGCTGTGCCTTGATCCATTCTTTAGGGCTTATGCAACTGAGATAATGGGGCGGGCAGGCACAAGTCTTCTCGTTTTGTATAGCAATTTTCTTTGTAGAGTTCTGGGTTTGAAGAAGGGTGTCTGCCATTGCTACTCCTTTTGCACCGAGTTTCCATAAAAGACTTCCTTGTTTGTATTATACATCTCAACTGTGCACCTCTTCCAATGTATCCCCCACTCGTATAATTCCATCCCTCACGATCTGCGCCCGCAGACCACCACGATGCACCAGCCCCGGCAAGACTTTTTCTTGTCCCGTCAATTGCACCAAGTGCTGGCACGGCTCGCACAGCCGAATTCCGCGCAGCACAGCCTCACCTACACGAAACTCTTTGCCCACTAAGTGATTGAGCGCCACCCCGCGCGTCACAATATTGCGCCGCGCATCCCCAGGGCTGAGCTTCACCCCGTAGTCGCGCTCGAGCGCTTCTATCGCCTCGATCTCGATGAGCGTTACCTCGCGATCTGGTCCAGGCTTGGAAGACTTCGTCCCCGTCCCGAGAAAATAACGATCCCCCTCTAGCCCGCGGCCCGCTACTGCCCGCACTGCGGCGACAGATTTCATCGTCCCGGTAGCTTGCTCTGTTATGTGAATCGAGACGACCCTTCCGTTTCCCATGTGCGTCACTCCTTAGTGCTGAAATTCGCTCTTTATAATTTTAGCGCAAACTGCTCCCACCCGCCCAGTTGACAAACCCTCGCGGCTCTGGTATCATTACTTAGCAGACTCATAAGGTGATTGCTAATGGACGCACGGAAGCGATTGATTCTCAAAGAAATCGTGGATCATTATATTCGGACGGGCAAGGCCGTCAGCTCCCAGACTATCTTAGAGAAATACGGGCTGTCGGTCAGCTCCGCCACTATTCGCAATGAGATGAAATACTTAGAAAAACAGGGTTATATCACGAAGTCGTGGAGTTCCTCCGGGCGCATCCCGACTGCGAAGGGCTATCGCTTCTTCGTCGATTGGCTCTTAGAGTTGAGCGAGCTGGCTCGTAAAGAGCAGCACGCGATCTTGGAAGCCTACGGCTTCCAAAGACAGAGATTAGACGAGCTGTTGAAGCAGACCGCGTTCTTATTGGCGAGCTTAACAGGCCATCTAGGGTTCGTGCTCGCGCCGCGGCTCGACCAAACCGAGTTTGAATCTGTGACTCTGGTGAAGCTGACCCCAGATCACGCCCTAGCTGTCATTATCTCGAACCTGGGGATCGTCGAATCGCGGGTTACCCCCACGACGCTCCCCCAAGAACAGCTCGATAAGATCGCTACTTTGCTCAATCGGACCCTGCGTGGCCAGCGGTTGGGGCTGATCTGCGAACAGTTTCACACGAGTTCTCTTGAAGGGTGGGCCGACCCGGTCACTCAAGACGCGTGCGTTCTTCTGCAACAGCTGCTCCCACCCCAGATGAGCAAACAGCAACTCTATACCGAAGGGCTGCTGCATCTGCTCCAGACCGTCTTCACCTGGGATGAGGCCATCGAAGAAGCTCGCAAGCTGTTGACGCTCCTGCAAGATGAGAGTCGGCTGATTCAAGCGATCCGGCAGGCACAGCAGGGCCCTGGAGAACTCAACACCGTGATCGGTGAGGAGCACAGTGTGCGCGAACTGCGCCCCTATAGCTTAATAAGTCTGCAGTATGGCTACGACGGCGCGCTGGGGATTGTGGGCCCAGTGCGCATGGACTATAGCAAAGCCGTCTCGACGACGCAGTATATTGGCAACCGACTGCGCGCGATTCTGACCGTCTCCAGGGCTATGGCTCAGAGGTGATCGACTATGGACGAGCCCAAAACTGAAGAGACCCAAACTCAAGAGACAAGCCAAGAGCTCACGGCGCTGAGGACGGCGCTCGAAGAGAAGGAGCGCCAGAACAAGGAGCTTGTCGAGAGGCTCCAGCGGGTTCACGCGGACTTTGAGAACTATAAGAAGCGCGTCGCGCGCGAGAACGAAGAGGTCTTCCGACGGCTCGAAGACGCGCTTCTGCTCGAAATCTTGCCCATTTATGATAATTTCGAGCGCGCGTTTCGCACGTTCAATAAGAACAACGATAAAGACTCTTTTATTGAAGGGATCGAGCGCATCTTCGCGCAATTTCATGAGTTTTTGGCGAACAAGGGCGTCCAGCCCATTGCAGCCCTAGGCGAGACGTTCGATCCCCTGCTCCATGAAGCACTGATCACTGTAGAGACAACAGAAGCCGGAGGCAAAGTTTTGGAAGAATTCGAGCGGGGGTATCAGCGCGCGGGCCGCGTGCTGCGCCCCAGCAAAGTCAAAGTCAGCAAACACGTAGACAAACCAGCTTCACAAACAAAGCAGCAAACAGAATCTTAAAGGAGGTTTCGTATGGCCAAGGAGAGAATCGTTGGCATTGACTTGGGAACGACAAAATCTGCCATAGCACTTGTCGAGGGTGGCAAACCGGAGATCATTACGAATGCCGAGGGAGAGCGCATCACACCCTCGGTCGTGGCGTTCACCGAGACGGGAGAACGTCTCGTCGGGACGCTCGCCAAGCGTCAGGCAATCATGAACCCTGAGCGCACCGTGCAAGAGATCAAGCGCAAGATGGGCACAGATTATCGTGTCAAGATCGCGGCCGGCGGGATGACCAAAGAATATTCTCCCGAAGAGATCTCCGCGATGATCTTACAAAAGCTCAAGAAAGATGCCGAAGACAAGCTCGGCTTCAAGATCACCAAAGCTGTCATTACTGTGCCGGCGTATTTCAATCAGCAGCAGCGCCAAGCCACAAAAGACGCGGGCAAGATCGCTGGTCTGGAAGTCGAGCGCATTATCAATGAGCCGACGGCCGCGTCATTAGCGTATGGACTTGACAAAGAGAAGGACGAGACGATCTTGGTCTATGACTTAGGCGGCGGGACGTTCGACGTCACAATCTTAGATATTGGCGACGGCGTCTTTGAAGTGAAGTCGACCTCGGGCGATACATATCTTGGCGGCAAGGACTTCGATCAGCGCATTATCGATTGGCTGATCGCAGAGTTCAAAGCAGAGACGGGCATTGATCTCTCCAAGGACTTATCAGCGCTGCAGCGTCTGAAGGATGCGGCGGAAGCCGCCAAGAAGGAGCTATCGTTCAAGACCGAGACGCTCATCAGCTTGCCTTATATCGCAGCCGATGCCCGCGGGCCGAAGCACTTAGAGCGCAAGCTCACGCGAGCGAAGTTCCAAGCCCTCACCAACGACCTCGTAGACCGGACTATGCGCATTGTGGAGCAGGCGCTGAGCGATGCCAAGCTCTCGCCCAAAGATATCCACCAAGTGGTGCTGGTCGGTGGCAGCACCCGTATGCCACGCGTCCAAGAGCGCGTTGCGGAGATGTTCGGCTCGGCCAAGCTCAATAAAGAGATCAATCCCGACGAAGTCGTCGCTATGGGCGCGGCCATCCAAGGCGGTGTGCTCGCTGGAGAAGTCGATCAGATTGTCTTGCTCGACGTGACCCCCCTGACGCTCTCTATCGAGACGCTCGGTGGGATCGCGACACCCATTATTGAGCGCAATACGACCATCCCCGTCGAGCGCACCAAGACATTCACTACTGCTGAAGACGGCCAAACGACCGTGGATATTCACATCGTGCAAGGGGAGCGCAAATTTGCTGCTGATAATAAGTCTCTTGGGCGATTCCAGCTCACCGGGATTCCACCGGCACCGCGCGGCGTCCCGCAAATTGACGTGACGTTCAGCATTGACGTAGATGGCATCCTGCACGTCACGGCCAAAGACAAAGCAACGGGGAAGTCCGCAAGCATTGTGATTAAAGAGCAGTCGCGCCTGAGCGATGAAGAGATCAAGCGCATGCAAGAGGACGCCAAGCGCTATGAAGAAGAGGATCGGCGTCGCGCGGAGGAAGTCGAGACGCGCAACCGCGCCGACCAAATGGTCTACGCAACTGAAAAAGCGTTGAAAGAGCACGGCGCGAAGGTGAGTGCCTCCACGCGCGACCGGATCCAGCGAGCAGCTGACAATCTCAAAGAAAAGCTGAAGAGCCAAGCCCCCATCGCTGAAGTCCGCCAAGCGATGAAAGAACTCGAAGAAGTCAGCTTAGAGCTGGGCCGAGAGATCTATCAAACAAGTGGCGCTCAAGCAGCTGGCGGGCAAGGCTCCGAGCAGCAGTCTTCGGATGGCAAGGGCGAGAAGTACATAGACGCGGAGTACGAGAAGAGGGATGAGTGAATCACGGAAGGCGCGGAAACGAGCCACGGAAAGCACGGAAGTACAGCCGTTTCCGTGTAATCTGTGGTTCCTTCCGTGTGCTCCGTGATTCAAAGAAAGAGCTCCTATGGCCAAGAAGGACTATTACTCGATCTTGGGCGTCTCGCGTGACGCCTCGCAAGAGGAGATCAAGAAAGCCTTTCGCCAGCTGGCGAAAAAATATCATCCTGACAAGGGCGGCGACCCTGAGAAGTTCAAGGAAGCTGCCGAAGCGTATGAAGTCCTGAGCGACCCGGACAAGCGCGCCCAGTACGACCGCTTCGGGCACGTGGGGCCGGAGCAGCGCTTCGATTTTGATCTGAGAGACTTCCGGCGGGCACGCGAGGCCTTTGAGGAATTTGGGTTTGGCTCGGCCTGGGAAGATATCTTCGACATGTTCTTTGGGGAGGGGCTGCGCACGCGCGAGACGCGCGAGCGGCGACGCAGCCGCGCCCAGCGAGGTGAAGACTTAGAATATCGCCTGAGAATTAATCTCGAAGATGCCGCGTTTGGTGCGCAGATGAAGCTCACTGTGCCCAGATATATCGCGTGCGATGTCTGCCGCGGGACCGGGGTCGAGCTGGGAAGCCAGCGCACAAAGTGTCCCGTCTGCAACGGGCGTGGGGAGCTGCAGTATCGGCAGCAGACGCTGTTGGGGAGCTTTGTGAACATTCGCACGTGTGGGCGCTGCGGCGGGACGGGCGAGATCATAGAGAACCCGTGTCGGCGCTGCCACGGCTCCGGACGAGTGAAGACAGAGAGTCAGCTCTCTGTAAAAATTCCGCCGGGAGTAGATACAGGGTCGCGGTTGCGCTTGGCGGGCG